>NZ_BCYU01000044.1 GCF_001598355.1 Sphingomonas asaccharolytica NBRC 15499
TTCCGGCCGGCTCTCTCTTAAAAAGAAGAAAGAAGACCCTCACCCTCCCACCGCTTTACGGCGGCGGGCCCCTCCCTCTCCCGCAAGCCGGCGAAGGGAAAAGCGGTACGCGAGCGGCAAATTAGCATGATGACCCGGCATCATTTTTGCCGCTAAGGATGGCGCGATGCTGACCTCGCTCGCCATTCGGGACGTTGTGCTGATCGAAGCGCTCGAACTCGATTTCGGCGCCGGGCTGGGCGTGCTGACCGGAGAGACCGGCGCGGGCAAGTCGATCCTGCTCGATGCGCTGGGGCTCGCGCTCGGCGCACGGGCCGATAGCGGGCTGGTCCGCCAGGGCGCGGCGCAAGCGGTGGTCACCGCCAGCTTCGATACTCCCCACGATGGCGGTCCGATCGCCTCGCTGCTCGCCGAAAATGCGCTCGAGATCGATCCGGGCGAGCCGCTGATCATTCGCCGTATCGTCAAGGCCGATGGCGGCAGTCGCGGGTTCGTCAACGACCAGCCGGCCTCGGCCGGGTTGCTGCGCGAACTGGCGCAATATCTGGTCGAGGTACACGGCCAGCATGACGATCGCGGGCTGCTCAATCCGCGCGGCCACCGCGCCTTGCTCGACGCGTTCGGGCGCTGCCATGCCGGGGTGGTGGCGCAGGCCTATCGCGCGTGGCGCGATGCCGAGGATGCGCTGGCGGTGGCGCGCGCGGAGATCGATGCAGCCGCGCGCGACCGCGACTATCTGGCGCATGCCGTCGCCGAACTGCGGCAACTGGCACCCGAACCCGGCGAGGAGGAGGTGCTGGCCGAGCGCCGACGCTCGATGCAGCGCGCCGAGAAAATCGCCGAGGATATGGTGGCGCTCGACGACTATCTGGCGGGCTCCGATGGTGGGCTCGCCCGGTTGCGTCAGGCCGCGCGCGTGCTTGAGCGTGTCGCCGATGCGCATCCCGCGCTGGGCGAGGCGCTGGCGGCGCTCGATCGCGCGATCAACGAGGGTGCGCTGGCCGAGGATCAGCTCGCGGCCGCACGCGCCGCTTTGATGTTCGATCCGCGCGCGCTCGAAGAGGATGAGGCGCGGCTGTTCGATCTCCGCGCGATGGCGCGCAAGCATCGTGTCCAGCCCGATGAATTGGCGCAGCTCGCCGAAGACATGGCCGGCCGGCTCGCGACAATTGAAGCGGGGGAGGAAGGCTTGGCTCTCCTCGACCGCAGGGTCGCGGAGACGCGCGCCGCCTATGAAGCGGCGGCCGACGCGCTGTCCGCCGAACGCCATGCTGCAGCGGCGCGGCTCGACGCGGCGGTGGCCGGCGAACTTGCCCCGCTCAAGCTCGATGCCGCGCGATTCCGCACGATGATCGAGACCTTGCCCGACGAGCAATGGGGTCCGGGCGGCAAGAATCGCGTCGAATTCGAGATCGCGACCAATCCCGGCGCGCCGTTCGCGCCGCTGACCAAGATCGCCTCGGGCGGCGAATTGTCGCGCTTCATCCTCGCGCTCAAGGTCAGCCTGGCCGAGGAGGGCGGGGCGGCGACGATGATCTTTGATGAGATCGATCGCGGCGTCGGCGGAGCGGTCGCGTCGGCGATCGGCGAACGTCTCGCGCGGCTGGCCGATCGCACGCAATTGCTGGTGGTCACGCACAGCCCGCAAGTCGCGGCGCGCGGCGGACAGCATTATTTCATCGCCAAATCCTCCGACGGTCTGGTGACGCGCACCGGCGTGAGCGCGCTCGACAGCGCGGCGCGGCGCGAGGAGATTGCCCGGATGTTATCGGGGGCCACCATCACCGACGAGGCGCGGGCGCAAGCCGAACGCCTGCTCGAGGCGGCATGACTGCGTTGCGTCGCTCGCCCGCCGCCTGGGAGGTCGGCGCAGTATAATGGGAACGTTCGACCTGATCTTCGCCGTCGTGCTGATCGCCGCGACGATCTGGGCGATGACGTGGTTTCCCGACATTCCCGGCGGCACCGAAGGACATCACGAAGCGCTCACGGCGCGATACGAAAAGAGCGATGACGGTGCGATCGACGATCATCCCAGTTATGGCGATGCGGCGGTCGCCTATGTCGACCGCATCGTCGACCGGCAATTGACCAAGGCGCGCGGTATCCTTGCCTTCGATGGCCTGATCCTCGCCTTTGTCGGCCTGATCGCGCGAGCCACGGCGAAGCTGGACATCGCGACGGTGCATATGGTGCCGGTCTTGCTACTGATGGGATTGCTTGCCGGTTCCAGCGCGATCTGCCTCTTCCTGTTTCGCGCGCGCTGGGGCTATGTCGCCGACTTCAGCACCTTTTCGCGCGAAATCGCGGCCACGCTGGCGCTCACGCGGCGGCGCTCATTCTGGATCGAGCGGACGGTGCGGCTGTCATTGCTGTCGCTGGCCGGGATTGTCGTCCTCGTGGTGGCGACGGTCGTCGGGCATTAGGCCGGTCAGAAAGGAATCTTCACCTTCGCCATGATCGCCTTAGAGGTGAACCCGCCGACCTCACGCGCCGTGGTGCCGACACCGGCTTTGGCACCTCCGGGCAGGTCGACGACCGAGCGGACCGGCTTTTCGGCGAAACTGGGCATCCGGCTGATATCGATGTCCATCATCTTGCGGCGCGCGCAGACGACGATGTCCTCGCCGGGATTGTCGACGCCGCACGCATTCTCGGTGGCTTTGGGTTTGGCTTTGGCCAAGTCGAACCGGTTGAGATCATTGCCGGAATAGATTGTCCGCTCGCCGGTGACGGGCGCCGCCTGCATCGCGAGGAGGACGATCAGCATCGCCATCGAACTTGACGGACGCGCATGGCGCAATTGCGGCGAGCGGCCCGGTTTCCTGCGCCGCATTGACTGCTAAAGAAAGGCGCATGACGATTCCGCTGCCCGCCAACGATGAAGCCGCTGCCCAGGAACTCGAACGGCTAGCGGCGGAGATCGCGCACCACAACCGGCTCTATCATGCCGACGACGCGCCGGAGATTTCGGACGCCGACTATGACGCGCTGATGCGCCGCAACAACGCGATCGAGGCGACGTTCCCGCATCTGGTCCGCGACGATTCGCCCAGCCGCAAGGTCGGTGCCGCGCCCGCCGGGCACCTCGCCAAGGTCGCGCATGCGCGGCCGATGTTCAGCCTCGACAATGCCTTCGACGATACGGAAGTCGGCGATTTCGTTGGCCGTGTCCGCCGCTTCCTCAATCTGGGCGAGGGCGACACGATCGCGCTGACCGCCGAACCCAAGATCGACGGGCTGAGCTGCTCATTGCGCTACGAAAAGGGGCGGCTGGTCCAGGCGCTGACGCGCGGCGACGGTCAGATCGGCGAGGACGTCACCGCAAATGTCCGCACGATCGGCGATATCCCGGCCGCGCTTCCCGCCGGGGCGCCTGACGTGTTCGAGGTGCGCGGCGAAGTCTATATGGAGAAACAGGCGTTCGCCGCGCTCAACGCGCGCTTGCTCGCCGAAGCCGAGGACACCGGCAAGGAAGCGCGCCAATTCGCCAATCCCCGCAATGCTGCGGCCGGATCGCTGCGCCAGAAGGACGCGGCCGTCACCGCATCGCGTCCATTGCGCTTCTTTGCCTGGGGGTGGGGAGACGCCAGCGCGCTGCCGGGGGACACGCAATCGGCAGTGATTGCCGCGATTCGCGGCTGGGGCTTTCCGGTCACGCGCCAGTTTCAGCCGGGCGGCAAGCTCGACCAGGCGCTGGCGACCTACAAAGCGATCGAAGCCGAGCGCGCCGACCTGCCGTTCGACATCGATGGCGTGGTCTACAAGGTCGACCGGCTCGACTGGCAGGCGCGCCTCGGCTTTGTCGGCCGCGCGCCGCGCTGGGGGCTGGCGCACAAATTCCCCGCCGAGCGCGCGCAGACCACGCTCGAGCGAATCGACATCCAGGTCGGGCGGACCGGCAAGCTGACCCCGGTCGCGCGGCTCGAGCCTGTGACCGTCGGCGGCGTCGTCGTGACCAACGCGACGTTGCACAATGCCGATGAGATCGCGCGGCTGGGCGTGCGGCCGGGCGACCGCGTCGTGCTGCAGCGCGCGGGCGACGTCATCCCGCAGATAGTCGAGAATCTGACACGCGACGAACCGCGCGGTCCCTGGACCTTCCCGACCCATTGCCCGGAATGCAATTCGGAAGCGCTGGCGGAGGAAGGCGAGGTCGATATCCGCTGCACCGGGGGGCTGATCTGTCCGGCGCAACGACAGGAGCGGCTGCGCCATTTCGTCAGCCGCGGGGCGCTCGACATCGAAGGGCTGGGCGACAAGACCATCCGCGAATTCCTCGATCTCGGCTGGATCGCCGAGCCTGCCGACATCTTCCGCCTCGCCGCGCATCGCGAGGAACTGCTCGGCCGGGAGGGATGGAAGGAGAAGTCGGTCGACAACCTGCTCGACGCCATCGAGGCCAAGCGCGCGCCCGATCCGGTGCGGCTGTTGTTCGGGTTGGGCATCCGGCATGTCGGCGTGGTCACCGCGCGCGACTTGCTGAAGCGCCATGCTACGCTGCCGGAGATCAAGGCGCTGGCCGACGAGATCATCGCGCTCCGCGACAGCATCGACCCTGCGCTGGCGGAAGACGAGCAGAAATTCCGCGCGCGGCGCGACAAGGCGATCGCCGAGCATATCGGCGTCGACAATGTCGGTGCCGCGGTCGGCAACGCCCTCGCCGATTTCTTCCACGAGCCGCACAACCGCGCGGTGTGGGATGACCTGCTGGCGGAGGTCAGTCCACCGCCCTTCGTCTTCAAGGCGCGCGAATCACGCGTCAGCGGCAAGACCGTCGTCTTCACCGGAAGTCTCGAGACGATGAGCCGCGACGAGGCCAAGGCCCAGGCCGAAGCGCTCGGCGCGCGCGTGTCGGGATCGGTGTCGGCGAAGACGGACCTGGTCGTCGCCGGCCCCGGTGCCGGCTCAAAGCTCAAGAAGGCGGCCGAACTCAATATTGAAGTCATGGATGAGGCCGGATGGGCCGCAATCGTCGCGGACGCGGGATGATGCTTTTTTGCAACGCAGCATGACTTAATCCACAGTAAAATCGCTGCGCTCTTGCGTTGTCATCTAACGGAAATATTCAGTCCCCATGGGCCCTCGCGACGGTGAAACAACGCCGCGCTAATCAGCGACTCACGCCCAAAGGGGAATATAATGCGGACTCAATTTCTTATTGGCGTGGCTGCGGCCGCGATCATGCTTCCGGGGGCGGCCTTTGCGCAGTCGGCCGGTTCGGCGGACTTCGAAGGCGACATCGTCATCACCGCGACCAAGACCAAGGGCGTCGGCGGCGTTGAAATTCCGGACACGACCAAGGCACGTGGCGTGCTGAACCAGCAGTTCATTTCGCGCCAGACCCCGGGCAACTCGATTCTCGACACGATCAATGCACTGCCGGGCGTCAGCTTCCAGAACAACGATCCGTTCGGTTCGGGCGGCGGCACGCTGACCATCCGCGGCTTCGACTCCTCGCGTATCGGCCTGACCTTCGACGGCGTGCCGCTGAACGACACCGGCAACTATGCGCTCTATTCGAACCAGCAGCTCGACCCCGAACTGATCGAGCAAGTCAATGTCAGCTACGGCTCGACCGACGTCGACAGCCCGACCGCCGCGGCCTCGGGTTCGACCGTCAATTATCGCACGATCATGCCGACCAACGAGTTTGGCGCGCGCCTTCAGGGCTCGATCGGTGATTACAACTTCTTCCGCATTTTCGGCCTGATCAACACGGGCGAGTTCACCAAGTTCGGGACCAAGGCCTGGCTGTCGATGAGCCACGCCGAGAACAATGTGGTGTTCAACAACTTCGGCAAGATCCGCAAGGCGCAGTATAACGGTCGCATCTACCAGCCGATCGGCTCGAACGGCGACTTCATCTCGATCGCGGCTAATTACAACGTCAACCGCAACAACTTCTTCGGATCGGCGCCGCTGCGGCAAGATCTGACGACATCGACCGGCGGGACGCGCCCGGCGGGCACTGGCACGAACAACCGCTTCCCATTCGACCGCGACGAACTGCCTTATCCGATCGCGCGCTGCCAGACGTCGCCCGCGCGGGCGGGCCTCGTCGATTCGCCAGCTATCGTCAATGCGCCGGGCGCTTCCAACAATGGCATTGCGTGCGGCACCAGCTTCGATGAGCGCTACAACCCGTCGAACACCGGTAACATCCGCATCAGCTCGCGCTTCACCCTGGCGAAGGGTCTCGTCCTGACGGTCGAACCCAGCTTCCAGTACGTCAAGGCGAATGGCGGCGGCACCGTCACCGGTATTGAGGGCAACGGCTATACCCAAACCGCCACCGCGACGCGCGGTGCGATCACCACGCCGCTCTACGGGTTCGTCGGCGGCTCCTACTATATCGGCCACGACCTGAACGGCGACGGGGACACGCTTGATCGCGTGACGCTGCTCGCGCCGAGCCAGACCGTCACCCACCGTTACGGCCTGATCTCGTCGCTGCGTTACGACCTGAACGACAACAACTCGGTCCGTATCAGCTACTCGCATGACTATGGGCGTCACCGTCAGACCGGCGAACTCGGCTATCTTCAGGCCAATGGTCAGCCGTTCGACGTCTTTCCGATCAACAGCCCGATCCGCGACAAGAACGGCAACATCGTTGAAAAGCGCGACCGTCTGTCGTTCGCCGTGCTCGACCAGGTGTCGGGTGAATATCGTGGCACGTTTGGCGGCTTGACCGTGAATCTCGGCGTCCGTGCGCCCTGGTTCAAGCGTAACCTGCACAACTTCTGCTTCACCACCTCGGCCAGCGGCAATGTCGATTGCTTGGGTCGTGGAAATGACGCCGCCAACGCGATTTATGCTGCGGCGAACCCGAACGCGGGCGCGATCGGTTTCCGTCAGTATACCTACAACCGCGTGCTGCCGAACGCCGGTGCGACCTACAAGTTCGGGGGCGGCTTGACCGCTTACGTGAATTATTCGAAGGGTCTGCAGGTCCCGGGTACCGACAATCTGTACCAGGACTATTTCTATGCAGCCAACAATCCGGCGGCAAATCCGAATCCGGAAACTTCGGATAACTTCGACGCTGGTGTTCGCTATACCACCAGCAAGATCCAGGCGACGATCAGCCCGTGGTACACGCGGTTCACCAACCGTCTGGCGAGCGCGTACGACGTGGTTTCGGATCAGACGATCTATCGCAACCTCGGTCGCGTTGATAAGTACGGTATCGACGGCAGCTTTGCCTATCGCCCGGTCCGCGAATTGTTGATCTACGCTTGGGGTTCGTACCTGAAGTCGGAGATCAAGAACAACGTCGAGCTCGGCAAGTGCACGACCACCACGACGGCGAATTGCACGACGCTCGGTCAGCCGATCCTCGCTCAGACCGCCGGCAAGCGCGAATCTGGTTCGCCAGTTTATACGTACGGCCTGCGCCTGCAGGGTGATGTCGGTCCGGTGTCGCTTGGTGTGCAAGGCAAGGTTACCGGGCCGCGCTATCTGAACGACCAGAATCTTCCGAACCTGCAGTGCACCGGCTCGATCGTGAACCAGACCTGCGTCGGCGGTACCGCTTTTCAGGTCTTCCCCGCGAAGACGCCTGCTTACGGCACCGTTGATATCGACGCGCGCCTGAATCTCGCCTTCCTGGGCCTGAACGACAAGACCTTCTTCCAGGTCAACGTCCAGAACGTGTTCAACAAATTCTATGTTGGCGGTTTCACTGGTGGGTCGACGACCGTGTTCAACGCGCCGTTCGTTCAGATTGGCAGCCCGCGTGCCTTCATCGGTACGGTGAACTTCCAGTTCTGATCTAGCCGATCGACTGACTAAAGAGCGCCGCTCCTGCCTCCGGGCAGGGGCGGCGTTTTCTTTTTTTGGCGATAGGCTGGAGATCGCAGCCGTGCTGCGCGGCGCTGGAAGGTTAGGCTCGGATCGTTCGCAATGCCAACCAACGGGCGATGCCAGACCAACGTTTCAGTCCGCGCTCGATTGCCAGCACCACCAGCAGCGACACGCCGAACAGGGGCATCGCCAGCCCAAGCGCAACGATCGCGACGATCAGCGCTGTGCCGAAGCGGGGACGCGAGAGCGGCAGCGGTGCGCCCAGCCGGCCCGATGGCCGTCGCCGCCACCAGGACACCGCTCCCGATATGCTCAACGTCATCAGCATCAGCGCGCCCAGGGTGATCAGCGATTGGTTAGCGATTCCGAACAACTGGCCTTCGTGTGTGGCGATACCGTAGCCGACGGCGCGGTCGATCCAGTGGCGCTCGGCGAAACCCTTGCGCGCGAGCACGGCTCCGGTCGCACCATCGATCACCGCCTGTGCGCGCAGCGGACGATTCGCGGCATCGGACGCGACGGTCCAGCCATGCGGTTCATTGCCCGTCGGCGAGACGAGCACTGGCGGCGTGAAGTGGAGCGCATTCGCTGCGGCGACGGCGCGATTCAGCTCCCCCGGCTGGACACCCTGGGGATGCATCGTCATGCCGATATGGCCGGCATGCTCGCCGAGCATCGGATCATCCGACAGCTTGCGGCCGCCGATCGTCCAATCGACCGGCCCGTCGAGCGTGCCGGTCACCGTTCGTATCTCCTTGAAATAGCTGCCCCATGCCTTCGCCCATGGCAGGCCGGTGGAGATCACGAACAGCGCGAGCAGCGACACCCAGATGCCCGTCACCGCGTGCAGGTCGCGCCAGAATAATCGGCGGCCGCCCGACAGGCGCGGATAAAGCACGCCCGCCAAACCCTTCCGCCCGCGCGGCCACCAGAGATACAGGCCGGTCAGGATCATCACGAGCGTCCAGCAGGCCGCGATCTCGACGATATAACTGCCCCACGCGCCGGCGAGCAGTTCGCCGTGCAGGCGTGACACGATTTGCATCGGTCGGTTGTCGTCGATCACCACCGCGAGCGGCCTGAGCCTGTAGGGATCGACATAGACACGTCGATCCCCGCTGTCGGCGCCGACCAGCACGCGCACGGCCGATCTGTCCGATGGCGGCAGCTCGTATTTGTGCAGCCGCGATCCCGGCACCGCCGCCACCGCGGCCGCGGCGATCGCTTCGGGCATCGCGCGGGTCGCGGTGGGAACGAGCGAATCGTAGGGCCGGTCGAGCCACGCCTCGATCTGCGGCCGCCAGGCGTAGATGCTGCCGGTGATCGCCAGCCACAGCACGAACGGGACGCAGAACATCCCCGCATAGAAATGCCAGCGCCAGACGGTATTGTACCAGCGCGAGCCGGGTAGCCTGACGCTCATAGCTTGATCGTCAGGTCGGCGTGGAGGCTGCGCTGTGGGAAGGGGTGGAACAGGAAGTATTTGTCATTGTTGACATTATCTACGCCCAACCCGAGCAAGTACTTCTTCGCAACGACAAATTGCGCACGCAGGTCGACGACGAAGAATTTGTAGAAACCCTGATAGGTGTTGCCGACCGCGTCGCTGTTATCGAGCTGGCCGTACATCCGGCTCGAATAGCGCGCTGCCGCCGATAGCGACACGCCGTCGACCGGTCGCCAGGTCGCGACCGCATTCGTCTTCCAGCGCGGCACCGTCGGGATCAGCTTGCCGACCGCCGCCGGAAGAGCAGGATCTGCGCGCGTCGTGGCATCGGCATAAGTCACGCTGCCCGACAAATCGAGGCGGGGAATCAGGTCGTTGCGAACGACGGCCAGTTCCGCGCCACGCGCTCGCGTGCGATCGACATTCTGGACGAAGCTCGCGGTCAGCGTCCCGCCGCCGACCGCCGGGATGGTGCCGGTCTGCGAGATCAGCGCATCGGTCACGACCTCGTTGAACAAGGATAGGCGAATCGATCCCTTGGCGTCGCTGCGTTCGATCGCGAGCTCGGTGGAACGGGCGTGTTCGGGTTTGAGGTTGGGATTGGGGACTGCGCCGAGCACGCCGCTGGTGACGAGCTGATAGAGCTCGCCGACCGTGGGGAAGCGCCAGGCATCGCCATAGGACAGCTGCACCTTCCACTTGTCGGTGGACTTCCAGGCCAGTGACGCCTTGGGCGAGAAGCGGGCGGTCGAGCGTTCGGATTGGATATTGGATACAATCGGCGAGGCCGAGAAATTGACCCCGTCATAAGCGCGCCACCATTCGTAGCGCCCGCCGAGGGCCAGCGTCAGCCTGGGCAGCAGGTCGAGCGCATCCTGTGCCCACAAGGCGGCGGTGCGGGTCTTGCCCAGCGATTGCTGGTTCAGCACGCCGTCGGCTCCCTTGATCCAATCGGTCGTCGCATAGCGATTGCTCGCCAGCACGAAACGATCCCAATGCGCCCCGGCGCTGAGCACATTGCCGCCGCGGCTCCAGGCCGCCTTGGCATCGAGCGTGTCCCAGCCCATGCCGTCGAGCCGGGTGATGTTGCCGCTACCGCCCGACAAGGCAGCGGGCAGGGAGCCCGTGGGCACCCGCTGTTCGTCATCGGCGAAGCGATAGCGCGTGCCGATCACTTGCCAGTCGATGCCGCCGCCCGATCCGCCGAGCGACACAGCGTGCGACCAGTGGCGCTGGCGCGACGCATAGGTTCCGCTGGCGAACGAGGTCGAGGGATAGACCGGCAGGCCGGTTGCGGTCGCCGTTAGATAGCTCTCGGCGCTGGCATTGGTCCGGTTGAGGAACAGGCCGCCGACATAGGTCAGGCGAATATCGCTGCCCAGGTCGAGCGCGGCCTTGAGCTTGAGGCGATCCTGCCCCTGACGCTCGATCCCGCTCGATCCCAGGATGGTGATCGGCTGGCCTGTTCGGTTGCGGTCGGGGATCGCGCCGACCACGCCCGGACCCGCGGCGCCGGTGACATAGCCGATCGGCTGGGACCGACTCGTGACGTGGTCGTAGCTCGCGAACAGAGCCAGCGGGCCGAAACGGTCGCCGATCGTCACCCCAGCCTGATAGGCCGGATAGGTATCACGCCGGCCGTAGAGGTCATAGGTCTGGACGCTCACCCCCGCGGTCGCGGTCGCCTCGAGATCGTCGGGTAGGCGCGTCGTGATATTTACCACCGCCCCGATCGAATTGCCCGGATAGGCCGCCGAGAATGGCCCATAGAGCACATCGATCCGCGCGATTTCCTGCGGGCTGACGGCGCTCCAGCGTGGGCTGGCCGAGGTGTTGTTGTTGCCGATCAATGCCGAGAGCAACGCGCCATCGGCATAGATCAGGCTGCGTGCGCTGGCGCCTAGGCCGCTGGTGCGTGTCGCCAGCGGCGCCTGGGTGTCGCCGATATGGCGTTTGCGCACGATCAGGCTGGGCAGATATTTGATCGTGTCCTCGACATTCATCGCATTGACCGTCCGCGCGATCGTGTCGGCGTCGATCGATGCGCGGGTCGAGGGTGCGTTCTCGATCGTCTGTTGCTGGCGTTGTGCGGTGATCAATATGTCGTCGCGGCGGTCGTCGCCCGGCGTGGTGTCGTCGGCGGCATGCGCGGGCAGTGCGATGGCGCTCGCCATCGCGGCGAGCGAGGCGCACCACAGGGTGCGCTTGGCAATAGTCACAATCATTCCCCTTACTGAATCGCTCAAGCTGCCGGAGGCAGCGTCGGTTCAGGCGAGGGAAGGCGGTCCGGTGGCGGGCGGCGGCGGCGCGGCTAGGCCGCGGCCGGGCACAGCCTCGATCGGGCCGAGCGCAGGTGCGGCGTCGGGCGACGTGATCGGCGCAACGTCGGCAATAACCGACGGCGGCGCGTCGGCGATACCCAGCCCCGAAAAGGCGCAAACATGGTCGCCGGGCTGGTTTTTGCCCGGCGCCTTGTGATGCAACTTGCCGTC
The DNA here is from genome assembly GCF_001598355.1 of Sphingomonas asaccharolytica NBRC 15499. Lineage (GTDB taxonomy): Bacteria > Pseudomonadota > Alphaproteobacteria > Sphingomonadales > Sphingomonadaceae > Sphingomonas > Sphingomonas asaccharolytica. Next base: position 11,749 of record NZ_BCYU01000044.1, read on the forward strand.
GGGCGACAGCACCATCGCATCGTCGGGTCCGGCGCCGTTGCACACGGTGATCTCTATCCCGCCGGCGGCGTTGACCACCGGCATCCACCCTTCCGGCGCAACGCTGCGCGCCAGCAACGCGGCCACGAGCAGCAACAGCCAGCCGAAGCGGCCGCCGAGCGTGTCGAGGCGGGTGACGGGACTCATTGCGGGGCTGCTCCTAAGGCAAGAGACGCCGTAAAGACCATATCTATTCCTGTTCAGTACAGTGTTTCGACATCCCCAGCTTTGCGCGCATGGGCCGGCGCGTATAAAGGGGCCAGCCCGATGGCCACGATCTCGTCCTCTGCGCCGGCACCGACCGATGCTTCCTCGACCGACCAGAAGCGCCGCGTCTGGACACCGGGAATCTTTTCGCGTCCGTTCTTCGAGGACAAGAGTCGCGCCTTCTGGACGCTGCAGGGCGTCGGTTGGGGCGGCTATCTGCTGCTCCGCTCGGTATCGTCGGTGTCCAACGGCGCGCCGATGTCGGCGCTGATCCCCGGGATCATCGAATCGATCGTCGGCTATTGCATCACGTTGCTGCTTTCGACGCTGTACGGCTATTATCGCCGCCTGCCGCGGATCAGCGCGATCCTGCTGACGGTAGTGACCTTGGCCGGCGCGACCTTCCTGGCGGCGGTGCTCAACGGCTTCTCCTACAGCATCATGAAGGACAATCCTGGGCTCAACCTCGGCCTGGTGTTCGGTCAGCTGTTCCTCAATTTCACCGTGCTGGCGGGCTGGTCTGCGCTCTATTTCGGGATCAATTTCTACCTGATCGTCGAACAGCAAGCGGACCAGTTGCTGGTGCTCGGCAACCAGGCGTCGACGGCGCAGTTGGCGATGCTGCGCTATCAGCTCAACCCGCATTTCCTGTTCAACACGCTCAATTCGATCTCGACCCTGGTGCTGCTCAAGGAGACCGAGCGCGCCAATGCGATGCTGTCGCGGCTGGCCGACTTCCTGCGCTTCACCCTGATCTATGAGCCGACCGCGAACGTGACGGTCGCGCAGGAAGTACACACGCTCAAACTCTATCTCGAGATCGAGAAGATGCGGTTCGAAAAGCGCCTGCGCCCGGTGTTCGAGATCGATCCCCGCGCCGAACGCGCGCGATTGCCCTCTTTGTTGCTCCAGCCATTGGTCGAAAACGCGATCAAATATGCGGTCACGCCGAGCGAGGAGGGGGCGGAAATCGCAGTTTCGGCACGTCTCGTCGGCGAACGGGTCCGGATTGCCGTGTCGGACACCGGCCCCGGCTTGATCGAGAACAAGTTAGGGCCGAGCCTTTCAACTGGCGTGGGGCTCGCCAATATAAGAGATCGGTTGGCTCAGGCGTACGGACCTGACCACCGTTTCGATGCTCGGTCTACACCAGGGGGCGGCTTTGCTGTGGAGATCGAGATTCCGTACCAGTTGGAAGATCCGAATAGAGAGGCCGCATGACCATAAGAACCATCCTGGTGGACGACGAAGCGCTCGCGATCCAGGGGCTCGAACTCCGCCTTCAGGCGCATGACGATGTCGAGATTATCGATCGTTGCGCCAACGGGCGCGAGGCGATCCGCAGTATCAAGACCAATAAACCCGATCTGGTGTTTCTCGATATCCAGATGCCGGGATTCGACGGCTTCTCGGTGATCCAGGGCCTGATGGAGGTCGAACCGCCGCTGTTCGTCTTCGTCACCGCTTATTCCGACCACGCCATTCGCGCGTTCGAGGCGCAGGCGACGGATTATCTGGTCAAGCCGGTCGAGGAATCGCGCCTCGCCGACACGCTCGACCGCGTCCGTCAGCGGCTGAGCGAGAAGCGCACCGCCGAAGAAGTCGGCAAATACAAGGAAGCGCTGGCCGAGGTTGCGCCGGAAGCGGCCGAGGAGATCGCAGACGGCGGTGAGGTGTCGGCCAACCGCTTCGAGAAGCTCATCAATATCAAGGATCGCGGCAAGATCTTCCGCGTCGACGTCGACACGATCGAAGTGGTCGAAGCGGCGGGCGATTATATGTGCATCAAGACCGGCGACAACACGCTGATCCTGCGCCAGACGATGAAGGACCTGGAAAAGCGGCTCGACCCGCGCCGCTTCCAGCGGGTGCATCGCTCGACCATCGTCAATCTCGATCTCGTCCGCCAGGTCAAGCCGCATACCAATGGCGAATGTTTCCTGGTGCTCGATTCGGGCGGCCAGGTGAAAGTCAGCCGCAGCTATCGCGACGTGGTCGCGCGGTTCGTTCACTAAAAGAATCCTCCCCATGCAAGCATGGGGAGGGGGGGACCGCCGGCGGAGCCGGTGGTGGAGGGGCCGCAACGGCGCAGCCGCGAGGACGGGACATTTCCCCTCCACCGTCCGTTGCGCGGCCGGTCCCCCTCCCCATCTGCGATGGGGAGGAATGAACCAGCCCGTCGGTCGGTTGACGGGGCGGGAACAAATTGGCAACGAACGTCGAAACTTTCGGGAGAGTCGTCATGTCCGCTTACGAAGCCTTCCACGCGCTCCATGTCCCCGGCGATCCGCTGATCATCTACAATTGCTGGGATCCGGGCAGCGCGGTGGCGATCGCCAAGGCGGGCGCCAAGGCGATCGCGACCGGCAGCTATGGCGCCGCCGGATCGCTCGGTTTCGGTGATGGCGAGGAAGTGCCGCTTGATCTTGTCTTCGACAATGCGAAGCGGATCATGAACGTGGTCGATGTGCCTGTGTCGATCGATTTCGAGAGCGGCTATGCCCAGGACACGGCCGGGATCACCGCCAATCTGGCCGGCCTTGCAGCGACTGGCGCTGTCGGGTGCAATTTCGAGGATTCGGTGATCGGCGGCGAGGGGATCTATCCGATCGCGACCCAGGCCGAGCGCGTCGCGGCGGCGCGCAAGGGAGCGGGCGATGCCTTCTTCATCAACGCGCGGATCGATCTCTATCTGCGTACGCCAGCTGCACAATGCGACGATTCCACGCGCGATGAAACGATCGATCGGGCCAAAGCCTATATGGAGGCCGGCGCCAGCGGCATCTTCGTGCCCGGACTGCGCGATGCCGAGACCATCGCCGAGATCGTCAACCGCACCGGCGCGTTGATCAACGTCATCCCGGGACCGGGTGCGCCGACCCAGCCGCTGGCCGATGCCGGCGTCGCGCGGGTGAGCTATGGCGGCAGCCCGTGGTTCGCGGCGATGGCCTGGCTCGAGGAGCAGGCGCGGCCGGCGATCAACTGGAAATAGCCGTCATCCCAGCGAAAGCTGGGATCTCATGCCGCATCGCATTGTTGCGTGAGACCCCAGCTTTCGCTGGGGTGACGGAGCTATCGCTGGGGTGACGGCGGTCAGTCCAGCGGCTGTTTGTCCGCTTCGGTCACGCCGAGATCAGTCGCGGTGAACAGCGCGTGGAGCGTGATCCCGCGCTCGGCGAGGTTCGCGTCCGCCCCCTGTTCGCGGTCGAGGATGACGATAGCGTCCTTCATGATCCCGCCCGCCGCTTCGATCTGCTCCGCGGCCTTGAGGATCGATCCGCCGCTGGTTGCGACGTCGTCGATCAGCACGACATGCTTGCCCTGGAGCGTCTCGCCGCCGCTATCGTCGAGCCCCTCGACCATCAGCGAGGTGCCATGCGTCTTTGCCGCCTTGCGGACGAACACCGCGCCGATCGGCCGGCCGACGTCCCAGCTCAGCGCCGCGATCCCGCCGAGCAGCGGCACCGCGCCCATTTCGAGCCCAGCGACATAATCGGCGTCGAGACCCTGCAGCACCGACAATAGCCCGCGCGCGCATTGCGCAGCACCCTCCGGCGTCATCATCGTCGCCTTCATGTTGAAATAGATGCGGCTGCGCCTGCCCGAGACGAGCAGGAAATCGCCGCGCTTCAGCGTGCGCGTGGCGAGCAGCGTGCGAAGGGCTTCGCGGTCGTACAAGGCGGCCATGGATCCTCACGGGGCAAAGGGAAGGGGCGCCACCGCAGCCGGTGACGCCCCTCCTTCGATTAAGCCCGGCGATGCGTCAACCGGCGCGATCAGGTCGCCGGGTTGAATCGGTCGAGGAACTTCTTGACCTCTTGGATAAGTTGCACGCGATCGGTTTCGCGCAACAGGTTATGCGTATTGAGCGGTTGCTCGAGATAGAAGAAGTCCTTGCCCTCCACCTTCCCGGCTCTTTTCAGTCGTCCGACCAAGTCGCGCGCCTGGGCGGGCGGGACGCGAACGTCCTTGGCGCCCTGGACGATAAGGATCGGGATCGAATATTTTTCCGGATGCAGGCCAGGCGATGCGTCCTCGAGATCGCCGCTGGCCGACCCCATGCCCATCTTCGCGCCGTAGCGGCCTAAATATGTCTTGTCGTAGCGCTGCATCGCGATGAGGTCGTGGACCCCGGCACCGCTGATCGCGCAGCGATATTTGTCGCCATCGCGTTCCGCGGCGCGCGATGCCGCATAGCCGCCATAGGACCAGCCGAACATGCAGACGCGCTTGGGATCCGCGATGCCCTGGCCGGCCAGCCAGGGAATGGCGTCGTTGAGATCGTCCTGCATCCGATAGCCCCAGGCCTTTTCGGACGCCTTTTCCCATTCGCTGCCATAGCCGGTCGAGCCGCGATAATTGGGCTGGATCACGACATAGCCAAGCTCGGCAAGCGATTGCGCCCAGCCATAGGGGTCCCAATCGGCGCGATCACGCGCCCAGGGACCGCCATGCGGCAACACGATCAAGGGCAAATTCTTCTGGCCGGCGCGATGGCGCGGCATGGTCAGGATCGCCTCGATCTTCTTCCCGTCCGATGCTGGATAAGTGACGACCGACACCGGATTGAGCATCGCGTCCTTCAGCGTGTCGTTGCCATAAGCGAAGCGTCCGATCCCGCCCGACACCGTGTCGAAAATGTACCAGGTCTCCGCCTGACCCATCTTGGCGACGCGGAACAGGATCGTCTCGCGCTTGGCGTCGGCGGTGGCGATCAGCACATTGTCCTTGCCGAAGCTTTCCTCGAGCAGGCTTTGGATTTCCTTCAACCGCGGATCGAAATAGGTCCAATGCTCGCGGCCGGTCGTATAGGTCACGCCGAGCAAAGCGGAGCGGTCGGGAGTGAGCGCAGCACCCCCGATATCGTATCCCGGCACGCCGAAAACCTTCTTGCCCAGCTTCATCGTGCTGAGGTCGAATTCGTACAGCGAGCGATATCCGTCTTCCTTGCCATAGGCATAGGCTTTGGTGCCGCCCGCCAGGAACAGCGAGGGGATTCCGAGTTCGCCATAGCGATCGGGCGTGCCGTCAAAAATCTTCTTCAGCTGCTGGCTCGAGCCGGTGCGATAATAGACCTGCACCTTGCCCGAATCCGCGTCGCTAGCGGTACCGATCCGGATGACGCCGTCGGCATCGGCGGTCCAATCCTCGACCGCTGCGTTATGCGGCATGACGGTGGTCGAATTGCCTGTGTCGAGATCCACGTCGATGACTTCCGGATTGCGCGTCATCTCGGTGTCCGGACCGCGCGTCGAGTTGGCGTCCCACGGAATGCGTTGAAGCAGCATGTGCGGCTTGCCCGAGTTGGACAGCCATAACATTTCGGTCGAGCCGAGCGACTTGTCCCACCCGAGCGGAAGTATCTTTTTAGTCGTGCGGTTGTACGAAGCATAGCGGACATCATCGATCCACTGTCCGTAGAAATTCTCGCGTGTGTCGAATGTGATGACCAGATGATCGGCGTCGGCCCAGCGATAATCGACGATCTGGCGATCGCCTTCCTTGTCCTTGATTGCCTCGCCGTTGCGGGCGATGATCTCTGTCTTGGCTTCGCCCGGCTTCACCGGCACGATCGCGAGCACCTGCTCGCCGCCGGCTCTGATCCGCGTTGCGATCCACTTGCCGTCGGGGCTCATGCGCGGCTGGGTGATCATCGGAAACTGCGCCAGGACCTCCAGTGGAACGGTCTTGGTCGCCCAATCGCTACTTGCCGGTGCCACTTGCCCCGACGCCATTGTCCCGGCGAGGATGATCGATGTTGCCGCGCCAAGCATCGCGCGATGAAGTGTCTTCATGAAAGGCTGCCCCCTGCCTCGATTAGTGGTCGATTAATAACCCAGATCCGGTGGCGGGCAATATATTGCCGACGCCGGATATACCGTCATGACGGATTGTATTTGGCCAGGAACGTCTCGAGTTCCTCCAGGAACTGCAAGCGGTCGGCCTGCCGCGTGAAATGATGGTCGCCTAGAGGCTGCTCGACATAGCGATAGGTCGCGCCGGCCGCTTTCAGCCTCTCGACCATTTCGCGCGATTGCTTGACCGGCACGACCTGGTCGGCCTTGCCGTGCATGATCAGGATCGGCGTCGAGAAATCGGCGGCGAAGTTGATCGGCGATACCCCCTTCAGGTCGGGCGCCTGCCTGCGCAGATAATCCTTGTCGCGGCCGCCGTTGAGAAACGATCCGTCGTAGCGCAGCATCGCCGTCATGTCGGACACGCCGGCAAAGGACACCGCGCAGCGATAGACGCCCTTGTCGCGCTGCGCTGCGCGGAACGCGGCATAACCGCCATAGGAAGCACCGACGATGCACACGCGCTTGGGATCTGCGATCCCCTGTTTCGCCGCCCAGCCGACCGCGTCGACCAGGTCGTCCTGCATCTTCAGGCCCCATTGGCCCTCGCCAAGCTTGTTGAACTTGGTGCCGAAGCCGGTCGAGCCGCGATAATTGGGCTGCAGCACCGCGTAACCGCGGCTCGCCAGGAACTGCACCCACCAATCCCATGCCTCGTCGTCCCGAACCGCCGGGCCGCCATGCGGCATCAAGATCAGCGGCAGATTCTTCGCCTCGCGCCCCTTGGGCAAGGTCAGTACCGCGGACATTTCGGTGCCGTCGCGGGCGGTGTAGCGGACGGTCTTGACCGGGGCATAAGTCTTGGTGCCGAGCGTCGCGTTGATCGTCGCGAAGACCGACATGCGGCCGTCGGCTGGTCGGTAGAGATAATAGGCTCCGGCGCTGTCGGCCGCGCCGATATGCACGATCAACACGCTCAGATCGTTGCTCCACGACACGATGTCGGGCCACAGATTAGGAACCGCTTTGTCGAGATCGGCCTGGACCTGGGCCAACGTAGGGTCGAGCCACTTCGTGTGCGTCCGCGTGTCGGTATATTGGAATCCCATCATCTTGGTGCCGGTGGGATCGAGAAATGGCCCGTCGACGTCATAGCCGGGCGCATCGAAGACCTTGCTGCCGATCCTCATCGTGTCGAGATCGAAATCGTAGACCGCGTCGAACCCATCGGCATCGTCGATCGCGATCGCCTTGCCCGATTGCGGCAGGATCAATGCCGGCAAGGTGCCGAGCGTGCTGCCTTTGCCGGTCGCGCGAGCGATCGTTTTCAGCGAGCCGCCGGCCTGCGTGCGGTACAGCGTCCGGTACGACCGCCGGTCGTCGTCATAGGCGATGCCCATCCTGACCGTTCCGGCAGTGTCGGCATACCAGTTCATCACATTCGTCATCGAGCTCTGGACGATCTTGCTCTTGCCGGTCGAGACGTCGAAGTCGCGCACCTGCGGCCAGAAATTCTCGTCCATATAGATCGAGTTCTGCATCGCGATCAGGGCGTGGGGGCTGCCGTCGCGCGCGATCCACAATATATCGGCGCCGTTCTGGCCGGTCGTCGGCGTCGCCAGGACGTTGATCTTCGCGCCATCGGCCCGGACGCCGAACGCGCGGCTGACATACCAGCTGTCGCCCTGAACCGGCTGCATCTCTCCGGCGCGGAGCAACAGCCAGTCATTGTTGACCCATTTCCAGCTCGTCAGCTCGAAATCGCCCGGATCGAGCAATTTGAGTTTGGAGGTGTCGGCGAGCGGGATGATCGCCAGCCGCATCTTGCCCTGGACCGCGATCCGTGCGGCGATGCGGGTACCATCGGGCGACAGCGACGGCGCCTCGATGAACGGCAATTGCGCGAAGGCGGCGGCGGGAGGCGGGCCGGCGTTGGCCGGGCCAGACTTCGCCTCCGGTGCCGGTGCGGCCGGCTTGGCGTCTTGCGCCGACACCGCGGTGATCGCCGGAAACAATGCGGCCGCCGCCGCTATCGAAACCATACGCCCGAACATGGCTTTCCCCCAGTACCCCAGGACCAAGTCTAGCAATGAAAAAGGGGCAGACAAGCTGCCCCTGATCCAATTTTATGTCTGATAAAAACGATCTGTTCCCATCCGGCGCTATGGCCGGATGGGAATATATTCGCTTAGCCGGCGCCGTGCGCGGCCAGTGCCGCAAGCAGCAGTAGCGCAACGATGTTGGTGATCTTGATCATCGGGTTGACCGCCGGGCCGGCCGTATCCTTGTACGGATCGCCCACCGTGTCGCCGGTGACCGCGGCCTTATGGGCTTCGGAGCCCTTGCCGCCGTAATTGCCGTCTTCGATATACTTCTTGGCATTGTCCCAGGCGCCGCCGCCCGAGGTCATCGAGATGGCGACGAACAGGCCGGAAACGATCACGCCGAGCAACATCGCCCCGACGGTGGCAAAGCCCTCTTCGCGATTGGCGACCGCCTGGATGACGAAGAACACCACCACCGGGCTCAACACCGGCAGCAGCGACGGGATGATCATTTCCTTGATCGCCGCCTTGGTCACGATGTCGACGGTGCGACCGTAATTGGGACGGCTGGTCCCTTCCATGATCCCCTTGTCGGCGGCGAACTGCGCGCGAACGTCCTCGACCACCGATCCCGCCGCCCGGCCGACCGCGGTCATGCCGAACGCGCCGAACAGATAGGGGAGCAGCGCGCCGAGCAGCAACCCGACGATGACATAGGGATTGCTCAGCTCGAAGTTGATCTTGCCGATACCGAGCTGGGTGGCATAGCGATCGAGGTCGGTCGTATAGGCGCCAAACAGCACCAAAGCGGCGAGCGCCGCCGAGCCGATCGCATATCCCTTGGTCACTGCCTTGGTAGTGTTGCCCACAGCATCGAGCGCATCGGTACGATGCCGCACGTCGTCGGGCAGCCCCGCCATTTCGGCGATGCCGCCGGCATTGTCGGTGACCGGGCCATAAGCGTCGAGCGCGACCACCATGCCGGCAAGCGCGAGCAGCGAGGTGGCTGCGAACGCCACGCCGATGATCCCCGCCAGCTGGTACGTCGCGATCACCGCGACGACGATGACGAGCGTCGGCAGCGCGGTCGACTCAAGGCTGATCGCCAGCCCCTGGATGACGTTGGTGCCGTGGCCGGTGGTCGACGCCTTGGCGATCGACTTGACCGGGCGGTAGTTGGTGCCGGTGTAATATTCGGTGATCCACACCAGCAGGCCGGTCACGGCCAGACCGATCAGCATGCAATAGAAGATCGACATGCCGGTGAAGCTCTTGTCGCCCGCCGTGCCGATCGCGGCGTTGAGATCGCCGAGCACCCACTTTTCTGCGCCGAAGATGGCGAATGCCGAGAGCACGACAGTGGTCCAGAACCCCTTGTACAGCGCCCCCATGATCGACTCGCCCTTGCCGAGCCGGACGAAATAGGTGCCGATGATCGAGGTGATGATGCACACGCCGCCGACGATCAGCGGCAGGGCCATCAGCGCGAACAGATTGGGCGCATCGGCCAGCAAGAGCGCGATCGATACCATGGTCAGGCCGATCGTCACGACATAGGTCTCGAACAGATCGGCCGCCATGCCGGCGCAATCGCCGACATTGTCGCCGACATTGTCCGCGATCGTCGCCGGGTTGCGGGGATCGTCCTCGGGGATGCCCGCCTCGACCTTGCCGACCAGGTCGGCGCCGACATCGGCGGCCTTGGTGAAGATACCGCCGCCAAGACGCGCGAAGATCGAGATCAACGAAGCGCCGAAGGCCAAAGCGGTCAGCGCGGCGACGATCTCATGATCGCCCGGCTGCAGATGCTTGACCCCGGTCAAATACCAGAAGATGCCGGCGATCGAGAGCAAGCCAAGGCCCGCCACCAGCATGCCGGTGATCGCGCCCGAGCGGAACGCCAGCGTCAATCCGCCCTGAAGCGAGGTGCGCGCGGCTTCTGCGGTGCGCACATTGGCGCGCACCGAGATGTTCATGCCGATGAACCCGGCCAGACCCGACAGCACCGCGCCGATCAGGAACGTCACGGTCGACAAGGCGCCAAGCGTGAAGAACAGGATCACGGCGACGATGACGCCGACGATCGCGATGGTGGTGTATTGGCGGCTGAGATAAGCCTTGGCGCCTTCCTGAATGGCGGCGGCGATATCCTGCATCTTTTCGTTGCCGGCCGGCGCGCGGAGCACCTGCTGGCTGGTGATGAAGCCATAGACTACGGCGATCAGGCCGCAGACGATGGCCGCATAGACAATCGTCATTCCTCTTCCCCTATTAGACACGTCGCGCCGAATGGCGCGCGCGAACTTTCCCGAAGGTGGGCAGGAGGTATAAGGAGGGATCGAGCGAGCGCAAGCGCCCACCGACCCTCGCCGTCAGTGCTGAAAACCGAGGTTGGCCGGGAGCGGGACGGAGGCGCCCTGCCATGTTAGCGCGATCCCGCTGCCGGCGGCAAAACGGCCGACGGATAATGCGCCGACGGGGGGCTCGTCGCCCTTGGGCAGCGCGAACAGCAATTCGTAATCGTCACCCGCGGTCGCCGCGGCGAGGTGAGCGGCGAGGCCGGCGCCCGCGTAAGCGAGATATTCCGCCGATAGCGGTATGGCAGCCAGTTCGACGGTGACCGCCAGCCCCGAGGCCGCGGCCATGCGGCCGGCATCGATCAACAATCCGTCCGACACGTCCATCATCGCGTGGACGAGCGGGGCCAGCCGGAATCCCTCGGCGAGACGCGGTGTGGGGCGGCGGTAGCGAGCGAGCAGGGCTTGCGGGCCCGGCGTGCCCTGCGCGACCCGCAAGCCTGCGCCGGCATCGCCGATCGTCCCCGTCACCCAAAGCTCGTCCCCCGCTCGCGCGCCCGAGCGTAAGGGCGCGGGCGCGTCGCGCCCGATCGCGGTCAGCGTCAGTACGCGCGGCGCATTCGCGGGAAGCGACACGGTGTCCCCGCCGATCAGCGCACAGCCGAACGTGTCGAGCGCCGCGCGCAGGCCATCGAGGAATGCACGATCCCATGCGTCGCTCGACAGCGGATAATTGAGCAGCACGCCCTCGATCCGCGCACCCTTGGCGGCGAGGTCGGACAAATTCACCGCGATCAGCTTCCAGGCGACGTCGCCGGGCGGATCGTCGGGCAGGAAATGGACGCCCTCGACGATCGTGTCGGTGGTGACGGTCAATCCGCCGATCGTCGCATTATCGTCGCGCAGGTCATGCGCTCCGGGGTGGAGCGGAAGCTTGCGCAGTGCGGCGATGAAATCGACTTCGTTCACGCGCGCTGCTTCATCGCTCGCGCTTCACGCCGTCCAGCTCGCGGGTGCGCCGCTCGACCTCTGCCTTGGCGGCCTGCTTCTCGGCCTTGGCTCGCCCGTGTGCGACGCGGTTCGCGGCGGCGGTCGCCTGGGCCTCGCCGCGCGCTTTCGCCTTGCGGGCGCGGTTGAGGTTGATGATCTCCGCCATCCGCGCCGCCGGTCAGGCCCGCGCGCGCTTGGCGACGCCGTCCAGGATGCCGTTGACGAAGCCCTTTTCGCGGCGTTCGTAAAAAGCGTCGGTGACGTCGAGATATTCGTTGATCACCGTGCCGACCGCGACGTCCTTGCGCGCGAGCAATTCATAGGTCCCGGCGCGCAGGATCGCCTTCATCAATTTGTCGAGCCGCTCGATCTTCCAGTCGGCGGTGACATTGGCCGAGATCAACGCATCGATCTCGTCGATCCGCGCCAGCGCGCCGGTCACCAGATCGTCGAAGAAATCGACATCGGCATCGGCATATTCGGCGTCCTCGATCGTCGCGCCGAGGCGATGCTGATGGAATTCGTGGAGCAGCGAGACCACGGCCGTCCCGTCCATATCGTGCTGATAGAGCGCCTGGGTCGCGGCGAGCCGCGCGGCGGAACGCGCCTTGGACCGGCCGGCGGTGCGAGAAGTAGCATGAGTCGTCATTGCGGTGCCTTTAGACCGTTCGGCGGGCGATTGTCGAAGGGAAGGGGATTCAGCGCAGTCGCAGCGCGACCGAGCGGGCGTGAGCGGGCAGACCTTCGGCCTCGGCCAAGGTGACCGCGGCAGGGCCGATCGCGGCGAGCGAGGCCGGATCGAGCGAGAGGAAACTGGTGCGCTTCATGAAGTCGAGCACCGACAATCCGCTCGAAAAGCGGGCACGGCGGCCGGTTGGCAAGACGTGATTGGGCCCGGCGACGTAATCGCCGACCGCTTCGGGCGTATAGCGGCCGATGAACACCGATCCGGCATGCTTCACCAAGTCGAACAGCGCATCGGCCTCGTCGCAGGCGAGCTCGAGATGCTCGGGCGCCAGCCGATTGACCAGCGGCATCGCCTCGACCAGGTCGGCGGTGACGATGATCGCACCGTTCGCGTCCCAGCTCGCGCGCGCCACCTTGGCGGTCGAGAGTTCACCGATCTGGAGGTCGACCGTCTCGGCGACCGCGCGGGCAAGCGCAGCGTCGTCGGTGAACAGGATCGACTGGCTCGACGGGTCGTGCTCGGCCTGGCTCAACAGATCGGCGGCGATCCATTGGGGGTCGTTCTTGCTGTCGGCGACGACGACGATTTCGCTCGGCCCGGCGACCATGTCGATCCCGACCACGCCGTAAAGCTGGCGCTTGGCCTCAGCGACCCAGGCATTGCCGGGCCCACACACCACGTCGACCGGCGCGATGCGGCCGGTACCGTAGGCCAGCGCGGCGACGGCTTGTGCTCCGCCGATTCGCCAGACCTCGTCGACCCCGGCGATATGCGCGGCGGCGAGCACCAAAGGATTGACCTCGCCATTGGGCGTGGGCGTGACCATCACCAGCCGCTCGACGCCCGCGACCTTGGCCGGAATCGCGTTCATCAGCACCGAGCTGGGATAGGCAGCGCGCCCGCCGGGGACGTAGATCCCCGCCGCGTCGACCCCGCGCCACCGCGCGCCGAGCCGCGCGCCGACCGCGTCGATCTCGTCGCGATCCTCTGGCTTCTGCTTGATATGATAAGCAGCGATCCGCTCGGCGGCGAGTTCGAGCGCTTCGCGCAACTCGGGTGCCAGCGCTTCGTGCGCGGCGAGCCATTCGGCGCGTTCGATCCGCCAGCCGGTCTCGTTGAGATCGTGATGGTCGAACTTGCGGGTGAAGGCGTGAACGGCTGCGTCGCCTTCGTCGCGCACGCTGGCGACGATGGTGCGCACGTCGCGCGCGACGTCGCTATCGGCTTCGCGCCGCGCGTTGACCAAAGCCTGGAACTGGCGCTCGAAGCCGGGCTCGGAAGTGGAGAGTTTGATCACGCGGCGGCTTCCTGCGCGACTGCGCGCCGAAACGCGTCCACCAATGGCACCAGTTCCGGTCGGGTCTTGAACGCGGCGCGGTTGACGATCAGACGGCTGGTCACCTCGGCGATCACCTCGACCTCGACCAGGCCGTTCTCCTTGAGCGTGCGGCCCGACGAGACGAGGTCGACGATGCGCGGCGCGAGGCCCAAGGTCGGCGCCAATTCCATAGCGCCGTTCAGCTTGACGCACTCGGCCTGCACCCCGCGCGCCTCGAAATGGCGCTGCGTCACGTGCGGATATTTGGTCGCGACACGGACGTGGCTCCATCCCCGGGGATCGTCGGCCGCGGCCATTTCGGCGGGTTCGGCGACCGACAGCCGGCAATGGCCGATGCCGAGATCGACCGGTGCGTAGAGTTCGGGATAGTCGAATTCGGCCAACACGTCCGAGCCGACGATGCCGATCTGCGCGGCGCCATGCGCGACGAAAGTGGCGACGTCGAACGCGCGGACGCGGATTAGGTCGATGCCGGGATGGTTGGTCGAAAACCGCAGCGCGCGGCTGTCCTCGTCGGAGAATGCCGCCTCGGGCTCGACGCCGGCGCGCACGAGCAGCGGCACGGCTTCCGACAGGATACGACCCTTGGGGACGGCAATGACTAGGGGTTGCGCCATGGCGGGGCTTTACTTGTGCACCTGCGAAGGCGCAATGCACCCTGGTGGCTCCGCTTTCAGCGGCCTGCCGCGCCGGCGCGCTTCCCCGCCCGACCCTCCGAAGGACAGCAATCTATGGAGGGTCGCGCGGGATAGCGCGCCGGCACTATGTGCAAGGAGGCGGTATGGCCGACGAGGCGGGCAATCGCGAAGCGTTCCGGATCCAGGAATTCTATTGCCGCAACATGGACGCGCCGATCTACGCCCGGCTGTGCACCGCGATTGCCGATGGCCTGACTCGCGACAGCCGCACCGGCGCCCGAATCCTCGACTGGCCCGGTGAGCCGACCCGCGACGCTTTGCCGCTGCGTTTCATTGGCGGCCTGCACGCGCTGGTCCAGGCGGGCGCCGATCCCGGCCTGGCGGCGGTGTTCCAGGGCGAGACGAGCGATAGCGATGCAATAGCCGCGGCCGTGAACGCCGCGCTCGTCACGCACGACGATGTTCTGTGGCCGTGGCTCGACGGGCCGCCGCAGACCAACGAGCCCGGGCGATCCGGCGCGCTGATCGTCGGGCTGCTCGAGGTCGCGCGGCGTTATGGGCCGAAAATCGAATTGCTCGAGATCGGGTCCAGCGCTGGGCTCAACCTGCTGATCGACCGCTATGCCTTCGATCTCTGCGGCGTGCTGGTAGGTCCGGCCGATGCGACCGTGACGATCACCCCCGACTGGCGCGGGCTGCCGCCGGCGCCGACGCCGATCGACATCGTCTCAGTGCGCGGCTGCGACATCCGCCCGCTCGACGCCACCGATCCCGCGGTCGAGGCGCGGCTGGCCGCCTATGTCTGGGCCGAAACGCCGCTGCGCGCCGAACGACTGCGACAGGCGATCGCGATGCAGCGCGCCAAGCCGGTCGACCTGGTTCAGTCCGATGCCGCCGACTGGATCGAGGCGCGCCTCGTCGAACCGCAGGAGGCAGGCGTGACGCGCGTGCTGATGCATTCGGTGGTGTGGCAATATCTGCCCGAGGACAGCGCCAACCGCATCCGCGCGGCGATGAACGCGGCGGGCGAGCGCGCCACGCTCGACCGCCCGCTCGCCTGGGTGATGATGGAGCCCGACCGCGCCTTCGCGCATCAGGTGATCCGCGTGAAGAGCTGGCCCGGTCATGACCAATGGCACGTAGTCGCGACCGCGCATGCGCACGGGGCGTGGGTCAAGAATGGCGTCGAGGATGAGGACAAGCGCCGCTACGACCTGCCCGAATCGGCCAAGGTCGAAGCCGGGTAAACTATCGAACAACGTGGCTCATGCGGATGGTTGATTTGAACGATCGGGTCGCCGATCTTGCAATCATGGCTACGCTTCATCGCTATCGCGTCTTCGAAACCGCGCACGGCATCGCCGCGATCGCGTGGAGCGGCGACGCGGTCACCGCCTTTCGCCTGCCCGGGGAGACCGCCCGCGACGCGGAATGGTCGTTGCTCCGCCGCTTGCCCGATGCCGTTGCGGGTGACCCGCCGCCGGCGATCGCCGCAGTGATCGCCGATGCGATCCGCTATTTCGCCGGCGAGCCGGTCGATTTCGACGCGGTCGCGATCGATCTCGGCGAACAAGAACCGTTCTTCGCGCAGGTCTATCACCGCGTGCGGGCGATCGGCCGTGGCGAGACGATGACCTATGGCGCGGTCGCCCGGGACTTGGGCGCAGGGCCGGAAGCGGCGCGCGCGGTCGGCCAAGCGATGGCGCGCAATCCGATTCCGTTGATCGTGCCGTGCCACCGCGTGCTCGCCGCGGGCAGCAGGGTCCATGGTTTCTCGGCACCCGGCGGCGCGCTAGCCAAGGTCCGCATGCTCGAGATCGAAGGCGTCGCGACCGAGCCGCCGCCTGCTGCACAGACCGCGTTCGAATTCTGAAAGCGCTTATTTGTTTCAGCAAAGCTGAAACGGGAGCGGGCCGGTGCCGTCACAGCGAAGCTGAAAAGGACACACCGCTTGCGCTTTGCCGCGCTGCGGCATAGACGCCGCGCCGTGACGGGTTCCCCGCAAGGGGAAGCAAAAGGGAAGTCCGGTCGAGATGCCGGCGCTGCCCCCGCAACTGTGACCGGAGAGCGGTCGCCCCAATAATGCCACTGGCTGCAAGGTCGGGAAGGCGGGGCGGACGCGATGACCCGGAAGCCAGGAGACCTGCCCGCCACGGTCGATCCTTTGCGCGGACGGGGTGTGCCGCGCGAACGAGGGACTTCCCTCGCGTGAGCGACATGAACCGGGCCGTAAGGTCCGGGTGTCGCGTTCAGGCGCCCGGACTCCGCGGCCCCACCAAAGGGGCATGTCCAATGTTGAAGTTTTCCGTTCTCGCGAGCTCGGCCTTTGCCGCGATCGCCATCGCCGCGCCGGCCTGGGCGCAAGAAACGCCAGCGAATAATGACGATCAGAGCGTCGTCATCGCAGATAGCGTCACCCGAACCGACATCATCGTGACCGCGACTGGTGTGCCTCAGGCGCCCGAGACGATCGGCCAGGCAGTGACCGTGATCGACCGCCAGACGATCGAGCAGCGCCAGACCGTCGCCTTGTCGGACCTGCTCGCGACGACGCCGGGCGTGACTGTGTCGCGCAACGGCGGGCTGGGCGGATTGACCGCCGTCCGCATCCGCGGCGCGGAGGGTGAGCAGACCTTGACCCTGATCGACGGCGTGCGCGTAAACGATCCCACGTCGCCTGGCGGCGCGTTCGATTTCGCCAATCTGCTCACAGGGTCGATCGACCGCGTCGAGGTGCTGCGCGGGCCGAATTCGGTGCCATGGGGCAGCCAGGCGATCGGCGGCGTCGTCAACGTCATCACGATGCAGCCCGAAGAAGGGCTGCAGGCGCGCGCCAATGTCGAATATGGTCGGTACGACAGCTGGTTCGCCAATGGCGGGATTTCGGGATCGAGCGGGATCGTGTCGGGCGCGCTCAACGCCGGCTATCTCAAGACCGATGGATTCTCCGCGGCGGCGGCCGGCAAGGAGCCCGACGGGTATCGCCAATACGGCGCGACGGGGCGGCTGGAGATCGCGCTAGCCAGCAACGTGAAGCTGGATCTGCGGGGCTATTATGCCGACAGCCGCGGCGACATCGACGGCTATGCGGCGCCTTTCTTCGTCCTGGGAGACACGCCGCAATATTCGACGACCAAGGAATTCTACGGTTATGCGGGGCTCAGCGCCGATTTCCTCGACGGACGATTCCACAATCGCGTCGCGTTCACGTTGGCCGACATCAACCGCGACAATTTCGTCGCGCCGGGCGCCGCGGCGCCGTCGTCGCTCTATCGCGGACGCAGCCAGCGCTACGAATATCAAGGCGATTTCCGCGTGATCGATGCCGTGCGCGTGGTCGCCGGCGCGGAATATGAGGAAACGCGCTATCGCGACAGCACGATATCGCACGCGACGCGCAATACGACCGGCATCTATGGCGAGGTGATCGTCACTCCGATCGACCGGCTCACCGCGACCGGCGGGGTGCGCTATGTCGATGATTCGAAGTTCGGCCACCATTGGGTATGGGGGGCGAATGCGGCGTACACGCTGCCGACCAACACCACGTTGCGGGCGAGCTATGCCGAGGGGTTCAAGGCGCCGACGCTCTTCCAGCTCAACGCGCCCTTCTACGGCAATCAGGAGCTCCAGCCCGAAACCGCGCAGAGCTATGATGTCGGAATCGAGCAGAAGCTGCTCGGAAACAAGATCGTCGCCAGCCTGACATGGTTCCATCGCATCACGACGAGCCAGATCGATTTCCACTCCTGCACGGCGGGCGAGATCGCCAATGCCGCGTCGCGTTGCTACCAGCAGCTGTTCGGCGGTTACTATTTCAATATGGACCGCACCCGCGCCCAGGGCGTGGAATTCGCGCTGGACGTGCGGCCGACCGACCGGCTGTCGCTCAACGCCAGCTACAGCTTCATCGATGCGAAGGATCGGACGCCGGGCGCGGCGACTTTCGATCAGCCGCTGTTGCGTCGCCCCCGTCAGGCGCTCAGCGCCTCGATCGACTGGCGCACGCCGATCGATCTCAGCGTGGGTGCGACGGTACAGAATGTCGGCGCCACGGCCGATTTCGACAGCTTCGGCTCTATCGTGGCGCTGAAGAATTACACCTTGCTCGGCTTGCGCGCCGAGATGCCGATCGGCAAGTATTTCTCGGTCTATGGCCGCGTCGATAATCTCTTCGATGAACGATATGCATTGGCCGCCGAATACGGCACGCCGGGCCGGTCGGTCTATGGCGGCGTCCGCTTGAAGTTCAATTGAAGCCATTGATCGCCTTGATCGCCTTGGGGCTGGCGGGGTGCGCGAGCGCGCAGCCCGCCAGCACCGGGGGGATCGTCTCGACCAATCCGTGTTCGGACCAATTGCTGCTCGCGCTGGCGCCGGGCAAGGTCACGGCGATCAGCCATTATTCGCAGGAGCCGGGCGCGACCTCGATCCCGCTCGGGCTCGCGCGGCGCTATCGCGCCACCGCGGGGACGGCCGAGGAAGTGATTGCGCTCAAGCCCGATCTGGTGGTGGCGTCGAGCTTCACCCCCAAGACGACGCTCGCGGCTTATCGCCGCGCCGGGCTCAAGGTGCTGACGCTCGATTCGCCGACCAATGTCGCCGCCAGCCGCGACCAGATTCGCAGTGTCGCTGCAGCGGTGGGGGAACCCGCGGCGGGCGAGCGGCTGATCGCGCGCATCGATCGCGCCGTGGCCAACGCCGCGCCGCGTGACGGCCGCCGGCCGGCGACCTTGCTCTATATTTCCGACAGCTTCGCCAATGCCGGCCCCAGCCTGTTGACCGAGATGGTCGGGCTCGCCGGGCTGGGCGACGCCAGCAAGGATTTCGGGCTCGCTTTTTCGGGCAACGTGCCGATCGAGAGCCTGGTCGGACATCCGCCCCAGATCGTGATCGACCCCGACCCCGATGGCCGTACCGCGTCGCTGCGCCGTCGCGTGCTCGGCATGGCGGGCTATCAGGTGATCGAGGAGCGGTTTCCGCGCCAATTGGTCAATTGCGGCGGACCGACCATCATTCCCGCGTTGCGCGCGCTCGCCGCGATCCGGTCGCGGGCGCTGTCATGAACCGCGCGCTTCGCCTTGGGCTGCTCGCGCTGATTACCGCGGCCTTGTTCGCGCTGTCGCTGATGGCGGGCAAGCAATGGATCCCGCTCGACGCTTGGTTCGGCCACGATCCACGCTGGGCGATCATCGCCGAACTGCGCATCCCGCGCGCGGTTCTGGGCGTGCTGCTCGGCGCGGCGCTCGGCCTGTCCGGCGCGGTGCTGCAAGGCTATCTCAGGAACCCGCTCGCCGATCCAACGGTGATCGGCGTATCGTCTTGCGCGGCACTAGGGGCAGTCGCCTCGATCGTGCTGGGATTCGGTGCCGGCTGGCTGGGCCAGTTCGGCTGGGCGATGGCGGGGGCGGGCGGTGCGATGGCGCTGCTCGCGATGCTCACCGCACGCGCCGAGACGCCGGTGGTGTTCGTGCTCGCCGGCACCGTGCTCGCCAGCCTGGCCGGGGCGCTGACCGCATTCCTGATCTCGATCGCGCCGAATCCCTATGCGATTGCCGAGGCGATCGACTGGCTGATGGGCGCGCTGACCGATCGCGGGCCCGACGATGTCATGATGGCGGCGCCGTTCATCGGCGCAGGCGTGCTGCTCATGCTGTTCACCGGCCCTGCGCTCGACGCGCTGGCGCTGGGCGAGGACACCGCGCGCTCGCTCGGCGCCAATCTCGGCCGGTTGCGGTGGCAAGTGGTGATCGGGACCGGGCTGGCGGTCGGGGCGGGAGTCGCGGTGACCGGCGTGGTCGGGTTCGTCGGGCTGGTCGTCCCGCATCTGTTGCGGCCGGTGTTCGGTGCCAAACCCTCGGCGTTGCTGGTGCCGAGCGCGCTCGGTGGCGCCGCGCTGACGCTCGCCGCCGACAGCCTGTGCCGCCTCGCACCGGGCGCGGGCGAGGTGCGGCTGGGCGTCGCCATGGCGCTGATCGGCGCGCCTTTCTTCCTGGGGTTGCTGTTCCGCGAGGGGGCCAGGCAATGGCGTTGATGCTGGACCGCGTCACGCTCGACCTGCGCGGGCGGCGCGTACTGACCGATGTCAGCGCTGCGTTCGCCACCGGCCGCATCACCGTGATCCTGGGGCCTAATGGCGCCGGCAAGACCAGCCTGTTGCGCGCCGCCGCCGGGCTGATCGCCCCGAGCGCGGGCAAGATAGCGATCGACGGGCGCGCGATCGCCGCGATGTCCCGCGCGGAGCTCGCGCGGACGATCGGCTACCTGCCGCAATCGGGCGACGTCGCCTGGAACATGCCCGCGCGCGACGTCGTGGCGCTCGGCCGCTTGCCGCATCGTGCCAGTGCGGCGGACGATATCGCCGCCGAGCTTGCGGCAATGGCGGCGACCGATACCGAGCAATTCGCCGAACGCCGCGTCGGCGAATTGTCAGGCGGCGAGCGCGCGCGCGTGCTGTTGGCGCGCGTGCTGGCGGGCGAGCCGCAATGGCTGTTGGCCGACGAGCCGCTGGCGAGCCTCGATCCCGCGCATCAGCTCGACTTGCTCGACCGACTGCGCGGCCAGGCGGCGCGCGGCGTCGGTGTGGTCGTCGTCCTGCACGACCTGGTCCAGGCCGCGCGTGTCGCGGACGAGATCGTGATGCTGCGCGACGGGCGTGTGTTCGCGTCCGGGCCTCCTGCCGAGGTGCTGACCCAGCAGCATCTCCGCGACGCTTTCGGCGTCGACATATTGCTCGTCGCGGATGCCCAGGGGCGGATGCTGCCCGTCGCCGCGGGCCGCATCGAGTCAGCCTAGACCGCCTCCGATCGACTCCAGCCAGCCGCAGACGGCCTGGATGCGCGAGGCCGAATGCGTGTCCTGATGCGTCACCAGCCAGAAGGTGCGATGCACCGCGACCGCGTCCTCCAGCACCGGCTCCAGCCGGGGATTGTGGCGCGCGATGAAGTCGGGAAGCACCGCGATCCCGGCGCCGGCCGAGACCAAAGCATGCTGGACGTTGATACTGGTGCTCCGGACCTGCGGCGCCAGACCGGGCTCGATCTCCGAGAGATAATCGAGTTCCGGCGCGTAGATATGTTCGGGAACATAGCCGACCAGCACGTGCTTGCCGAGATCGCCGTTGGACCGGGGCCGGCCGTGCCGATCGAGATAGGAAGACGTGGCATAGAGCCGCAGC
The DNA here is from genome assembly GCF_001598355.1 of Sphingomonas asaccharolytica NBRC 15499. Classification (GTDB taxonomy): domain Bacteria; phylum Pseudomonadota; class Alphaproteobacteria; order Sphingomonadales; family Sphingomonadaceae; genus Sphingomonas; species Sphingomonas asaccharolytica. Next base: position 32,964 of record NZ_BCYU01000044.1, read on the forward strand.
CGATAGCGGGCGAACTCGCTGGCGCGGAGTTGCGCGCTGCGCGGACGGGCGAGCATGATCGCGATATCGGCCTCCCGCTTCGACGGGTTGAGGAAGCCGGACGCGGTGATGAGGTCGAGCCGGATGCGCGGATGACTCGCCTGGAAAGGCGCGATCGCGGGCGCGACCACCCAGGTCGCAAGGCCCTCCGCCACGCTCACCCGAACATGGCCGGCAGGCGCCAGGTCGCTCGCGGGCGCGATTGCGGCGATCACCGCGGCTTCGACCGTCTCGGCATGCGCGAGCAGCGCCTCGCCCTCTTCGGTCAGCCGGCGTTCGCCGCCGATCGATTCGAATAGGGGGCGCTCGACCCGCGCCGCCAATCGGGCAAGCCGCCGGCCGACGGTGGTGGCATCGACGCCCAGCGACCGCGCCGCCGGCGCGATCCGCCTCGATCGCGCGACGGCGAGAAAGATACGCAGGTCATCCCAATTCTGCATCGCCCAGCCTCGAATAAGGGACACTGCATTTTTGCATGTTCATTTGGCAATTAAGTAGCCTTGCATGCGAATTTGCCTAGTGAAATAGAGCATCGAGCCGAACGAGGCCCAGGAGAGTTGACCATGCGCACCATCGACCATTTCATCGCGGGCTCTGCCGGCGGTGGCGCTACTCGTACCAGCCCTGCGGGCGAAGCCCGATTTGGCGACGTGTTCGACCCCAATACCGGGCAGGTTCAGGCCAAGGTAAACCTCGGCGCGCAAGCCGATCTCGACCGCGCGGTTGCCGCCGCGCAGGCCGCGCAGCCGGCCTGGGCGATGACCAATCCCCAGCGCCGCGCGCGCGTGATGTTCAACTTCAAGGCTCTGGTCGAAAAGAACATGGACGAACTCGCCCATCTGCTCTCGTCCGAACACGGCAAGGTGATCGCCGATTCGAAGGGCGACATCCAGCGCGGGCTCGAAGTGGTCGAGTTCGCCTGCGGTATTCCGCATGTGCTCAAGGGCGAATATACCCAGGGCGCGGGTCCCGGCATCGACGTCTATTCGATGCGCCAGCCGGTCGGCATCGGCGTCGGCATCACGCCGTTCAATTTCCCCGCGATGATCCCCTTGTGGATGGGCGCCGTCGCGACCGCGTGCGGCAATGCCTTCATCCTCAAACCTTCGGAGCGCGACCCGTCGGTGCCGGTGCGCCTCGCCGAGTTGATGCGCGAAGCTGGCATGCCGGAAGGCATCTTCCAGGTCGTGCACGGCGACAAGGAAATGGTCGACGCGATCCTCGATCATCCGGCGATCGCGGCGGTCAGCTTCGTCGGCTCGTCCGACATCGCGCATTACGTCTATAATCGCGGCGTCGCCGCCGGAAAGCGCGTCCAGGCGATGGGCGGCGCCAAGAACCACGGCATCGTCATGCCCGATGCCGATCTCGATCAGGTCGTTGCCGATCTCTCGGGCGCCGCGTTCGGCTCGGCCGGCGAGCGCTGCATGGCGCTGCCGGTTGTCGTCCCGGTCGGCGACAAGACCGCCGAGGCACTCAAGGCCAAGTTGATCCCCGCGATCGCGGCGCTGCGCGTCGGCGTGTCGACCGACAATGACGCGCATTACGGCCCGGTGGTCAACGCCGCGCACAAGCAGCGGGTGGAAAACTGGATCCAGACCGGAGTCGACGAAGGCGCCGAGCTGGTCGTCGACGGCCGCGGCTTCCAGCTCCAGGGGAATGAAGAAGGGTTCTTCATCGGCCCGTCCTTGTTCGACCACGTCACTCCCGACATGCAGTCGTACAAGGAGGAGATTTTCGGGCCGGTGCTGCAGATCGTCCGCGCACCCGATTTCGAAACCGCGCTCAAGCTGCCGAGCGATCATCAATACGGCAACGGCGTCGCGATCTTCACCCGCAACGGCCACGCCGCGCGCGAATTCGCCGCGCGGGTCAATGTCGGCATGGTCGGGATCAACGTGCCGATCCCGGTGCCGGTCGCCTATCACACCTTCGGCGGCTGGAAGCGCTCGGCGTTCGGCGACACCAACCAGCACGGCATGGAAGGCGTCAAGTTCTGGACCAAGGTCAAGACGATCACCCAGCGCTGGCCGGACGGCGGGGTCGGCGACGGTGCCAACGCCTTCGTCATCCCGACGATGGGGTAAGGGCGGGGCGGTCGGTGACGATCGCCTCGAACTTCTCATGATAGCGCGGGTGCTCCGTCCCCATCATCCGGTCCCACCAAGTGAAGTAGAGGCCGAAATTGTGCCGGCCCTCGCTATGGTGGAGGTCGTGGTGCGTAGTGGTGGTCAGCCATCCGGTCCAGCGGCTGCGGGTGAAGCCCGACCAGGCAAGCTCATGGCCCGAATGGCCGATCACGTTGCGGATGATCTGGTGGAGCAGGAAAGCCAGCACGACCAAAGCGTGGAACGGCACGATCAACAGGAACAGCGGCAGGAAGGCGGCTTCGAATGCCGCCTCGATGGGCGCGAAGCTGTAGGCGGCCCAGGGCGTCGGCGTGCGCGACATGTGATGTGTCATATGCGCGCGGCGGAACAGCGCCTTCAGGTGCAACGCGCGGTGCATCCAGTAGAAATAGGCGTCGTGCGCGATGACCACCGCGACGAACTCGACGCCCGCGAGCCAGATCGGCGGCGCGGCCATCGAGACATGGATGATCCCCATCCGCGCCAGCGCGATCGTCAGCATGGTGGAGGCGGCGAAGGTCACCATCGTGATCAGCGAATTGATCACCTCGTGCTGCCAATCGGCGAAATCGGGCGTCCGAAGCTGGATGCGTCGGCTCTCCGTCCAGCGCGCGCCCAGCCACAGGACCAGGGTCACGCCGCCCGCCGCGGCCAGATAGCGGGTCAGTTCGATCATATAGCCTTGTGCGCCGCCCATGATGAGCGTTCGGATCGAGTCGGTCATACCAAGCTCCCGTCAAATGATGCGGGCTATCTGGCCGATCGGGTGCAGGTGGTCGCGGCAACGCCGGAAAAAGCCGGTCGATTCCGGAATCGATCAGCTATTTTCGAAACCGCCCAATGCCGCGCGGCGCCAGTCGGTAGGGGTCTGGCCGGTGGTGTCGCGGAATGCGCGGTTGAACGGCGCCAGGCTGCCATAGCCCAGGTCCATCGCGATGGTGAGCACCGGCAGCGCGACCTTGGCTGGGTCGCCGAGCCACGCCTGGGCATCGGCGATGCGGTGCGAATTGAGGAAATCGGAAAAGTTGCGATAACCCAGCCGCTGGTTGATCAGCGCGCGCAGGCGATGCTCGGGCACGCCGAGCTTGGCAGCGAGGACGCCGATCGACAGCCCGGGCTCGCGATAGACATGGCCGGCCATCGCTGCATCGAGCTTCTGCTTGAGCACATTGTCGGCCGGCGCCAGGCTCGGCTGCGGTTGGGGAGGGGCCTCGGCATCGAACAGCAGATCGGCATCGCTCGACAACAGCACCGCGCCAAACGCCAGCACCGCGATCAGGGTGCTGCCCGATTGCAGGAGCATCAGCCAGGGGATGGTGGCGTAGCCGACGATGGTCTCGACCACGACGACCGCGAGCGTCTGCAACCCCACGACGATCACGAAACCGGTGCGGAACGCGCGGCGCCGCTCGATCAAATCGTCGCCTCGTTCGGTGATCGCGATCCAGATAGCATGGACGCAGAGCGCGAAGGCGAGCGCATGCTGTGTCACGTCGGCCGTCACCGGCATGCGATGCGTCCAGTAAACCGCCGCGAGGAAATTGATCCAGCAGGCGAGCGTGGTAGCAATGGCGATCGCCAGCGGCCGCCGTTCGATGCGGCGTTCGAAGATCAGGTGGGCGAATACCCACAAAGCGAGCGGCGAGCTCTGCGAGCCGAGCTGGACGACCGGCCAGATCCGCATGCTGCGCACGTCGATCACTGGCGCGACGTCGGCCAGATAAGCCGCGACGCACAGCAGCAGCAGCACGGTCGCCCAGCGGATCGGGCGCGGCGCACGTCCGCGGCCGATCACCAGCGCGATCAACATCAGCTGCCCTGCCGACAGCAGGCGCAGCGCGGTATCGATGAGCAGCATCCGCGTCATTGCTCACGCGTTATGGCTTCGCCCTGACCGCGGGTCTATGGCCCTCTCCACACCGTCCAGACGAGACTTTCCGCATGACCAACCAGTTCGACCTGACCGACGACCAGCGCGAGATCCAGGACCTCGCGCGCAAGTTCACTGCCGATCGCATCACGCCGTTCGCAGCGGAATGGGACGAGAAGCGCCATTATCCGGTCGATGTCTGGAAAGCGGCGGGCGAGCTCGGCTTCGGCGCGATCTATGTCGCCGAGGAATCGGGCGGGATCGGGCTCGGCCGGCTCGAGGCGGCGCTGATCATGGAGGCGATGGCCTATGGCTGCCCCGCGACCAGCGCCTATATCTCGATCCACAATATGGCGACCTGGATGATCGACCGGTTCGGCGATCAGGCGATCAAGGACCGCTTCCTTCCCGGCCTCGTCAGCATGGACAAGATCGCCAGCTATTGCCTGACCGAGCCGGGTTCGGGGTCGGACGCCGCCGCGCTCAAGACAAGCGCCAAGCGGGACGGCGATCATTATGTGCTCAACGGCACCAAGCAGTTCATTTCGGGCGCCGGTTATAACGACATCTATGTCTGCATGGTCCGCACGGGCGAGGAAAAGTCGAAGGGCATTTCCTGTCTGGTGGTCGAGAAGGACACGCCCGGTTTGTCGTTCGGCGCGCCGGAGCGGAAGCTCGGCTGGAATGCCTCGCCGACCGCGCAGGTGATCTTCGAGGATTGCCGGGTGCCGATCGAGAACCGCGTCGGTGCCGAAGGTGACGGGTTCCGCTTCGCCATGGCCGGGCTGGATGGCGGACGGCTCAATATCGGCGCCTGTTCGCTCGGTGGGGCGCAGCGCTGCCTTGATGAGTCGATCAACTATACCAAGGAACGCCAGCAGTTCGGCACGCCGGTCGCCGATTTCCAGAACACCCAGTTCACGCTTGCTGACATGGCGACCGACCTCGAGGCGGCGCGGGCGCTGCTCTATATGGCGGCGGCCAAGGTGACCGCCAATGCCCCGGACAAATCGCGTTTCTCTGCGATGGCGAAGCGGCTGGCGACCGATAACGGCAGCTCGATCGTCGACCGCGCGCTCCAGTTGCACGGCGGCTACGGCTATCTGATGGACTATCCGATCGAGCGCTTCTGGCGCGATTTGCGCGTGCATTCGATCCTGGAAGGGACGAATCAGGTCATGCGGATGATCGTCGGCCGGGATTTGACGCGGCAATGAGGGGGGAAGCGATTTTCCCCTCTCCCTTTGGGAGAGGGGCAAGCCGCGTAGCGGCGCGGGGTGAGGGCAGGGCGCGAACCGCTGGCTGCCC
>NZ_BCYU01000045.1 GCF_001598355.1 Sphingomonas asaccharolytica NBRC 15499
CCTTCGGCTCGCTCGACCCTCTCCCAACCTCGGCTAGGCGGCGAGCCGCCAAGCTGCGGTATCCCTCTCCCTATCCAGGGAGAGGGTGATCAGGTCAGAATACCGGCTCTTCGCCCGGCTTTTCGGGCACGTGGATCCCGCATTCGGTCTTTTCCCACCCGCGCCAGCGACCCGCGCGCGGATCCTCGCCGGGGAGCACTTTGGACGTGCAGGGCTGGCAGCCGATCGACGGATAGCCTTCGGCCTCGAGCGGATGGCGGGGCAGATCGTTTTCGTCGAAATAGGCGTCGAGATCGGCCTTCACCCAGTCGCCGAGCGGATTGACCTTGAGCCGGCCGTCCTCGATCTCGAACCGCGCGATGTTCTGGCGGGTCTGCGACTGGAACGCCTTGCGCCCCGAAATCCAGCTGTCGAGCCCGGCCTTGGCGCGCTTCAGCGGCTCGACCTTGCGGATTTCGCAGCAGCCGTCGGGGTCGTAGGACCAGCGCAATTCCTGCGCGTCCTTGGCCGCCAGCACGACCGGGTCGGGCTTGACCGTGCGGCTGTCGGACAACCCGAACGTCTCCATCAGGAGATCGCGATAGTCGAGGGTTTCGGGAAACATCCTGAGCGTGTCGACGAACACCACCGGCGTCGCCGGATTGGCCCGGGCGACGAGGTGGAGCAGCACCGCGCTTTCGGTCCCGAACGACGACACCACCGCCGTGTTGCCGAGAATCCCTTCCGCAAACAGCGTCTTCAGCATGTCGAGCGTGTCGACCCCCGCGAAGCGCGCGTTGAGCGCGTCCGCATCGGCCTGGGTAAAGGCCGGGGAGGTATCGATCACGTCGATCTTGCGCAGCGCTTCACCCATGCCGCAATTTCCACACCGGCACCGCGCCATCGGCGGCGGTCTGGTAGCGATATTGGTAGCGGTTGAGGCTGGCTTCGAGCACCGCCGGGTCAATCGGCGCATAGGGAGCGAAGCCATCGAAGCCGCAGCGGCGCATATGGTCGATCTGGTCGACCAGCACGTCGCCAGTGGCGCGAAGCTCGCCTTTATAGCCCGCCTCGCGCAGGATCTGCGCCGACGAATAGCCGCGGCCGTCGCGGAAGCGCGGGAAATCGATCTCGATCAAGGTGATATGATCGAGATGCGGGAGCAAGGCGCGCGCGTCCTCGCCGGCTTCGAGCCGCACCGCCGACGAATTCGCCCGGTCGAGGAACGCGTCGAGCGTGACCGCGGGCTCTTCGGCCGGATCGTCGTCGCGGAAGCGCAGCGGATCACCCATAAATCGCCTCCTTGAACGGATCGAAGCCGACGCGGCGATAGGTGTCGAGGAAACGCTCTCCCTCGTCGCGCAGCTCGAGATATTTGTCGGTGACGCGCTCGACCGCGTCGACGATGCCGTCCTCGTTGAACCCAGGCCCGGTGATCTTGCCGAGGCTGGCATCCTCCGCGCCCGAGCCGCCGAGCAGTAGCTGATAATTCTCGGTGCCTTTCTTATCGACGCCCAGGATGCCGATATGGCCGGCATGGTGGTGTCCGCAGGCGTTGATGCAGCCCGAGATCTTGAGCTTCAATTCGCCCAATTCACGCTGGCGGCCGAGATCGGCAAAGCGCGTCGCTATCTTCTGCGCGACCGGGATCGAACGGGCATTGGCCAGGCTGCAATAATCGAGACCGGGGCAGGCGATGATGTCGCTGATCAGGTCGAGATTGGCGGTCGCGAGGCCGGCCGCGTCGAGTGTCTGCCACAGCGTGTGGAGATCGGCCTTGCGCACATGCGGCAGGACGATGTTCTGGGCATGCGTCACGCGCAATTCGTCGAAACTGTAGCGCTCGGCGAGATCGGCCATCAGCTCGATCTGCTCGGCGGTGGCGTCGCCGGGGATGCCGCCGACCGGCTTCAGGCTGATATTGACGATGGCATAGCCCGGCGCCTTGTGCGCCTTGACGTTCTGGTCGAGCCAGACCGCGAAATCGGGATCGCTGCGGTCGATCTCGTCGCTCAACCCGGTCTCGAACGGCGGCGGCGCGAAATAGGCGGCGATGCGGTCGAATTCCTCGCGCGGCACGTTGGTGCCGTTCTGCAGGATGTGCTGCCACTCGGCCTCGACCTGGCGCGTAAATTCCTCCTGGCCGAGGTCGTGGACCAGGATCTTGATGCGTTGCTTGTGGATATTGTCGCGGCGTCCGTTGCGGTTCCACACGCGCAGCGCCGCCTCGATATAGCTGAACAGGTCATCAGCGGGCAGGAAGTCGCGGATCAGTGGTGCGACGAAGGGCGTACGGCCCATGCCGCCGCCGATATAGACTTCGAAGCCGAGCTCGCCGGCCGCGTTCTTGACCAGTTTGAGCCCGATATCGTGCAGGCGGATCGCGGCGCGATCCTCGTCCGCGGCGGTCACCGCGATCTTGAACTTGCGCGGCAAATAACTGAATTCGGGGTGAAAGGTGGTCGCCTGGCGGATCAGCTCGGCCCAGGGGCGCGGATCGCACACTTCGTCCGCCGCGGCGCCGGCATATTGATCCGACGACAGGTTGCGGATGCTCTCGCCGGAGGTCTGGATCGCGTGCATTTCGACCGTCGCGAGATCGGCGAGGATGTCGGCGGCCTGTTCGAGCTTGATCCAATTGTACTGGACGTTCTGGCGCGTGGTGAAATGGCCGTAGCCGCGGTCATACTTGCGCGCGATATGCCCCAGCATCCGCATCTGGCGGCCGTCGAGCGTGCCATAGGGGATCGCGACGCGCAGCATATAGGCGTGCAGCTGGAGATAGAGCCCGTTCTTGAGCCGCAGCGGCTTGAACTGGTCGTCGGTGAGTTGACCCGCGAGACGGCGGCGCGCCTGGTCGCGGAATTCCTCGACGCGCGCGTCGACGATTGACTGATCGTATTTGTCGTAGCGGTACATCAGTGGGTGGCCCTGATTTGATTCACGCGGAGGCGCGGAGGCGCGGAGATTTGACTCGCACGAAGGCGCAAAGGCGCGAAGAGTAGGTTCGCGCAGAGGCGCAGGGAACGCAGAGAAGGTTCGCGCGATAGCGCGCTTCGAACGTAAATCGCCGAGGAGTAAGGGGCTGCTGGCGCAGCCGGGCGAGACACCTCCGCGCCCTCCGCGCCTCCGCGCGAACCAATCTCTTTTCTTCTTAGCGCCTTAGCGTCTTCGTGCGAGAAACTCATATCACCCAGTTCCCCGCATTCGGATCACTCGGCTTGAGCGTCAGATCGGGCCGCACCGTCGGCCCGAGTGCGCGGATGCGATCCTTGATGTGCGCGGGGCGCGGGCCATCCGCCGTTTCGGTCGCGTCGAGAATATAGCCGCCATTGACCCGGCACGCGCCGTCTTCGGCGTGAAGGATCGCTTCGCCGCGGTCGCCGACATCGACGGCGTCCTCGACATGGCGCGACCAGCCGCTGCCGGTCCACCAGATCACGTCGCCGGTCGGCAGGTCGTTACCGGTCAAAATCTTCACGCTGCTGCCTCCGCCATCTTCGCCCAGCGTGCGAGCTTGTCCTCGGCATCGGACAATTCGACCACCTCGCCGACGACGATGATCGCCGGGCTCTGTACCTTCTCGCGCTCGACCATCGGGCCAAGGTCGGCGAGCAACGTCTTGATCGCGCGATGCCCGACCAGCGTGCCGCGCTCCAGCACCGCCACCGGCATGTCGGGGGCGACGCCGTCGGCCATCAATTTGTCGGCAATATCGGGGCAGGTCGCGACGCCCATATAGATGACGAGCGTGCGGCCCTTGCCGGCCAGTCCCGACCAATCCTGGTCGGCCAGGCCCTTGCACTGGCCGGCGACGAAGCTGACCGCCGACGAATGATCGCGATGGGTGAGGGGCAGCATCGCCTCCGCCGCGCAACCGAGCGCGGCCGACACGCCGGGAATCACCTCGACCGGCAGGCCGGCGGCGCGCACCGCCTCCACCTCTTCGCCGCCGCGGCCGAAGATGAACGGATCGCCGCCCTTCAGCCGCACGACGATCGATCCGGCCTTCACATGCGCGACGATCAGCGCGTTGATCGCGTCCTGCGACAGAGTGTGCTTGCTGCGCTGCTTGGCGACCGAGATGCGGTGGGCGTCGGCCGGTGCGATGTCGAGCACGGCCGGGTCGATCAACCCGTCGTGCACGACCACATCGGCGCTTTTCAGCGCCTCGACCGCGCGAACGGTGAGCAGGCCGGGGTCGCCGGGGCCGGCACCGACCAGGATGACGCGGCCACGCGCGTGCGGATCGAGAAGTGTCGCCATGATGCTGGGCAGATGGGCCGCGTACGCGATCCGGGCAACCGACGCTTGCTACTGGCTGGAATAGCGAAACTTTGCGGCGCGTCAGTCCTTGGCCGCCGCCTTGCCGTTCGCGAGCTCCTGAGACCGGCGCATCAGGCGCATCGCCTCGTCGATCAGCTCGCCGACGAACACCGGATCGGTCTTGCCCACCGCGATGGTCAGGCAATTGCCGGCTTCGGTTTTCAGGCGGAGCGCGCGGGAAGGCAGGGCGACGTCGTTGGCAGGTTTCACATCCCGGCTAATTCACGAATCGCGAACGGGTTCCACATCTCGTCGCAAGTCGATTCAGCTCGTCCCGACCCGTTCGAGGATGAAGGCGAGGCGTTCGGCGACGCTGACCTTTGGCAGCAGGATCACCTCGTAACCGAGCGCCGGATAGGCGGCGGCGAGCCGATCATATTCGGCGACCGCGGACGCGAAATCGTGCCGCCGCTCGACATCGGAGACGAAAAGTTCGGGCCAGGGTGGGGCGAGGAAGACAGGGTTGGAATAATGGCAGGGCGCGGCAAGAGCGGTCAGCACCTTTTCGCCCGTTAGGTGTTCGAGCGCAACGGCGGCGTCGATCAGCCCGCGATCGAAGAAAACGGGGCCGGGTAGGGCGCGTGCCGCGTCATGATCCTGCCTGGCCAGCGCGGTGATCCGGCGCGCAAAGGCGATGCCGTCGACCCACGGCAAGGCGTCACCGCCCGACGCCAGCTCTTCGCGCACGACGCGCCGGCCCGGCTCCTCGATCGTGGCGAAGCCGCGCCGGGCGAGTGCGGCGAGCAAGCTTGACTTCCCACCGCCTGAGCAACCGGAAATGACGAAGAAGTCACTCATGCGCCCAGGCTCCAAAGTGGAGGGATGAAGAAGCCGTGACACGACCGGCCTTCTTGTCCAGAACGGACACGATTTGTTGGTTTATCAAATAGTTTCCATTGCCAAGTTGGAGATTGTGAAACAGCCTCTGCCGTGGTCCGAATCAGGGGGCAAACAATGGCTCGATTAGCTACGGCGCTGACTGTCTGCGCCGGTTCGATGGTGCTCGCCGCAATGGCGACCGGCATGGCCGGGGCATCCGAGACGGTCAATTACACCTACGACGCCAAGGGGCGACTGGTGAAGGTCGCGCATTCGGGCACGGTCAACAACAATGTCGTCTCGAATTACAGCTTCGACAAGGCGGATAACCGCGTCAACGTGAACGTCACCGGCGCGCCTTAATTCCTAGCGGCACCGTCCGAGCGCAACCTCAATCTGATTTCGAAAGGCTTGAACAATGACGACCTCGACCTCTGTCGAGCGCGGACGGGTACGTGCGCGCCGTGTGATTCTCTCGGTGTCAACGATCCTGTGTTCCGGCTTGGCCGCGCCCGCTTTCGCCCAGAGTGCTCCACCACCGTATGTCGATGTCGACAAGAATGGTGTGGATCTGGTCAGCGGTAACTATGTGACGACGCTGACCGAAGGCACGATCGGTTCCGGTGAGGGTGCCGTCAGCGTCCAGCGGAGCACGACTGGCTCCTCGAATTGGGTCGGGAATTGGTCGGGCGGCCTCTTGTTTCAGACCGTCGGTAGCACGACGACGGCGTATGCCATTTTCGGTTCCATAGCCGACGACTTCTCGGTCAGTGGGTCCGCCTACACATCCAAAAAGGGAAACGGCGCCACGCTCGTCGCGGCTGGTGCAGGTTATTTGTATACGGCGGCTGACGGCACGAAGATAAATTATACCACGATTTCTAATAAAAAACCGACTCTTGGACTACCGGTTAAGGGTTTTGCATGCTCAGCATATGCAAATTTTACGTGCGCAATCCCCATTTCGGTTACAAAACCTAACGGAATGACATTTACGATTAACTGGACGTATACCGGAACGTCGTTCGCTTATTATAGATTTTTGGGCGTTACTAGTTCGTCTGGATATGGATTTACAATCCATTATTTGTCCGACATTGGAGGTGGCGCTTCCCCTCCGCCAACAGATTGGTATAAAAAAACCAATATCACGTTCAGTAATACGAACAATCCGCCCGCCTCGCCGCCTGTGGTGACCTATCCGACACCGGCTTCAGACTATCCGGATTTCACCGACCCCGCCGGGAGAGCGTGGCATTTCGGCGGCAGCAACGGCGCTCCGCTAACAAGCATCCAGCGTCCGGGCGCCAGTACCGCATCCACCACGATCAGCTATAGCGGCGCGCCGGTTTGGGTATCGTCGATCACGATCGACGGCGTTACGACCAACTATTCGCGCGTGGTCGCTGGATCGGTCGCGACCACGACGATCACCGACGCGCTGTCCAATCAGATGATCGCCGAAGCCGACCTGACGGTCGGACGGGTGACCAAGCTGACCGAAGTGCGCGCGGCCGGGAACCGGGTCACTACCTTCACCTATGACACCAGCGGGCGGTTGACCGAGGTCGCCTATCCCGAAGGTAACAAGGTTCAGTATATTTACGACGCGCGTGGCAACGTGACTACGACGACGCTCAAGGCCAAGCCCTCGGTCGGCGGCACCGACATCGTCACTACGGCTGCCTTCGACACGACTTGCACCAACGTCGTGAAATGCAACCAACCCAATTCCACCACGGACGCGAAGCTCAATCAGACCGACTACACCTATGATACCACCACGGGCCAGCTCACCAGCGTGACCGCGCCTGCCGCGACGGCGGGCGCCAATCGGCCCCAGACGCGGTACAACTATACCGCGACCGGCGGCGTCTCGATGCTCACCGGGATTTCGCAATGCCAGACCGGGGCAAGCTGCACCGGAACGGCCGACGAAATGAAGACGACAATCGGCTATAACGCTAACCTGTTGCCCAATAGCATCTCCAAGGGGGCGGGCGATAACAGCCTAACTGCGACGACGACGGCAACCTATGATGCGGTTGGCAACCTCTTGACTGTCGACGGCCCGCTGTCCGGCAGCGACGACACGGTTACCTATCGCTACGATGCCGATCGCGAACGTGTTGGAGCGATCTCGCCCGACCCTGACGGCGCGGGAGCGCTGAAGCGGCGCGCGATCCGCACGACCTACAATAATGACGGCCAGCCGACCTTGGCCGAAGCTGGAACGGTGAACGGTACCGCCGACACCGACTGGTCGGCGTTTGTCTCGCTGCAACAGCAAGCCACGACCTATGACGTCAACGCGCGCAAAGCGACTGACAGCATCAGCGGCGGTGGTACGACCTACAGCCTTACCCAATACAGCTACGATGCCGACGGCCGGCTGGATTGCACGGCGGTGCGGATGAAGCCGAGCACTTATGGCTCTCTGCCTTCGGCCTGCACGGCGACGACAGGCACCGGTGACGCCGACCGCATCACCAAGATGGCTTACGACAACGCGGGTCGCACGACCAAAACCACCTCGGCCTATGGAACAGCAGATGCTTCGGACGATGTAACCACAACCTATAGTGACAACGGCAAGGTTGCGACGGCGACCGACGCAAATGGCAACAAGACCACCTACACCTATGACGGGTTCGATCGGCTTTGGAAGACAAACTATCCGTCGCCGACCAAGGGCTCAGGAACGAGCTCGGTCACCGATTACGAGCAGTTCACCTATGACGCCAACGGCAACATCACGAACAAACGTCTGCGCGATGGCGGCACGATCGCTCTCGGGATCGACAACCTCAACCGCGTGACCTCACGCACCGAGAACGGTTCGCTGAGCCGGCAATACGGCTATAATCTCTTCAGTGAACTGACCGGCGCAAGCTGGGCCGGTGGCGGTTCGCCCGAAACGCTCACATACGACGCCCTGGGTCGGCTGACCTCGCGCGCGGAGCCGTACACGACACTCACCTATCAGTACGATGCTGCCGGTAACCGCACGCGTGTGACTTGGCCTGATGGGCTTTACATCGGTTATAATTACGACCCGTTGAACGAGATGACCACGGTCGTCGAGAACGGGTCAACGACGCTTGCGACCTATGGCTATGATGATCAGGGCCGCCGCACGAGCCTGACCCGCGGCAATGGAACGGCGAGCTATTACAGCTATGATGGCGCGTCGCGCCTGATGTGCCTTCGACTCGATCTAGCCGGCGGCGGCACGCTCGACTGCACGCCGACAGCGAGTGGCCAGGACAATGCAACCACCTTCGGCTATAACCCAGCGGGTCAAATCGTGTCGCGTACCAGTGCGAACACCGCTTATGCTTGGACGGGCAGCGCGACCGTCAACCGCCCGTACCCAACAAACGGGCTCAACCAGTACACTGCCTCGGGCAGCACGAGCCTGGGCTATGACGGGCGGGGCAATCTCAACGTTTCTGACAGCTCAACCTTTGGCTATGACGCAGTTAACCACCTCGTTTCGACGAACCTTGCAGCCAGCGTTCTGGAATATGGCTCGTTGGACGAGTTGCAGGGGTACAACCTCTCTTCCACCTATCCTCGGTTCGCCAGCGATGGTGGCAATATCATCGGGGAATATCTGTGGGGAGCGCCGTCTACTCTGCAACGCCGGTACGTCTACGGTGCTGGCACGGACGAGCCGTTGGTCTGGTACGAAGGCTCCGGCACGACCGACAGGCGTTGGCTGGTGGCCGACGAGCGCGGCTCGGTGGTCGCGGTGACTAATGCTAGTGGCAGCGCCACCGACATCAATACGTATGACGAATACGGCATCCACGGCGGCAACAATCAGGGGCGGTTCCAATATACCGGACAAGCCTGGCTGCAGGAACTTGGGCTCTCTTATCATAAAGCGCGGATGTATTCGCCGACGCTTGGGCGGTTCATGCAGACCGATCCGATCGGTTATGCCGATGGGATGAACTGGTACAATTATGTGGACGGCGATCCAGTCAATGCCACAGACCCAACGGGCTTTTATAACTGCGAGAGGGACTTCCATAGGGTTACGATCGTTCCTGAGCAGCATATCACTCATTCGGATGGTACTATTGAAATTATCGGCGCCCAATGTGGAGGGCCCGAAAATCTTGTTCAATCCGGCGGCGGATCAGTTGGTGGAGGGGGGCCAGGCGGCAGCGGTGGAAAAGGACCAGCATCAGACCTGTCGACCGACAATGTACAATGTCCGCCTGCACGTCCGAGTTTGCGGTTGCCGGACTTCATAGCGATCAGTGGATCTATACCAATACCTAATCCGCTGACCGGCCCCTTTGTTGGTCCGGGGATTTCACTTACAGCAGACCGATACGGAAACGACTATTTCTCTCTAAGCCTTGTAGGGGGCGGACCCACTGCTCTTGGAGGCAGCGCGATGGCTGGTTGGGTCAACGGTACAGTGTTGAGACCAAGCGAATCGCAACTAGGTAGTATTCTCTCAGGTTGGGGATTAGACGTTTGCGGAGGTTTTGTGGGTGGTATCTGCCAAGGAGGAAATTCATCCGGAGAAACTGTTAGGCTGGGGGCTACGACACCAGGAGCTGCGGCGAGCGTAGGTTATACCTGGAAAATAGCGAGATTAACTCCTGCTTGGTGTATGTGATCCTATGGAAAAAATTCATTTCTACGGGGCCTTGGCTATATTGGGTTGTTTTGGCTCTGCGCTGGCCTTTTCTTCTAAAAGAATTGTCTCGCTATTGTCTCTGTCGATGAAAAAGTATCGATCATCGGCGCCGTTCTCTAAATTTGTGGAATCCCGATCCTATATTTATTCTCTAACGATAGTCGGATATTTAATAATGGCGGTTGCGGTGATACTAGCGATGTCTCCTTTGTTTTCGTAATTGCGCGTTTAAGGCCGGGGTAGAGGTGCCATATTGAAGAGTAAGGGCGGCTGACCAATCTGCCAAGAATGGGGGCAGGGTTAGGGAAGAGCCAATCTCAGGGAGCAGAGGGGAAGGGCCACAAGGCTTTTATTCGCCGCTTTTGCACTGGTCGCTCTGACGGCCTCGGCCACGGCAGATGCACGTCAGCATTCTCGATACAGCTACGGCCCAGTCGGTTCGTCAGAATATTATACGGCCCGCAGCGGCCATCGCGTGCACCGCCCGACGCAGGCCGCGCGCGGGCGCGCAGGCGCCAGCGCGAAGTGCCGCGACGGCTCGTGGAGCTTCAGCGAAAGCCGTCGGGGTACGTGTTCCTGGCATGGCGGTGTCGCGCGTTGGCTTTGAGCGTCTCAATCCCGGCCGGTCGCGCCTGTGGGCTGCTCCAAGGAAGCATGCGCTCTACTGACGCGTTCGAGCTACGCGGCTCTTAGTTTGTGCGGGAGGGAGAGATATGATCAGTCTGACGATGATGTTGGGAAGCCTCGTGTTTCTAAACGGCTGGGAACTCAACGCCAAATGCAGAAGCAGGAATGCGACGGAACAAGGCATCTGCGGAGGCTACATCATCGGCGTCTCAGATACGTTCAACAAGTTGCTGTCGATGAAAGTGATCAAGTCGGTCATTTGTTTGCCGACAAGCGCGACCCAGATTCAGATCATCGACGCCACCGTCAAATATATTCGCGACAATGCAGATACAGTCGGTTCTGACGCGAGCGTGGTCGTGTCAGCGGAATTACGGTGCCACTTTACTAAATACACTTAACTAGCGACCACGCTCACTCCTCGCGCAACCCCACCGCGATCGACGCGCGCGCCTGGTCCGCCTCGTTCGACACCACCGGATACGCGCAATAATCCGCCGCATAATAAGCGCTCGGCCGGTGGTTGCCGCTCCACCCCACACCCCCGAACGGCGCCGCCGAACTCGCCCCATTCGTCGGCCGGTTCCAGTTGACGATCCCCGCGCGCGCGTTCGCCCAGAAGCGGTTGTAGAGGTCGGGGTTCTGGCTGATCAGGCTGGCGGACAGGCCGTAGCGCGTGTTGTTCGCCTCCGCGATTGCCTCGTCGAAATCGGTCGTGCGGATCACCTGGAGGATCGGGCCGAATAATTCGATGTCGGGGCGGTCCTTCATGTCGGTCGCGTCCAGGATGCCCGGGGTCAGGAATGGTTTGTCGTCGAACGGGCGCTCCATGTGCCGCAAGGGCCGGCCACCGCGCATCATCAGTTCGAGAAAGCTCTCGGTGAGCAGATCGGCGACCTCATTGTCGATCACCGGGCCCATGAAGGGCTGCGGGTCGGCGTGCGGATCGCCGACGATCAACCGGCCGGTGAGCTTGAGCAGCTCGGCCATTAGCGGCTCGTACAATGCCTCGTCGACGATCAGCCGGCGGGCGGCGGTGCAGCGCTGGCCCGCGGTGGTGAAGGCGGACTGGATGATCACGATCGCCGCGGCGTAGAGATCGGGCGTGTCCCACACGATGATCGGGTTGTTGCCGCCCATTTCGAGCGCGAGGATCTTTTCGGGACGGTCGGCGAATTGGCGGTTGAGCGCGATGCCGGTGCGCGCCGATCCGGTGAACAACAGGCCGTCGATACCGTCATGCCCGGCCAGCGCCTTGCCCTCGGCCGGGCCGCCGATCAGCAATCGCGCGCAGCCCTGGGGTACGCCTGCCTCGTGCAGGCAATCGATCATGAAGGCGCCCGTCGCGGGCGTCTTTTCCGACGGCTTGAACACCACCGCATTGCCCGCGATCAGCGCGGGGACGATGTGGCCGTTGGGCAGGTGGGCGGGGAAATTGTACGGCCCCAGCACCGCGAGCACGCCATGCGGCTTGTGGCGCAGCGCCATGCGGCTGCCCATCGGGGAATCGAGCTGGCGCTGGCCGGTGCGCTCGGCAAAGGCGCCGGCCGAAATGTCGACCTTGGCGATCACCGAATCGACCTCGGTCTTGGCTTCCCATAGCGGCTTGCCGGTCTCGCGCGCGATCAGGTCGGTAAAGGCATCGGTGCGCGCGCGGACGACATTGGCATAGCGGCGCAAGGTCTCGATGCGGAAGGTGACCGGCTTGGCTGCCCATTCGGCCCAGCTCTCGCGCGCGGCCGCCACTTCGCTATCGGCATCGCCGATCGCGTGGCGCCACAGCAAGACGCCGGTCGCCGGTTCGTAGGAAAGGAGTTCATCCGACATCGATCACGGTCCCTAGCCGTTCGCCGCGGCCGCCGCCAGCGGCTCGCCCGCCAACGCCAGACCCATTTCGCGTATCGCGGCGACCTTGGCGTAGAGCGGCGCCCAATCGTCCCGTTCGTCGACTGCCGACCAGATCGTCTCGACCTCGTCGATCAGCATCGAACAGGGTTCGCCCGACCAGTAAGGATGCGAACGGTCGGACCGGGGCGCGTAGGCGGCTAGGGCATTGCGGACCTCGTCCCATGCCTGGCCATAGCTGTCGGGCAATTGGCCGCCGAAGGCGTCGAAGAAGAAGCGGTCGATCCCGGTCGCGGTGGCGCGCAATACCGGCTCGATCGTCCGGACCAGCGCGCGGTCGCTGTCGGGATCGCGCGGGGTCAGGCCGAGCCGCCACAGGATCGCGTCGCTGACCGCGCGCTGATAGCGGTCGCCGAACGTGTCGAGCACCGCGATCAGCGGCTCGGCGTCGCAGATCGGGCGGAGCGCGACCGCCAGTTGCATCGCGTCCCAATGGATTGCTTCCGGCTGGCGGCCGAATGCGTAGAGCCCAGCATGGTCGAAATAGGCGGCGGTGAAGCCTGGATCCCAAGTCGGGGTGAAGCGCCACGGTCCATAATCGAAGCTTTCGCCGGTGACGTTGATATTGTCCGAATTGAGCACGCCATGGACGAAGCCCGCCGCCATGTATCTGCCGGCGAGCGTCGCCGTCCGGCCAACCACCAGATCGAGCAGACGGACCGGGGCATCGTCGCCGGGCTTTTCGCCGTACAGCCGGAGCAGCGCATAGCCGGTCAGCGCGCGCAGTGCCGCTTCGTCGCGGAAATAGGCCAGCCGCTGGAACGTGCCGATGCGGACATGGCTGTGGCTGAGCCGCACCAGCACCGCGGACCGCGTGGGAGAGGGCTCGTCGTTGCGTTCCAGCGCTTCGCCGGTTTCGATCAGCGAGAAGGTGCGCGAGGTGGGGACGCCGAGCGCCTCGAGCATCTCGGTCGCCAGGATTTCGCGTATCCCGCCCTTTAGCGTCAGCCGTCCATCGCCGAACCGGCTATACGGTGTCTGGCCGGATCCCTTGGTGCCCAGGTCCATCAATCGACCGTCCGTGCCCAGCATCTGCGCGAACAGGAATCCGCGGCCGTCGCCGATATCCGGATTGTAGTTGCGGAACTGGTGGCCGTGATAGCGCAGCGCCAGCGGCTCGGGCAGCGAGCCCGACAAGGGCGCGAACCGCCCGAAATGCGCGATCCACTCCTCGTCGGTCAGCGTCTCGAGCCCGACCTCAGCCGCGGCGCGATCGTTGCGATAGCGCAGGATCGTCTGGGGAAAATCGGCCGCGGGGACGCGATCGTAAAACGCATCCCCGAGATCGAGGATTGCTGTTTCGGGGCGATAAGCTTGCGGTCGCGCGGTCATGCGGCAATATGGGTGGACCGGCCGCGGGGACGCAACCATTGTCAGCTTATGAAAATCGCTACTGGTGGTCCAACGACGAAGTGCGGCTGCATTGCCGGGACTATCCCGGGCGTGGCGGCGACGGTGGCGGGCGTCCGCCGATCGTCTGCCTCCCCGGCCTGACTCGCAACGCCCGTGATTTCGAGGACGTTGCCGAGCGGCTGTCTTCCGACTGGAGGGTGATTGTCGTCAATCTGCGGGGACGCGGCGAGAGCGGCTATGCCAAGGACCCGATGTCCTATGCGCCGCTGACCTATGTCCAGGACGTCGAGGCGCTGCTCGCCGAACTGGCGATCGACCGCTACGTCGCGTTCGGCACGTCGCTGGGCGGGATCGTCACCATGCTGCTGGCGGGCACCGGGCGCGAGAAATTGGCCGGCGTGCTGCTCAACGATGTCGGGCCGGAGATCGAGCCGGCGGGATTGGGGCGGATCCGATCCTATGTCGGCCGCGCCAATACTTGGCCGACCTGGATGCATGCGGCGCGCGGGGTTCAGGAAGCCAATGCCGACGTCTATCCGCACTATGGCATCGAAGAATGGCTGGCGATGGCCAAACGGCTGTATCGCCTGAACAGTTCGGGGCGGATCGTGCTCGATTACGACATGAAGATCGCCGAGCCGTTCCGTGTCCCGGGAAACGAGGCTGGCCCCGATATGTGGCGGGCGCTCGACGCGCTGAAAGAGGTGCCGGCGCTGATCCTGCGCGGTGCCCGCTCGGACGTCCTGTCGGCGGCAACCGCCGAGAAGATGGCGGCGCGGCTCGATCACGCCGAACTGGTGACGGTGCCCGATGTCGGTCACACGCCGACACTGATGGAGCCCGAAGCGATCGCTGCGATCGATCGCCTGCTCGACCGGGTGGCGAAGGAACCCGCCACGGCGTGACGCGTCTTTCCCGCTCACAGGGCCGAAACGTGCGACGATGACGCCACTGCTCAAGGGCGACGAATGACCCCAATGTTCGATCAGATTATCTTCGACCCGCGCGACGTCGATCTCTCGAAGGGGCCGTTGGCGGGGCATATCGATGCCGAGACCTATTGTCTGGGCGCGTTCAACCCCGGCCTGACGCGGCTGCCCAACGGCAATCTGCTGATGATGGTGCGGATCGCCGAGGCGCTGAGGACGCCGATCGTCGACCAGAAGATCCATTCGATCCGCTGGGTACCCAGCGACGGCACGGCTGCCGATGCCGGCAGATATTGCCTCGATCCCTGGCCGTTGGAGATGGTCGATACCGCCGACCCGCGGAAATTCATGATGCGCGGCGGCGGGTGGAAAGTCATGGCGCTGACCAGTCTGTCCTGGCTGTTGCCGGTTGAACTCGATGCCGAGGGTCGGTCGGTGGTCGACGTCCATTATCGCCAGGCGATCGCGCCGCGCGCCTCCTACCAATGCTATGGCGTCGAGGACGCTCGGATCAGCCGGATGGACAATCGCTGGTTGATGACGACCTGCTCTGTCAGTCCGGAGCGGCATTCGACCACGCTCTATTCCTCCAACGACGCGCGCGACTGGCTGCTCGAAGGGATCGTGCTCGATCATCAGAACAAGGACATGCTGATCTTCGAAGACCAGATCGGCGCCAATTACTGGGCGCAAACGCGGCCGCTGGGAGACCTCTATTTCGCCTATCCACCGGGTAGCGAGTGGCGCGCGGGTCCGTCGATCAACCTCGCTACCTCGCCCGACGCACTCCATTGGAAGCCGCACGAAAAGCCGGGCATTCGACCGCATGCGGCTACGCTGGCGACCGCGCGCATGGGCGGGGGGACTCCGCCGGTGCTGACCGATCGCGGCTGGCTTTCCTTGTGGCACGGGGTCGAGCCTTATGGCGTGGTCGGCATCTATCGAACCTATTGGTCGCTGCTCGACGCGCGCGACCCATCGGTCACGATAGCGACCAGCGATACGCCGCTGTTGCAACCCGCGCCGCATCTGACCGATCCGATCAAGGACTTGATGTATCTGGACAACGTCGTCTTCACGACCGGCATTGCCGATGCCGGCGATCATTTCGTCATCGCGAGCGGCGAGGCCGACCTCGCGTGCCGCATCACCCATGTGCCCAAGAGCGTGTTCGGTCTATAATTCCCCTCCCGCTTGCGGGAGGAGTTAGGGGAGGGCATGTGCGACTCCCTACGCCGGGTCCAACAGACTCTCCTCCAACCCCTCCCGCAAGCGGGAGGGGAGTCCAAGGTTCGCCATGCCTACCCCGCTCAATATTCTGCACATGCATTCGTCGTTCAACCTGGGCGGAAAGGAAGCGCGCTCGGTTCAGTTGATCAATGCGTTCGGCGATCGCGCGCGACATACGATCGTGTCCGGCATACCCGACCAATATTCGGCGCGCGACGCGATCGCGCAGGGGATCAGCTATGAAATCGCGCAGAACCCGCCGCAGTTGACGGGGCGTCCGTCGGTTGGCCGGTACGAGGCGATCGCCAAATATATGAGGCGGTTCGATTTGGTGCTGAGCTATAATTGGGGCGCGATCGACGCCGTGATGGCCAAGCGCGTATTTCCGAAGAACTTGCCGCCGGTCATTCACCACGAAGATGGCTTCAATGCCGACGAGGCGATGAAGCTCAAGCCGCAGCGCGCGGTCTATCGTCGCATGGCGTTCCCCGCTGCCTTTGCGGTGGTGGTACCGTCGATGACGCTCGAATGGGTGGCGACCAATGTCTGGAAGCAATCGGCGCCGCGGCTGCGCCGGATTCCCAACGGCATCAACACCGCGCTATACACGCAAAAGCCAAATCCCAAGGCGATACCGGGCTTGGTTCGTAAACCCGGGGAAGTGATCGTCGGCGCGCTGGCCGGGTTGCGCGAGGTCAAGAACATGCCGGCTTTGGTGCGTGCGACCGCCGGCTGCTCGGCGCGCGTGCGGCTGGTGATCGTCGGCGAGGGGCCCGAGCGGGCAAAGATCGAGATGGCGGCGCGCGCGCTCGAAATGCAAGACAAGGTGCTGTTGCCTGGCTTCCTACCCGAGCCGCACAACTATGTCGGGCTGTTCGACATCATGGCGCTGTCGTCATTGAGCGAGCAATTCCCGATCTCCGTGGTCGAGGGAATGGCGGCGGGATTACCGATCGCTTCCGTCCCGGCCGGCGACATTCCACATATGGTGAGCGAGGAGAACCGCCCCTACATCACGCCGCATTCGGGCGAGGTCGACCTGCGCGACGCGATCCAGACGCTGGCGGCCGATGCCAAGCTTCGCGCGGTGGTGGGCAAGGCCAACCGCGCCAAGGCGGTCGCCGACTATGATGACAAGGCGATGATCGCCGCCTATGCCCATTTATACGAGCAAGCATTGGGCAGGGCAGGCGCTCTGTCCTGAGGAGTATTTTGCTCGCCTCCAGGCAGCGAAACGCTATAGGCTGCGTTATTGGTCGCAGGAGAGTTACGTGTTCAAGGGCTTGACGCCTATCGTCTATAATGGTCGCGAGGTATGGCCGCTGGTGGAAGGCGGCAAGGGCGTTGCCGCGACCAACCATGCCAGCGCCGGCGCCTGGGCCGCCGCGGGCGGCATCGGCACGGTCTCCGCGGTCAATGCCGACAGCTACGATCCCGAAGGCAAGATCATTCCCCAGGTGTACAAGGCGCTGACGCGCCGCGAGCGCCACGAGGAACTGGTCGAATATGCGATCGAAGGCGCTGTCCAGCAGGTCAAGCGCGCGTTCGAGATCGCCGGCGGCAAGGGCGCGATCAACATCAATGTGCTGTGGGAAATGGGCGGCGCGCAGCGCGTGCTACACGGCGTGCTCGAACGCACCCGCGGATTGGTGGCGGGCGTCACCTGCGGCGCCGGCATGCCCTACAAGCTCAGCGAGATCGCCGCGTCGTACAACGTCAACTATCTGCCGATCGTCAGCTCCGGCCGGGCCTTCCGTGCGCTGTGGAAGCGTGCTTATTCGAAGGCGGCGGAATGGCTTGCAGCGGTGGTGTATGAGGATCCGTGGCTAGCCGGCGGGCATAATGGCCTGTCGAACGCCGAAAACCCGCTCGTGCCGCAAGACCCCTATCCGCGCGTCAAGGAATTGCGCGAGACGATGCGCGAAGGCGGCATCTCGGACGACGTGCCGATCGTGATGGCGGGCGGCGTGTGGTTCCTGCGCGACTGGAACGACTGGATCGACAATCCCGAACTCGGCAAGATCGCTTTTCAATTCGGCACGCGCCCGCTGCTGACGCGCGAAAGCCCGATCCCGGAGGCTTGGAAAGCGCGGCTGACGCAGATCGAGGAGGGCGCTGTGCTGCTGCACCGGTTCTCGCCGACCGGTTTCTATTCGTCGGCGGTGCGTAATCCGTTTCTGCGTTCGCTCGAAGCGCGGTCGGACCGCCAGATCGCTTTCTCTACGCAGGAAGCGGGCGATCACACCTTCCAGCTCGACGTCGGGGTGAAGGGCAAGAATTTCTGGGTGACCAGGAACGACCTGCTCCGCGCGCGCGAATGGTTCGGCCACGGCTTCACCGAAGCGCTGAAGACCCCCGACAACACTTTAGTGTTCGTGTCGCCGGCCGAGAAATCGGAGATTCGCAAGGACCAGGCCGATTGTATGGGCTGCCTGTCGCAATGCCTGTTCTCGAGTTGGGCCGACAGCGAGACCAATTCGACCGGGCGGCTGGCCGACCCGCGCAGCTTCTGCATCCAGAAGACGCTGCAGGACATCGCGCATGGCGGAGATGTCGACCAGAATCTGATGTTCGCCGGGCATGGCGCGTATAATTTCAAGAAGGATCCGTTCTATTCGAACGGTTTCGTGCCGACGGTTAAGCAATTGGTCGATCGCATCCTGACCGGGGATTGATCAAAGATAGAATGCGGGGCAGGCCAAGTGGAGCTTGGTTGCGATGCAGCACGAAGGCGTTAGCGTAATAGGGTGAAGCGCGCACTTGTTCTCCGCCACGTCGATCATGAAGGCATTGCCGGCTATCGCGAGCCGATCGAAGCGGCGGGGTACGTCATCGACCGTGTCGCCGCGCACCACGCCGGATGCGCCGCGCTCGACACGCTGTCGCCCGACCTGCTCGTGGTGATGGGCGGGCCGATGGGCGTCTACGATACCCATCGATTCCCCTGGCTGAGCGATGAAATCGAGGTACTACGCCGGCGGCTGGCGGCCGATCGCCCCACGCTTGGCGTATGCCTGGGCAGCCAATTGATTGCCGCCGCACTGGGCGCGGATGTGCGCAAAGGGCCGGAGCGCGAGATCGGATTTGCGCCCGTGGCGCTGACCGATGCGGGCAAAGCGGGGCCATTGCGCCATCTCGATGGCGTCGATCTGCTGCATTGGCACGGCGATACTTTCGACGTACCAGATGGCGCCGAATTGCTGGCAACAACAACACCCTATGCTCAGGCGTTCTCACGCGGCCGCAACTTGCTCGCGCTGCAATTCCATGCCGAAATGGGGGAGGATGAGCGGTTCGAACATTGGCTTGCCAATGACGGCGCGGATATCGCCGAAGTCGGATCGACGCCCGATGCGTTACGCGCTGCCCATGACCGGTTTGGTCCGCCTGCGGTGGTGGCGGGGCGGGCGATGATCGGCGAGTGGCTGGCCGGGCTCGGCGGCTGATCGGGGCTCGGCAGGCGGCCTGCCGAAGATCAGATCCAGCCTTCCAGAACTTGATCGGGCGGGCGATGGCCGTCGGCCCAATGCTGGATATTGCTAATGACGCGCTCGCCGGTCGCGGCGCGCGCTTCGAACGTCGCCGATCCCATGTGCGGCAGCAGCACGACGTTGGGCAATGCGAGCAGGCGTGGGTCGATTTCCGGCTCATGTGCGAACACGTCGAGTCCGGCACCGGCGATCTTGCCGCGTTCGAGCGCGTCGATCAGCGCGGTTTCGTCGATCGCCGATCCGCGTGAGGTGTTGACGATATAGGCCTGGGGCTTGAGCAGCGACAGCCGGCGCGCGTCGATCAATTGTTCGGTCTGGTCGGTGTGCGGCGTGTGGATCGAGATGAAATCGGACCCCGCCAACATGTCGTCGAGATCGGCATGCCAGGTCGCTGCGAGCTCCTGCTCGACGCTTTCGGGCAAGCGATGGCGATTATGGTAATGGACGGTGAGGCCAAAGCCGCGCGCGCGCACGGCGACCGCCTGGCCGATCCGCCCCATGCCGACGATGCCCAAGGTCTTGCCGCCGATACGGTGGCCAAGCATCGCGCCCGGGCTCCATCCGCTCCACTGGCCCGACCGCGCGAGCTTCTCGCCTTCGGCCAGGCGGCGCGGGACCGACAGGATCAGCGCCATCGTCATGTCGGCGGTGTCGTCGGTCAGCACGCCCGGCGTGTTCGTCACCAGGATGCCACGCGCGCGCGCCGCCTTCAGGTCGATATGGTCGACGCCGTTGCCGAAATTGGCGATCAGCTTGAGCCGCTCGCCGGCGGCTTCGATCAGGTCGGCGTCGATCGTGTCGGTGACGGTTGGGACCAGCACGTCGGCGTCCTGGACCGCGGCGACGAGTTCGTCGCGGGTCATCGCGATATCCTGGCGATTGAGGCGCGCGTCGAACAATTGCGCCATGCGGTCCATCACCGCATCGCTCAGCTCGCGCGTCACGATCACCCGAGGTTTGCGCTTGGACCCGGCCATGCGCTCGGCTTGGCGGCTTCACGGGTTTTGGTCAATGCGGTTGATGCACTGCGACGCCTGCGCAATAGGTACGAATCGATTGTGGCGTAAAAGGGGATGGCCATGCGTATCGGCTGGGGGTTGTCGGGAATCGCGGCGGCTGTGATTGCGGTGCCGGCGATTGCCGCGCTGGTGGAAAAGAAGCCGCCTTATTTCGCATCGATCAATGCCAAGTCCGCGTTCATGCGCACCGGCCCGAGCCGGATCTATCCGGTCAGCTGGAAATACCAGCGCCAGGGTCTGCCGGTGAAAGTGATCGAGAATTACAAGGAAAAGGGCGGCGGCGCCTATTGGCGCAAGGTCGAGGATCCGGGCGGGACGCAGGGCTGGATGCAGGCCAATTTGATCAGCGACCAGCGCACCGCGATGGTGATGGGTGATGTGGTTGAATTGCGCGACTCACCGCGCTTCGCCGGCAAGATCAATTGGCGGGCGGAGCCGGGCGTGATCGGCCGCGTCAGCAAGTGCGGCGACGGCTGGTGCTATTTCGATGTGACGGGGCGCGGCGGCTTTGTCGAAGTGAGCCACCTATGGGGCGTCGATTCGGCCGAAACGATCGAGTGATGCGGATCGAGTTGGATGACGTCTCGCGGCCGCAGGTGGTCGCGCTGGTCGAATATCATCTCCGCTCAATGCACGAGATTTCGCCGCCCGACAGCGTTTTCGCGCTCGATTTGTCGGGGCTGAAGCATCCGAGCGTGACGTTCTGGACCGTGTGGGATGGCGATGACCTGCTCGGCATGGGCGGGTTGAAGCAACTCGGCGCCGAGCATGGTGAGATCAAATCGATGCGCACCGCGCCGAGCGCGCTCCGCCGCGGCGTGGCGCGCGCGATGCTCGACCATATTCTGCAGGAAGCGCGGGGAAGAGGCTTTCGCCGTCTCAGCCTAGAAACGGGCAGCAATGCGCCGTTCGCGCCAGCCTGGGCGTTGTACGAACGTGCCGGGTTCGTGCCGTGTGGCCCGTGTGGACCTTATACAGATATCCGTTTCAGCCGGTATTTCAGCATCGATCTTTGATCCGAACGATCGGCGCTTGTTGACGGGCGCCGCTAAGCCGACGTTCCGCGGGCGCGCCGGCAGTCCGCGCATTTGGTTCCACTCGTCTCAAATCGTGGAACTTTTTCAAAGTGGCAGATTTTACCCGTGGGATTTGGTGCACAGCCGTCCGTCTGGCCTGACGCCGGCGCCACCGCTCTCGCGGTTCGTTCCTGCCGGCAATCGTTGCAGTGCGATTGCCGCTGCAATCGGCTGATTTCGTGGCGTAAAATCACTGGAATATCTGCTATTGAAATGAATTTCAGAAACGGATAGCGCCGCCGCCTTAACAGCGTAATGCGTAAGGGAGGATGTCATGTCTGGAGTTTTCAATCGCCTCGTGCCGGCGTCCATAACGGCTGTGCCGCGCGAAACGACGGGCAGCGGGCGCCTCCGACTCGGGCTCAAGGCCGCGCTGCTGGTCGGTTCGGCCGTCCTCCCGGCAACCGGCGCGATGGCGCAGCAGACGCCGCCGCAAACGCCGGATGCCACCCAGCCGGCGGCGCAATCGGCCGAGCCGACCACGCCCCCTAACACCGACGCGCGGTCGGACGGACAGACGCTCAACGACATCGTCGTGGTCGGCAACACGTCGGGCAAGCGTACCTTGTTCAACTCGTCGTCGGACGTGACGCTGGCCAATGCCGCCGACATCCAGCGCAAGGCGCCGCGCTCGACCGCCGAGGCGCTCGAACTCGTGCCCGGCATCTTCGTCGAGGGAACCGCCGGTGCGGTCTCCAATAATTATTCGGTGCGCGGCCTGCGCGGCGGTGCCCAGACCTTCATACAGCTCGAAGAAGACGGCATGCCGATCATCTACGGTGGGGGCGGGGCCGACGAATATTTCCAGAACGACATCACGATCGACCGGCTCGAGGCGGTCGAAGGCGGTACGTCGGGCGTGCTGGCGGTCAACGGCGCCGCGGCGACGATCAACTTCATTTCGCTCAAGCCGAGCTACGATCGCGCCACCGCGATGGCGCGCTTCACCGGTACCAGCTATGGCGAATTGCGCACCGACGGATATTTTTCGGCACCGCTTGCCGACAATGTCGCTTTCTCGGTCGGCGGCTATGTGACGTCGAACCCCGGGTTCCGCCGTTCCGATTTCGATTATACGACCTACCATTTCAAGGCGATGCTGGAGACCAAGTTCGCCGGCGGCGGCTTCCTGCGCTTCACCTTCAAGAAGGGCGACCAGCACGACGCTTATTATGCCGACATGCCGTTCACCTCGAACGGCGGCAAGATCGGCGACGTTCCCGGATTGAACGGACTGCGCGACAATATTGCCGGGCGCGCGTTCGGCCAGATCCTGGTGCCTGATTCATGCGCGACCGGCACCTGCCTCCGGCCGTTCAGCCTGGCCGACGGCATCCACACCCAGACGACCCAATATCGCATCGATCTCGAAAAGCCGATCACCGACAAGATCAGCGTCTTCGCCCGCGCGCGCTATCTGAAGTCGTCGTTCGACTTCAACGGCATCTTCCCCGGATCGAACGGGCAGCCGCCGGCCTCGGCGGTCACGTATCTGACGCAGGGCATCTCTCCGCTCGACCAGCCGGTGCGCGACGCCCAAGGCAATATTATTCAGCCGGGCTTTCTGACTCGTGGCGCGATGGCCTTCCCCGGAACGACGAGCTTCGGCATCCGCAACGTGGTGACGGGGCAGGTTATCCCGGTCAGCGATACCGCGACGCTCAACGCGCTCAACGGTAACGGTTTGCTGCAGCAGACGGTGCTCAACCACCAACGGCTCGACAGCAAGGATTTCGGCAGCGACTTCGGCGTGAAGTTCGACTTTGGCAGCGGCGCGATCGACAATTCGCTGACGATCGGCGGCATGTATTACAACGTCACCAAATATAACGATCAGTCCGCGACCGCGTCGCTGATCAACGACGTGACCAACGGCTCGAACATCTACGACGTGGTTGCGCTCAACGCCCAGAACAATGTCATCGGTCAGCTGACCAACAACGGCATGGTCAGCTATGGCGACTGGGGCCAGGGCATCTTCAAGGACAAGCTCGAATCGATTTCAGGCTATTTCAACGATGAGCTGAAGATCGGCGACAATCTCCATATCGACTTTGGCGCGCGCTACGAGCACGTCCACGACCGCGTCGATATGGGCAATTCCTACGCGGTCAATCCGCCGGTACCCGCGGGCACGCCGGGGATCATTCCTACACTTGGGCAGTCGTTCAACGGCACCTATACGCGCCAGGAAGGCAGCTACGATCACCTCGCGGCGACGGCGGGCATCAACTACACGCTGACGCGCAATTTCTCGGTCTATGCCCGCTATGCCCGCGGATTTCAGACCAGTGCTGGCGACAATGGCGGTATCCATCAGCCTGCCAACCTGACCCTGTACGAGGCCGGAGTTCGCTTCCAGTCACGCATGCTGGTCGGCTCGCTGGTCGCGTTCAAGACCGAGTTCCGCAACCAGGGCTATACGTTCCTCGACCCCAGCGACCCGACCAAGGTGTCCAACGCGACCGCCGACGACAATATCAAGGGTATCCAGCTCGATTTCGACCTCAAGCCGGTCGACTTCTTCAAGCTGTCGCTGTCGGGCGTGTATCAGGATCCCAAGCTGCAGAATTTGCGCTTCGACGGCACCGCGCAGCCGCAATATGAAGGGAATACGCCCGAACGGACGCCCAAGAAATTGCTGACCGTCACGCCGCAATTCATCCTGCCGGGCGGGCTGGGCGAGATTTACGGCCGGTACAAATATATCGGCAAGATCTACGCCGATGCCGGCAACGGCGTCGCGCTGCCCGCTTATGGCGTGTTCAGCGTTGGCGGCTCGATCAACCTGTCGTCCAAGATCAACCTCAATGTCAGTGTCGACAATCTGACCAATGTGCGCGGCTATACCGAGGGCAATCCGCGCCAGGGCCAGACGCAGTCGATCGTCAACGGCTATTTCTATGGCCGCGGTATCGTCGGGCGCAACGTTCTCGCCAGCATCACGGCGAAGTTCTGATAGGAAAAGGGGCGCGCCGGCCCGGGGCGCTCCCGGGCTGGCGTGATGTTGCACGAAGGACGAGTGATGCGGCTTCGATCGATTCTGCTCCTGGCGCTAGCCTGTGGCACCGCGCTGGGCGCCCGCACGACGCCGCGCGCCGATCCGGCATTCGTCCAGAAGGAAGGGCTGAACATCAACAGCTTCGTGCGCAAAGGACCGGTCGCTGCGCATATCGTGCTGCGGTCGGGAAGCGATCCGCGCCTGATCGTCGCCTTTCCGGCGGGGAATAGCGGGGTCGGCCTGTGGTTCGATCGCGTCCAGGGCGCGCCGCAATGGACGATGACCGCGCCGGCTGTGCCGGTGACCGTCATGGACGCCAAGGGACGACCGCTCCACGGCGTTTCCTTCACAGCCGGAATCCGCGCGCCGCGCCTCACTCCCAAACAGGCGGTGCTGTCGAGCGTGCGTGTGCTGCGCGATTATCAGGCGCTCGGCACCGCACCCGCCGAGCTGCTCAGCTCGGTCGCGGTGCGCGGCGATACCTTGATCTGGGCCCGCGATCGGCTCGATGGCGCACCCGGTTATCGCTTGAGCGTTCGGATCGTCGGCGGCCAATGGGATGGACATGGCATCGTCGCCGCGGCGGATGGCCGCATCGTCCTCGCGATCACCGCCGTGTCGGGCGAGACGCCGCTGACTCCGGTGCCGATCGCCGGACTGCTCACCGCGCAGGCCAATGCCGACGCCGGGGCGCGGCGGGCGCTCGAATTCTTGAGCTATCGCGAAAAGTTCCTCGCCGGGTCGTGGCGCTTCAATACCTATTTCGGTCGTGACACCTTGATGTCGGTACGCCTGCTGATGCCCGTATTGCTGCCGGCGGCGGTCGAGACGGGCCTGACCTCAGTGCTCGAACGGCTGTCTGACAAGGGGCAGGTCGCGCATGAGGAGGATATTGGCGAGTTCGCAATCCTCGATCATTTGAAGGAGGACAGCAAGTCGGACGCGCCGACCTACAATTACAACATGATCGACGGCGACTTCATGCTCGCGCCGGTCGCGCGTGCCTGGCTGATCGACGATCCGCGCGGGCGAGCGCGGGCCGCTGCCTTCCTGGCCCAACGGCACGGCAAGGAACGCGCGGGCGACGCGCTGATGCGCAATCTGCGCTACGTCCTGCGCCGCGCGCGGCCCTTTGCGCAAAACCCCGCGCCGACCAATCTGATATCGCTCAATCCAGGCATGGACGCCGGCGAGTGGCGCGACAGCAATGATGGGCTGGGGGGTGGTCGGTTCCCCTATGACGTCAACGCGATCTTTGTCCCGGCCGCGCTCGATGCTGCGGCAGCCATGGACCGCGCTGGCCTGCTCACGCCCTATATGACGTCGGACGACCGGGAGGACTTTAGCCGGTTGTCGGAGGTCGAGGCGGCTTGGCGGTCCCGCACGCCGGGCCTGTTCGCGATGACGATTCCGGCCGCGCGGGCGCGTGCCGCGATCACCGCTTACGCCGCGCAGGCCGGCGTGCCCGCCACGGCGGCGCTTCAGGCGGTCGACCCAGCCGGGCTGCGTTTCAACGCAATCGCGCTCGATGCCGAGGGCGCGCCCGTACCGATCGAGAATTCGGACGAGGGTTTCGCCCTGCTGTTCGGCCATCCCGACGATGCTGCGCTGGCGACCGCTGCGGAAGTGATCGGCAAGCCGTTCCCGGCGGGGCTGATGACGGGGGCCGGCATGCTGGTCGCCAATCCCGCTTTCGCGCCAGATTCGCTCGCGGCGAAATTCGGGCCCAACGCCTATCACGGCACCGTGATCTGGTCGTGGCAACAAGCGCTCGCCGCGGCCGGGCTCGAGCGACAATTGGCACGCGCCGACATATCGCCTGGCGTCCGCTCGAAGCTCAGAGCAACGCAGCAATGCCTATGGCGCGCCATCGCCGCCACGCGCCAAGTCCAGAGCTCCGAACTATGGTCGTGGCGCTATGCCGAGGGCCGCTACGAGGTCGCTGCGTTCGGTGCCAGCGGGCGCGATGCCGACGAATCCAACGCCGCGCAATTGTGGAGCACGGTCTATCTCGCGCTCAAGCGCCCGGCGCAGGACGGTGGCGTCGCCTGTCCAGCCAAGTGATCGCCGGCTAAGGTCGCGGGCATGGGCGAAATGAGCATCGAGCAGATCGTCATCCTGGGCGGCGGTACCGCCGGCTGGATGACCGCGGCTGCATTGAGCCGCGCGCTGCAGGGGTCGGGCCGCGGGATCACGCTGGTCGAATCCGACGAGATCGGGACGATCGGCGTCGGCGAGGCGACGATCCCGACGATTCACTGGTTCAACCAGATCGTCGGGCTCGACGAGGCCGAGTTCATCCGCGAGACCAAGGCGACCTATAAACTCGGCGTCCAGTTCGCTGGCTGGAATGGCGACGGCAGCGCGTATCTCCATCCGTTCGGCACCTTCGGTCCACCCGGCGACGGGGTGATGTTCCTGCATCGGCTAATCCGCGCGCGCCTGGGCGGGATGGCGGCGGCGACCGAGGATTTTTCGCTGACGACGCAAGCCGCACGAGCCGGGCGGTTCGACAAGCCGGTCGGCGATCCGCGATCCATGCGGTCGACCCTGGGCTATGCCTATCATTTCGACGCCGGCCTCTATGCCCGCTATCTGCGTCGCCATGCGGAGACGCTTGGCGTGGTGCGGATCGAGGGCAAGGTCGCCCGGATCGATCAGGACCCGGAAAGCGGCTGCATCACGCGCATGGTCACGGAGCGCGGTGACGAAGTGGCCGGCCAACTCTTCATTGACTGTTCGGGATTGCGCGGGCTGCTGATCGAGCAGTCGTTGGGCGCAGGGTTCGAGGATTGGAGCGGCTGGCTGCCCTGCGATCGCGCCTGGGCAGTGCCGAGTCCGGTCGAGACCGACGTCATCCCTTATACGCGCGCGACCGCGGCGGAAGCGGGCTGGCGCTGGCGCATCCCGCTCCAGCACCGAACCGGCAACGGCTATGTCTATGCGAGCCGGTTCCAGGACGACGATAGCGCGCGCCAATCGCTGCTCGATGCGCTGGGCGAGGAGCCGATCGCCGAGCCGCGCCTGATCCGCTTTCTGCCCGGCAAGCGCAAGCGTTCCTGGGTCAAGAACGTGGTTGCGATCGGCCTGTCGAGCGGGTTCCTCGAACCGCTCGAATCGACCAGCATCCACCTGATCCAGAGCGGCATCGCCAAGCTGCTCGCCTTGTTTCCGCGCAGGGGTGACGACCCTTTGGTCGCCGAGCAGTTCGACCGCGTATTCGGGCAGGAAATGCTCGATGTCCGCGACTTCCTGGTGCTGCATTACAAGATGACGGCCGGTCGCGACGAGCCGCTGTGGCGCTATTGCCAGGCCATGCCGATCCCCGACACGCTCGTTTATCGTATCGACCAGTTTCGGGCATCGGGACGGCTCGTCCTGTCGAGCGACGAACTGTTCCGCGACGCCAGCTGGTTTGCGGTGATGGACGGGCAGGGAATCCGCCCGGCCGACTATAATCCGATGATCGAAACGCTGAGCGAGACCGATAATCGACGTCATGTCGAAGCGGTGCGCGCCGCGATCGCCCAGGCGGCGGCACAATTGCCCCCGCTGCCGCTGCCCGCCGACATGGGCAGGATCTGACGCGATCCTGCGCGGCCCGCAGGACCGGCTCGTGGCAGATCAGTTGATCAGTTCGACCGCCACCGCCGTGGCCTCGCCGCCGCCGATGCACAGCGACGCCATGCCGCGCTTGAGGCCGCGCGTCTGAAGCGCCGATATCAACGTTGTCAGGATCCGCGCGCCGCTGGCGCCGATCGGATGGCCGAGCGCGCAGGCGCCGCCGTTGACGTTGATCTTGTCGTGCGGGATGCCGAGGTCGTGCATCGCGATCATCGCGACGATCGCGAACGCCTCGTTGACCTCGAACAAGTCGACATCGGCGACGCTCCAGCCGGCCTTGTCGAGCGCCTTCTGCATTGCCGCGACAGGAGCGGTGGTGAATTTGGCGGGGGCGTGGGCGTGCGCGGCCTGGGCCACGATCCGCGCGACCGGCTTCTTGCCGAGCTTGTCGGCAACTGAGGCGCGCGTCAGCACCAGCGCGGCGGCGCCGTCGGAAATCGACGACGCATTGGCCGCGGTGATCGTGCCGTCCTTGGCGAAAGCGGGCTTGAGCGTGGGGATTTTCGACGGGTCAGCCTTGGCCGGCTGTTCGTCGAGCGTGACCGTGTCGGTGCCCTTGCGGCCGACCACCTCGACCGCGACGATCTCGCGCGCGAATGCGCCGGATTTCTGTGCGGCCTGCGCGCGCTCGAGGCTGGCGATCGCGTAATCGTCCTGCGCGGCGCGGGTGAACTGATATTCTTGTGCCGTCTCTTCGGCGAAGGCGCCCATCAGCTTGCCGGGCTCATAGGCGTCTTCGAGCCCGTCGAGATACATATGGTCCTTGAGCACGTCGTGGCCGATCCGCGCGCCGCCGCGATGGCGCATTGAGAGGTACGGCGCATTGGTCATGCTCTCCATGCCACCGACGACGATCAGGTCGACCGACCCGGCGGCGAGCGCCTCGCTGCCCATGATCGTTGCCTGCATACCCGATCCGCACATCTTGTTGACCGTGGTCGCCTCGACATGGTCGCCCAAGCCCGCGTTGATCGCCGCCTGGCGCGCCGGCGCCTGGCCGAGCCCGGCGGGGAGCACGCAGCCCATATAGATGCGCTCGATGTCTTTCGGGTCGACGCCGGCTCGGTCGACCGCGCCCTTGACCGCGGTCGCGCCCAACTGGGTGGCACTGGCGCCGGTCAGCGTGCCCTGGAAGCTCCCCATCGGCGTGCGGGCGTAGGACAGGATGACGATCGGGTCGGCGGTCATGAAGAAACTCCGGAAAGGATGCTGACGGCGATCTAGGCGCGCGTGTCGGCGAATTCAAATTGCGGACCTTGCTTTGCGGCAATTCCGACTTGCCGTTCGTTCGCTAGGGGAATGACCATGGAAACCCTCATCACCGCGATCAAATGGGTCGCCTCGATCAGCGGGATCGTCGCTGCCTTGATGGTATCGCTCGATTCTGGCCGGCGCGTGACGGGCTGGGGATTCGTCATTTTCAGCGGCTCGGCGTTGTGCTGGCTGGCCGGCTCGGTGCTGTCGCGCGACGGTGCGCTGGGGACGCAGAATGTCGCGCTGTTCGCGATCGATGTCTTCGGCGTCTATCGCTACCTGATCCGCAAGAAGGCTGTCGGCTGACCGCGATCCGCGCTTACCCTTAACGTCAACCCGTGATAGCAACCGTGGCGATGAGGACGTTGCTGCTCGCTTTGCTGATAACGGCCGCACCAGTCGCGGCGCAGGATAATGCGCTGCCAAAGCCGGCCTCGACGCCGTCGTCCGCGCCGCAGATCATCGAGCCGCTCGTCTCTTCGGTCGACGGCCTGCCGATCAGTGCGCTGCCGCCGCAGCGATTGCCCGCCAAAGGCTGCGCGGCGTTCCTGTGGACGCGGACGCCGAGCATGGCGCTGGTCGCAATGGCGACCACCGATCCCGCGTCGCTGCGCCTGACGATCGACGGCAAAGTGACCGACCTTCCGATCAGCGCGCAGAATGGAATCGGTGGCCTAGGCTACTCGCAGATCACCGAATATCGCGGCAAAGGCACCACAGCGACCTTGCAAATTGTCGTGAAGACCGACGCCAGCATGCCGAAAAGCGGGTCAATTTCGGACGCTACGCTGCGGATCGATCGCGCGGGCCGAGCCAGCGTCGTAATACCGGTCGCCGGAGCGATCGGCTGCGCTTGAAATATCGGGGAGGAAAGATGCGATGACGATGCACGACATCCTGGCGGCGCAACGCGCGGCGTTCATGGCCGAGTTGCCGGTGAGCCTGACCGTGCGCAAGGACCGGCTGAAGCGCGCCGCCGCGATGATCGCTGACCATGCGGATCGCTTTTGCGACGCGTTGAGCGAGGATTTCGGGCATCGCAGCCGCGAGCAGTCGATGCTGACCGACATCGCCGCTTCGGTCGCGCCGCTCAAACACGCGTTGAAGCATGTCGACCGCTGGTCGCGTCCCGAGCGCCGTCCGGTCACCGCGCCGCTCGGCCTGCTCGGTGGCAAGGGGTGGATCGAGTTCCAGCCCAAGGGCGTGGTCGGCGTGATTTCGCCGTGGAATTTCCCGGTGAACCTGATCATGGCGCCGTTGGCTGGCGTGTTCGCGGCGGGCAACCGCGCGATGGTCAAGACCAGCGAGTTCACGCCGCGCGTCGCGGCCTTGTTCGAGGAGATCTGCCCGACCTATTTCGCCGCCGATGAGCTCGCCTTCGTGTCGGGCGGGCCTGAGGTCGGCAAGGAGTTTTCGGGCCTGGCGTTCGATCACCTGATCTTCACGGGCGCGACCGGGATCGGCCGGCACATCTTGCACGCCGCGGCGGACAATCTGACGCCGGTGACGCTAGAGCTCGGCGGCAAGTCGCCGGTGATCTTCGGACGGTCCGCCGACATCAAGCGCGGCACCGAGCGGGTGGCGATCGGCAAGATGCTCAATGCCGGGCAGATCTGCCTGGCGCCCGATTACATGCTGGTCCCGGCGGACCAGGAACAGGCGGTGGTCGACGGCCTCAAGCAATCGGTGTCGGCGATGTATCCGACCCTGCTCGCCAATCCCGATTACACCTCGATCATCAACGATCGCCATCATCAGCGGCTGCAGGACTGGCTGGAGGATGCCCGCGCCAAGGGCGCGACGATCGAGACGGTCAATCCGGCGAACGAGGATTTCGCCGCCTCGAACAGCCGCAAGATGCCGCTCCACATCATCCGCGATGCGACCGACGATATGATTGTGATGCAGGAGGAGATTTTCGGGCCGATCCTGCCGGTGCGGCGCTATGACGATATCGACGGCGCGATCGCCGAGGTGAATCGCCGCGACCGTCCGCTCGGCCTCTATTATTTCGGCAGCGACGACAAGGAACGCCGCCGCGTGCTCGATCGCACGATCTCGGGCGGTGTGACCTTGGACGACGTGATCTTCCACATCTCCAACGAGGAATTGCCGTTCGGCGGGATCGGCCCGTCGGGGATGGGCGCCTATCACGGGCATGACGGGTTTAGGACCTTCAGCCACGCCAAGGCGGTGTACCGTCAGGCGCGCTTCGACATCGCCAAGCTGGCCGGATTGAAGCCGCCTTACGGCAAGGCGACGATGGCCTCAGCCAAGCGGCAGATGAAATAAGCTATTGAATTAGATTGGACAAAACAGGGGCCGCCCAAAGGCGGCCCCAAGTGATGCTGCTGTTTGCCAAAGCAGTGTGGCCGACATGGCCGGAAACGTAACGATCTGCAATATGCCCGGCGGGCCAGCATACCCATTTCGAGCCTTGGCAAAGCAATACATGCTGCCAAAGATGGTTATCGGACTTCGTCAGTCAGAGCCAAGACTCGACCGTCAGGCCGGTTGCCACACCTCTTCCGTTTCTATTTTGCGGATCGCTGCGGCGAGTTGCGCCTGGCCGAACGGTTTGGACAGCTTGACGACGCTGGAAAGAGTTGCCCCTGGCAGCTCGCCATAACCGGACGCGAGGATGATCGGCAGGTCTGGCGCGATCTCACGTATTTTCTCGATCAATTGCGTACCGACCATACCCGGCATGGCCTGGTCGGTGATCAGCAGGTCGAATGCGGATCCGTCCTTGAACAACGCCAACGCCTCGACCGCCGAACTGGCTTCAGTCACGACATACCCCATGTCCTCGAGCAAGGCAGCGGTATTCATCACGACGAGACTGTCATCGTCGACCACGAGGACGCGGAGGTCGCGCGGCTGGTCGATCCTCTCGGGCGGAGGCGCCGGTACGATGGCGGCATCTTGGCGTATGTCGGTCACCGGCAGCCACAGCTCAGCCGTGGTTCCATGCCCAACCACACTGTGCAGCACGAGCTCGCCTTTCATTTGCTCGGCAAGGC
Organism: Sphingomonas asaccharolytica NBRC 15499; assembly: GCF_001598355.1. Classification (GTDB taxonomy): domain Bacteria; phylum Pseudomonadota; class Alphaproteobacteria; order Sphingomonadales; family Sphingomonadaceae; genus Sphingomonas; species Sphingomonas asaccharolytica. The sequence continues at coordinate 32,317 of NZ_BCYU01000045.1, forward strand.
CATGGATCATCGACAGACCGAGCCCGGTTCCCTTGCCCACGCCCTTGGTCGTGAAGAACGGCTCGGTCGCACGCGCCAAGGTGGCGGCATCCATGCCTGTGCCGGTGTCGATCACCGCGAGCTTCACGTACCGGCCAGGAGCGAGTCCGTCGATTGTCCGCTCCTCGACCGCGGCCTCGCCAGCGGCGATCGAAATGGCACCGCCGTCGGGCATAGAATCGCGAGCATTCACGGCGAGATTGAGCAAGGCCATTTCGAGTTGGTTTGCGTCCGCGAGCACCCAGGGAAGCGATAGCGGGAATTGCAGTCCGATCGGGTGCGACGGACCGAGCGTGCGCTGGAGGAGGTCGTTCATGCCGCGGACTAGTCCTGGCACGTCGACGGGTTCCGGATTGAGCTCCTGACGCCGTGCGAAGGCGAGCATACGCTGTGTCAGCGCGGCGCCCCGCTCGGCACCTTGCCGGGCATTGTCGATCAACCGTTGCGTCGACGCGTCACCCGAAACGCGCCGCTCAAGGAGCGTCAGACTGCTGAGGATGGCCATCAGCAAATTGTTGAAATCATGCGCCACGCCGCCGGTCAGTTGACCGATTGCTTCCATCTTCTGCGACTGAAACAGCGCCTCGCGCGCGAGATCGAGCTTGCGCTGCGCATCCTCTCGTTCGGTCACGTCGCGCGTGACCTTCGCGTAACCGATGAGTTCGCCTTTGTCGCCCAGAATGGGGTCGAGTACCACGCTGGCGCGAAACCGGCTGCCATCCTTGCGAACGCGCCACCCCTCCGCGGCGAAGCGGCCTTGCTCGCGCGCGATCGACATCGCCCGCTCGGGCTCGCCGGCCAGGCGATCCTCGTCGGTGTAGAAGCGCGAGAAATGGGAGCCGATTATATCGGCCGGCGTATAGCCCTTGATCCGTTCGGCGCCCGAATTCCAACTGGCGACGTGACCCTGGGGATCGAGGCGATAGATCGCATAGTCGGTGACGCTCTGGACCAGCAGCCGGAATTGCTCCTCGCTCTGGCGCAGCGACTCGGCGGCGGCGCGGCGTTCGGTGAGGTCTCGGGTGATCTTGGCGAAACCGATCAGCGTGCCGTCCTTCGCCCAGATAGGGTCGATGACGACGTGTGCCCAGAACCGCTGACCATCCTTGCGAATTCGCCAGCCTTCTTGCTCGAACTTGCCTTCGGTGCGGGCTATGGACAGCGCGCGCGCCGGCAAGCCGTTGCCACGATCTTCGGGTGAATAGAAACGCGAGAAATGCTGGCCGACGATTTCATCGGCAGTGTAGCCCTTGAAACGTTGCGCGCCCGCATTCCAGTTGGTGACGATCCCGTCGGGATCGAGCATGTAGATCGCATAGTCGGTAATCGCGTCAACCAGCAGGCGGTATCGATCGTTTTCCGAATTCGCGGTGTGACGTTCTTCGCGATTCACCCGACCCCCTTTGTGGTGCCGTGCCTGTGGCACGTAAGCTAAGTTCAACCGCGCGGCACGCCAAAGGTTCCCGATCCGTTCATCGCGAGAGCCGCTTCAATCCATGCATTTGGACCGGCGGCGGTCGAGCCAGCGACGCTCCGCGCCCGCCGGTGCGAGGGCAAGGGCAGCATCATAGGCGCGGCGGGCGGCATCGGTGAGTCCGAGCCGCGCCAGTAGATCGACGCGCAAGGCGTGATAGGGAAGGTAACCAGCCAGGCCGGCATGGTTGAGCGCATCGACCTCCTCGAGCGCGATCGCCGGTCCACGCACTTCGGCCAATGCTACCGCCCGGTTGAGGCGGGTAACCGGATCGTCACGGCAGGCGAGCAGCGCGTCATAAAGGGTCAGGATCGCGGGCCAGGGAGCGGGATCGGCTAGTGACGCCCGCGCACACCATTCGGCATGGATCAGCGCCTGGATACCGCGCGCTCCCAACGCGCGGTTCAGCACGCCGGCGAGATAGCGGCGGCCTTCGGTGATCAGCTGCGCGTCCCACTGTATCGGGTCCTGATCGGCAAGCGGCACCATCATGCCCTCGGCATCGACCCGCGCCGGCCGGCGCGCCTCGGCGAAACGGACGGTTGCGGCGAGTGCCTGAACTTCGGATTCGGTCGGGAGCATCGCCGCGAGTGCCGCCGTGATCCCCAGCATCTCTTCGGCATAGCCGGCATGGCGTCCGGTTCCGGCGCCGTCGGCATGCGCATGGGCATAGGCGACCTCCAATGTCGACAGCACGGCATCGAGCCGCTCGCCCCAATGATCGGGGCCGGGCACTTCGAACGGCACGCCGGCATCGGCGATCTTGCGCTTGGCGCGGGTCAGCCGCTGCAGCAATGCGGGTTCGGCGATCAGGAAACCGCGCGCGATCTCCTGCGCCGACAGGCCGCACACCAGCCTGAGCGTGAGCGCGGCGCGCGCGTCGGGATGGATTGCGGGGTGGCAGCAGACGAAGATCAGCCGCAACCGTTCGTCGGGGATCAGCGGCGTGGCGGTCATCAACTCCTCCACGGTCGGTTCGGGCTCCGGCTCGGGCAGGGCGGTCGCATGGCGTACCGCGCTGCGCCGCAAGCTATCGAGCGCTACGCGGGTCGCGACGCGATAGAGCCAGCCGGCCGGATTGGCCGGCGGAGCGTCGGCCCAGGCGGAGAGCGCCCGCGCGCACGCCTCCGCCAGCGCTTCCTCGGCAAGGTCGAGGTCGCGGAAGCGGGCGGCGAGCGCGGCGGTGATCCGCCCGCCATCCGCCCGCAGCACCGCCTCGATCATCACTTGCCCGGCGGGTGGAGCAATGGTCGGATCTCGATCGAGCCATCGAAGCGGACAGGCACGCGGCGCGCGACCGCGATCGCGTCGTCCAGATTGTCCGCCTCGATCACGTAATAGCCGCCGAGTTGTTCACGCGTTTCGGCGAAGGGGCCATCATGGATCGTCTGCTTGCCGTTTACGGTCCGCACTGTCGTCGCCGCGGAGGTCATCGCCAGGCCAGCGCCGGTCTTGTACTGGTCGCCCAGGTCGCTGACGAGGTCCCAGTGCTTGGCGACGATCGCCTGCATCTCAGGCGTATCGTTCTTATCGCCATAGACGCTCTCGTCTTCGTAGATCAGGATCATGTAATGCATCTTATATCTCCCGCGACCGCCGGAATGCGATCGTACCGCGGAGACGCGCGAGGGGGAGCGGATTCGACAGGCGCAATATTATTTTTTCTGGTCTTAGAATGCGGTCGAAAGACCCAGATTGATCCGCGGCTGGCGGTTGCCGGTGTCGTAGCGTGGCCCGGTCAGCGGCACGGCAACCTCGGCAGTCGCGCCGATCGCGTGCGAGATGTCGACGCGCAGTCCCCCGCCGGCTGAGGCGAGCGATCCGCCGCCTGTTCCGTTCGACAGGTTGCGGACCACGCCACCATCGCCGAAAGCATAGAATTGCGCGCGATCGACGATGCCGAGCGGTTGTTTGACGTCATAACGCAGTTCGGCCGAGCCCATCGCGCCCTCGTCGCCTGAGCGTTCGCTCCAATCGTACCCGCGCAGGAACGAGCGGCCTCCCAAAGCGACTTCCTCCCCGATCAGCAACGGCTGCGACGCGATTTGGCCGTTGCCGGCCAACCGAATGCTGAATCCCGATCCAAAAGTCCGCGTCCATTCCAGCCATAGATTGGCCGAGGTGAATGTGCCGTCGGCGTCGGACCGGGATGCTAGTGGGTCGCCCGGATCGGTCGCATCGAACAGGTCCAGACCTTGCGACACCAACGCATTGAAGCGAAGCCGGCCACCGAACAGGTCGTCATAGCCATAGAGCCCCGCGCGTAGCAGGGTTTCGCGGTCGCGACGCACGTCCCGCCCGCCGCGGCGTTGGGTCAGATTATTGACCTCGAGCGAAGCGGTCAGCCAGATGCTCGACCGCCGCCGGCGGTGGAGCGGCTGGAGCAAGCCGATCGATTGCGACCAGCTACGCCCCAATATCTCGTAGCCCGACAAATACGAACCCGGCTGCACGCTCGACCAGCTTGAGGCCAGCGACAATTCGGTGCCGCCGGAGTTCAGCCGCTTCTGATAGCGAAGCCGGGCATATTGCAGTTCCTTTGGCTCGAACAACGCGCTCGAATAGGCGACGCTGAGCGCATCGTCGGCGAAGACGAGTTGCGAGATCATCGCTTCTATATGGATCTCCACCGGACCGACCGGCCGTGTGCCGTCGTTGCGGATCGCAACCCTGAGCGAGGCGCTGTCCTGCGCGACGCGGACCACCAGAACCCCACGATTGCCGTCATGAACCAGCCGCGTCTGCCGAATGCGAATCCCATCGATATCGCCGGCGATAAGCAAGTGGCGCTGAAGCTCGTTCAATGTCACCGGCTTCCCGTCGGCGAGAGGCGCAAGCGCCGCGCGGACGGCAGCATTGTCGCTGCCCTCCAGATCGATTCGGTCGATACGTCCCTCGTCGACTTCAACCACCAGCACGCCGGCGGCGAGGCGTTGCGGCGCGATCCGGGCGGACGCGAAGACATAGCCGCGGTCACGGGCGCGACCAGCGATGCGATCAGTCAGCATCGCCAGGTCGGCTGGTTGCAAGGTGCGGCCGACATAATCGCCCAATACGTCGCTGAATTGTTCGGGCGTGAGCGCGGTAAGGCCGGACAGTGAGATCGCGCCAACCAAGATTTCACCGCGGACGGCTGGCGATTCGATCGGCGTGCCGGGAACGATTCCGAAATCTGGAGGAGGGGGCGTGGGCTCGGGCGCGCTGTCGGGTTGGCGGGTCGACGGCGCGACGCGGTCGAGCGCCGATTGCGCACAAGCGGGTTGCGCCAAAAACGCGACAACCGCCAGCCATCCCCCCGCTAAGATCCGATACGTCACCCGTGCCTCCACGGGAAGCGCTTTAGAGGGCAAGGGGTTACGAAACGGTCAAAAGTTCGTGGCGTCTTAACCTTGATCCCTAAGTCGGCTGCAAAACCTTCGCGGTATCGCGGCGACAAAAGGGGATAGCCGCATGAACGTTTTCGCGAAGGCCGCAATGCGCTCGCTAGCACTGTGCCTCGCCACTCCGGCCTGGGCGCAGAGCGCCGATTGGACGGTTAGCGAGGCGAGTGGGCGCGTGGTCGTGCGCGACGCCGCCGGCGATCATCCGGTCGTCCGTGGGACGGCGATTCGGGCCGGTACCACGCTGCTGACCGGCGTTTCATCGCGCGCCGTGTTGGTGCGCGGAGAGGATTTCGTGACCGTGTCGGCTGCGAGTCGCATCCGCGTCCCTGACGCCAAGGCGCCCGGTATGGTGCAGATGTTCCTGGAATGGGGGACCGGCCTGTTCAAGGTCAAGCATACTGACAAACCGCATTTCGGCGTTCAGACTCCGTATCTGGCGGCGGTCGTGAAGGGCACGACCTTCACCGTGACGGTCGGCCAGGACGGCACGTCCCTGCAGGTCATCGATGGCGCGGTCGGTGTCGCGACAATCGACGGCGGCGCCAACGAATTGATTCGCCCCGGCATGGTCGCGATGATCAGCTCGGGCGACCGCTATCGGCTGTCGGTCCAGGGCCAGCAGAGCCGGGTGATCGATTCACCGCAGCGCGAAACCGCGCCAGCGGGCCCGTCATCCGAAGCACCGCCTGCGCCGAAGACAGGTGAAACCAACAAGGGCGACGATGTGCCCAAGGCTGCGGATGCAGGTCCGCAAAAAGGGCAGGATGATTTCGCTTGGAGCGATGTCTCCGACAGCGTGATTATCCAGCCGATTGAAGCCAAGCCGGTCGATATCGGCGCCGCCACTGGCGGGCTGGTCAGCAACGACGGCAACAGCAGCACCTCGGTTGCGGTGGTCGCGGTCGTGCCGGTGGCGCGCGGCAAGGATGGCGGCGACGGCGCGGGTGCCGGCAAAGGCTCCGGCGACGATGGTAAGAGCACGGCCCCCGGCGGCAAGGGCTCGGGCGATGACAAGGGTGCCGAACCCGGCAAGGGCTCCG
>NZ_BCYU01000046.1 GCF_001598355.1 Sphingomonas asaccharolytica NBRC 15499
GGGCACCGCTCAAAGCCGACGCTCTGCCCGCCGATATCGGACGGGCCACCGCCGCCTTTTTCGAGCTGTTCGTCGGCCGCGCAGACAATCGCGAACATGTCCATCAGATGGGTTTCGCGAATGATCGGCTCGCCAGGGCGCGCGTGGCCGAGCGGCGCGTCTTCGACGATCTCGAGGCGGAATTGCGCGAACTGGCGATGGCGTTCGACAACGCGACCAGTGCGGAGTTGCTGAAACGGGTCGCCGCTTATCATCGCCGTCGGTTCCACGCGACCGCCGCGATCGTCCGCGCGCTGTACCGATAGGGCCGCACTAAAACATTCGCGATATATTCCGAGTATAAGTTTCGGATAGCCGGGCCTCCTTCATAGATTCTCTGCCGCCGCCAATCTGACGGCTTCGAAGGAGACTGACATGGAACGCGAAGACGATCGCATCGACCTCGGCGCAGCCAGCGTGGAGACCAAGGGCCCCCTCCATGCGCCGGGCGATGAAGTGAAGGGCATCGTGGCCGCCGGCCTTACCGACGACTGAGCGCCTCGACGCGTGGGGCGAAAGCCCCACGCGTCACGCAAGGCCCCATCATGTCACTGGCGCTGGCTCCCGGCATTTCGTTCGTCGAACAGGATGGCGAGCGGATTTTCCTAGATCTCAATCGGGATCGGTACTTCGCTCTTGGACCGTCCGGCGACAGCGCGTTCACCGCGCTGACCCACGGCAAACCGGACGAGCATCAAAAGGCCCGTCTTCTCGGACTCGTCGACCGAGATATCCTTGTCGACCTCCCCTTCGGCGACAATCCGCGCCCTTGTCGCCAGCCGAAATTGCTCGGCTCGGCGCTCGACGGCGCGGATATGACAATTCCCCCGCGTCGCCAGATTCTCGTCGCGGCCATGTCGACCATGCGCGCGAAACGCCGCCTTCGAGCCCATACGCTGACGTCCAACGTCGAGCGGCTGCGCGCGCTCAAGGCGGCGTCGGCGTCAGATATGCGACCGCCCCGCCCGGGCGAATGCGAGACGATCGCGGCCGCATTTGCCGCGGCCGGGCGATGGATCGCAACACTCGATCAATGCCTCCCCTTGTCGCTTGCCATGGCGCGAACATGCCTGAAAGCGGGCCTCAATGCGCAACTCGCGATCGGCATCAAGCTGCGGCCGTTCGAAGCGCATGCCTGGGTCAGCATCGACGGGATCGTTATCTCCGATCGGCTCGACAATGTCCGCCCCTTTGCTGCCGTGCTCGTCCTATGACCGGCGACCGCTATCTGATCGTCGTGCCCCACGGCGGTACCACTGGTTCGTGGCGCGAGCGCCTGACGACGATCGGCCGCCAACACTGCCTCGCGCTTACGGAAGGGCGAAGCTTCCTGCTGCTCGCACCGGAATCTGCCCTCTTGTTCGGCAGGCCAGGACATTTGGATAGCGCGGTCCTTGGCCCGATATACGCTCGGGGCGGCCGCACAGCCCTGACAGACTTGCCCGACGATGATGCGGGCGCGGCACCAGGCGCGCGCGCCGCGTCGCTGATCCAGCGCTATTGGGGCGACTATGTCGCGATCATCGGCGACGAGCGAGGACCGACGATCCTGCGGGCGCCGTTCGGCGACCTCTCCTGCTACCTGCATCGATCATCTGATGCGACGATGCTCGCGTCCGACGTCGCGTTGTTGGAGAGCGTATCAGTCGAGCCGGCCATCGACTGGCACGCCGTCGCGCTGCAGCTCATTGCGCCCGACATCCGCCGTCGTCGGACATGCCTGGCGAACATAGAGGAATTGGCCTGCGGCGAGCGCATTACCCTGGGCCCGAGCCCTGAATACGAGACGATGTGGTCTCCCTGGCAGTTCCTCGGCCACGAGCAACAGTGCGACGACCGGTCGGCGGCGACCGAACGCTTGCGTAAAGTGCTGCTCGATACGGTGGCCGCGCAAACCAGCGATGGCATGCCGAACCTCGTCCTTCTGTCGGGCGGCATCGACTCCTCGGCGGTGGCCGCCGCGCTTTCGGCCGCCGGGCGCGAGGCGGCGGCTCTGACGATGGTGACGCGCGACGCGGCCGGCGACGAGCGCGCCTTCGCGCGCGCCGTTGCGGGTCATTGCCGCTTCCCGCTTGCCGAGATGGTGCGCGATCCGGCCATGGTCGACCTCACCCGGTCGGAGGCATGCGATCTCCCCTATCCGACCGAAACCAGCTTCTCGCAGGCAACGCGCGCGGCGATCCGAGCGCACACAGGATCGAGCGGGCATCGAATATTGCATGGCGGCGGCGGCGATCAGATCTTCTGCTCGATGCAGTCGGCCGCGCCGCTCGCCGACCTTATCCGGGCAAAGGGTTTCGATCGTCGCATTCCCGCGCTCACGCTGGACCTTGCCCGCCTGGCAAATGCCACCGCGGGCGCGGTGGCGAGACAGGCTTTGGCGCGCGTTATCTCGCGTCGCTCTGCCTATCGCTGGCCATCGAATCTCGAATGCCTGACGCCGATGGTCTGCGCTCAAGAAAGCGAGGCGGTGAGTCATGCATGGCTGTCGCCACCGGCGGGCGCCGGGTCCGGAAGCGCCGGCCATGTGGCCTTGACGCTGAGCGCGCTCGGCATCGTCCAGAGCCCGACCAGGAGCACAGGCGCGCCCTGGAAGGCCATTTTGCTGTCGCAGCCCGTGATCGAAACCTGCCTGTCGATCCCGCCTTGGCTATGGTTCGAGCGGGGCCGCAACCGGGCGATCGCGCGCCGGGCGATCGAGGACCTCCTGCCCCACGGTCATGTCTGGCGACCCGGCAAGGGCGCTATGGCAAGCTTCATGATCGAGATTTTCGACGCCAATCGTTCCCGACTGCGCGCCATGATCGGCGACGGATTGCTCGTCCGCGAGGGCCTGGTCGATCGCGAGGTCTGTCTGAAAGTCCTCGACGCGCGCGGACCGATCAAAGGGAATGCCTGGGCGCGACTCCTTCAGTTTGCGGATGTAGAAGCCTGGGCCGCCTCATGGTGACCGTTCGACCGATGACCGATCGCGCAGCGCCCGCCAGCGCAGATATTGTTCGGCCTTCGCAGGTGCCGGATCTTCGCGGCCCTGGAGCCAGAACGAGAACCAGTCGAGGTTGCGCTCGTAGACCGCCTGTCGATGCGCCGGCTGCCATTTGAAGTGGAATTCGCCGGGATAGAAATAGAGATCGACCGGCTGCTTCGCCGCCTTGAGTGCCGTATAGGTATGGAGGGCCACCAACAGCTCGCTGTCGGCGAGTTGCATCAACAATGGCGTGGTCATCTTGGGGGCGTTGAGCGCCATCGAATAGGGCAGCCAGAATTTCTCGTCGACAGGAGCTGCGGGCGGATAGCCAAGCTTTGCACTCTCAGTCACCCAATAGGGCCCGACCACCTCGTCGGAGGATTCATCGACGCAGCAGGTGCTGATCGCGGCGGCGGCGTATCGTCTCGACTGGATAAGCGCGAACCGCACGCTCGAGGAGCCGTCGCTCAACCCGGTCAGCGCCAGGCGCGAAGGATCGGCGATACCCCTTGAGACCAGCAGATCGAGCCCTGACTGGATCGCGGAGTCGACGCTGCGCCTATCCGCCCAATCGCGTGTATTGGCCTGCCAGAAGGCGTCGTCGGAGCCGATCGACGGAACGCCTTGGGCGAACAAGGCGGGTCGGTCGATACTGAGGACCGCAAAGCCGCGATCGGCGAACAGCTGGATGGGGTAATCGTTACCAGTTCCTCCGCGCAGAAAACCCCGGGATCTGTAAAGCACCACGATCGTCGGCAACGGTCCGCCCCTATAGCCGGGCGGAAGCACCAGATCGCCATAGACTTCGCGCCGGACATCGTTGGTCCAACCGAGGCGCTCGACGCGACCAAGCACCAGGTTGGCGAACCCCGGGTTCGGATCGAACACAATCTGCTGCTCGCCTGATGTCACCTTGATGGCAACCAGACGTGGCGGCTGACTGGCGCCCTGTCGCGTGCAAATCAACTCCTCGTCGGCCGGTGTACACCCTTCGATCACGTCGTCGGTCTCAAGGATGCGCCGCGGTTGACCGGTCCCCGGAGACCAGCGGTAGAGCGCCGTGAAGCGATCGTTCCAGCCCTCCAATCTAAGAAAGACCAACGTGCGGCCATTCTCGGTCCACCACAGGCCGAGCATACGTCCGGTGCAAGCCGACGCTGCGCAGCGAATGGCAGAGCCGTTCGCGCGCCGCATTTCAATTCGTAGTGGCGAGAACGCATAGTTATGCAGTCGCGCTGCCCACGCCACCTGCCCGTTCGCCCCCGCGCGATGCTGTGCCAGTGAAATGTCATCGTCGTCACCGAGCGCCGCGCGGTCGGCGGCCGATAGCCGGAGCGCATCACCGTCGCCGACGTGCGCCATGGCGATACCTTCGGGTAGCGGCGCCGGGATTTGCGGCCGAATGCCGAGCATCGGCACCATGCGGCGATCGAAATGCCAGCCGCTGAGGCCCTCGCGCTCGATTGCCGCAGCCGCCTCATCGCCGCCCTGACGAAAGGTATAGACGAGCGCCGTCCCAGTCGAACCCCACGCCCATCGCGCGATGTCGATCGCGGTCGGCGTCACTGCCCTGGCCGGTCGTCCGTCGAGGCTCGCCACCCACAATCGGGTCCGCCCATCGACCCGCTTGAGGTAGCCGATCGTGCGGCCGTCGGGAGAAAATCGCGCCTTGTTGAGGAGCGGCACCCCGTTGCTGTCATAATGTCCGGCTTCGACGTACGTCGAAAGCAGGAAGTCGCCGCCCCGGTCGAGAACGCGCGGCGGCGCACGGTGCAGCCGGTCGATCAGAACCAGCGCCTGGCAGAAACCATTAGTGGCAAGCTCGGCGCGCTGCAGAACGGTCGCGATCCAGCGGCCGTCCGGGGATATATCGAACGCGCTCGGCCCACCGAGCGGCTCGATGTCCGGTCGCCCGAAATTGACGAGCTCGATCAGGTCCCGGGCGGTAATCGGACGGGGGCCATAGGCGCCCGTGCTGCTGACCGGATCCCAGCTTTCGCAAGCGGCGCGCGCCGCAGGCGCCGCCAAGATAAGCGTGAAGGCGAAAGCGGCGAGCGCCGCCCGGCGAAATCGATCCGACGACACCGGCCTCACCATTTCTTGGCGATGGTGAAGCTGACGAAACGGCCGACCGGCGAATAATTGGTCGAATCGTACGGCGTGTCGGTGACCGGTCCGGTCGTGATGAGCGGCGGCGGCGTGTCGAGGAGGTTCTGCGCCGCCAGGATCAAGTCCAGTCCGCGCAACGCGCCCGGCGCACGATCGCCCGTCCGGAAGCGCAACGCCAGATCGACGGTTGCCTGGCCGGGTACCTTGAGTGCCGGCGTCCTGCGCGTGTCGCTGAGGTTGCCGACATAGTTCAAGGTGGCAGTGGCGCCGACACGCGCATGATCCCAGGACAGGCTGCCCCGCCCGCGCCAGTGCGGCGGGTTGAACAAAATCCCCGCGAGCGGAATGACCGGCTGTGTCGGGGAAATCTGGCGGCTGCTCACCAGATAGGACGTGTTCGCTTCCAAGGTCAGCGTGTCGCGTGCGCCGAGCGTTGCCCGGTAGCGGACGATCGCATCGATCCCGTGCGCGGGCTGGCTCCCGGCATTGACGCTCGAATTGTCGACGATCGCGACGACTTTGGCGGGATCGTAGCTACGCACGCCCGCGAGCGTGAAGATACCGGCGGCGGCGCGGGTCGCATCGATCTCGCCGCGCGACGGCGCAACCGTCACCTGCGGCGCGTAGAGCGGCGAGCTCAGCGACTGGGTGATGAAGCCGATGGGAGCAACGATGCGGTCGATATAACGGGTCGAGAAATAATTGAGCTCGATGCTGAGTCCGGGAATTGCCGTCGGCTTGATCGCGGCCCCCAGCGACCAGCTCGTCGCTCGCTCGGGTTTGAGATCGGGATTGCCGCCTTGGACGTAGAGCGCGGTCGCGTCGGACGGATAGCCTGCACCGCCCAGCGACGTCGCCGGGAACAGGAAGACGAGGAGCGTCTGGTAGCGCTGCTGAAGCGTCGGCGCGCGGAACGACTTGCCCCAGCTGGCCTTGAGCTCAAGGCCCTTGAGCGGTGACCAGATGAGGCCGAATTTGGGGGTCGCGACCGATCCGATGCCCAAATAGCGCTCATAGCGCAGCGCGACATCGAGATTGAGACTGGCGAGCCCGGGAATGCCGTTGCCCGGCGATACCAACGGCAGCCCCAATTCGGCAAAGCCATAATGGTTGGTCTGCGACGCCGTGAAATCCTGGGGATCGCCGGGAAGCGCGAGGTGGTCAGCCCGGTGCGGCGCATGCCCAGACCAAGCGCCAGCTTGGCATCGCCGCCTGGCAGCCTGAACAAGGGCGTATCGCCCGAAAGCTCGACCGCCACCATGCGATTGCAGTAGCAGCCGCCGCTGGTGAAGGTCGGCGTGGGCGGCGCGATGTCGCTATTCTGGTAATGGACGCGATCGGCGCCGTAGCTTCCGCTGAGATCGATATGACCGCCATTGCGCAGCCGCCAGGTCAGGGACGGCGCGACGACAAAGGCGTTTTCCCGGGTCGTCGATACATCGCGTGCGATGGTGAGATCGCCGCTCGGATCGATGGGATAGATGAAGCGCGTGCTGCGCCGATTGTAGATTCCGTCGATCGCGAGCTCGAGACTGTTGCTTAGGTCCTGATGGGCGCTGACCAAGAAGCTGTTGCTGCGGTTGGCGGGAAGCAGCCGCAGCCCGTGCGATCGGACCGCGGCATAGTCCCGTTCATCCGCGTCGATCGCCGTCGAGCGGTTGAATTCATAGGCAGCGAGGATGCCGCCGCCGCGCCAGTGCGTGCCGGCGGTCAGGCCATATTGCTGCTGGAAATCGCCGCCATCGGTCGCCGCCCCCAGCCGCGCCCGGGTCTCGACCCCGTCGAGATCACGGCGCAGGATGATGTTAGCAACGCCGCCCACGGCATCCGAGCCGTAAAGCGCGGACGCCCCGTCCGCGACCACCTCGATGCGATCGAGCGCGCCGAGCGGGATGACCGAGACATCGATCGACTGGCGCGAGCCGCCATAGGCCAGGCGGTGCCCGTCGAGCAAAGTCAGCGTCGCGTCGCTGCCGAGCCCGCGCAGGTTGAACGACGACCCGCCGCCAACGTCGACACCGCTGGCGGTGGGCACATTGAACCCGAGCCCCGGATTCTGGCCGCCGCCAAAGCTCTGCGGCAGGCTGCGAGCGATCTCGCCGAGACTCCCCTGCCCCTGGTTGCGCGCCTCTTCGCGCGAGACCGTGACGACGGGTGACGCGACCTTCGCGCCGCGGATGCGCGAGCCCGTCACCAGGATGTCAGGCGCAGCCGCCTCCGGCGCGCTCAGCGGCGGGGCGGCGGCGTCCGCCGCCGCCCCTCGCCCCCTGACGACGACCGTTCCATTGTCGTAGCTGGCCGTAAGCGCCGTCCCGGCGAGCAGCCGGTCGAGCGCCTCGCTGAGGGTGTACGTGCCGTTGAGCGCGGGCGCGGACAGGCCGGCGACGTCCTCAGGCCTGAACAGGATGCTGACGCCGGCGGTGCGACTAATCTGCTGAAGAGCGGCGCCGAGCGGCTGCGCCTTGAGCTCGAACCGGAAGCTCGCCTGCGGCCGGGCAGCGGCTGCGGGTGCCACCGCGACGATCGCGGCGGCGCCCGCCAGGAACAGGTAACGGATATCGGCAGTCATCATCACTCCCCTTCTTTTCGAATGTGAAGAGAGCGACGCAGCGCGCCGGCGGGTCAGTAGTAATGGCTGAAAATAAATTCAGGGGCGCGTCAGCACGATCGCGTCCGGGCCGCGCTCGGCGCGAAGATCGAACAGCCGCGCGAGGTCGTGCGCGAGGCGATCGCCGTCGCGCGTATCGAACCGGCCCGAGACGCGCAGCGCGGCCAGCGCCAGGTCGCCGAGCCGGATCGGCACCGCCGCGCCCCGGTTGGCGCGCTCGACGACGAACCCCAGCGACACATTGTCGAACTCGCCCGCGCCATCCGCCCAGGCGGCGCCGGCTGGTGCCGGCCGCGTCGCGGTCCCGAGCAGCTGGCCGCCCTGATAGCCGAGCGCCTCGCCGGCTACGAGCCGACGGGCCGGCGGCCGGACCGCCGCGCCGTCGGCAACCGACGGCGAAACATCGACGACGCCGCGCCACAAGGCGACGCCGACCCGGCCATCGGGCGCGAGCGCCACGTCGAACACGGTCCCGCGCGCGATCGTCTCGCCGCCGCCAGCTGCTACCGTGAACAACCGGCCGTCATGCGCGACCGAAAAGCGTGCGCGGCCCCGCGTGAGCACGAGCCGGCGGGCATCGCCGGTGAGGGTTACCTCGACCGCGCTGCCCGCATCCAGGGTGACGACCGAGCCGTCCGCCAGCCCGACCGAGCGAATCGCGGCAGCCGGCGCCTCGACGCGAAGCACGGCCGGTGGCTGCCCGGCCGCGACACTCGCGACCGCGCCCGGCTCACGGCGCGCCGGCAGGGTCGCGCGATGCCCGAAGAGAAAGGCCAGGAGCAGGATCGCGGCCAGGAGACAGGCGGCCGCCGCCATCACCGCCGGCGAGCGGCGGCGCGGCGGAGGACGGTCGACGAAGCGGCGCGACACGCGCAACTGCCGGGCGCCGTCGAATTGCGCAGCCAGACGCCGATAGGAGTCGGCATGGCGCGGGTCGGCGGCAAGCCAATGGTCGAGATCGCGCTGCGCCCTAGGCGACGTCCCCCTCTCCATCCGCGCGAGCCAAGCGGCGGCCTGCTCGCGGATGCGGTCGCGATCAGCTCGCGGATCATCGCGGTTGCTCATTGCTCGTCGAGCATTTGGGCGAGATGCAGGATGGCGCGCTTCATGTGATATTCGACCGTCCACACGGTCACCCCGAGGCGTCGGGCGATCTGCCGGTAGGTGAGATCGTCGGCGCGGTGCAAGAGGAAGATCGTCCGCGTGCGCTCGGGCAGCCCGGCGATCGCCTCCTCGTATCGCTCGAGCAGGTCCTGCGCCGCGAGCGCGTCCTCCTGCACCGCCGGGGTTTCCGCGTCCCACTCGTCGAGCGAGACGAACGCGGCGGGCGCCGCGCCGCGGCGCGCGCGGTCGACCAGGAGATTGCGCGCGATCCGCTGCAGATAGGCAGCCGGGTTGACGAGGTCCGACAGCGCGCCGATGCCGGCGAGCCGCGCGAAGGCGTCCTGGACCAGATCGGGTGCTGCATGGCGCTCGCCGGTCCGGCGCTCGAAATAGCGCAACAGGCCCGGCGCTTCGGCGCGGTACAAATCGCCGAGCGAAACGCCCGCCGCCTGCCCTGGCACATGGTCGGCCGGCGGCAGCGGATCGCCCTCGGCGATCGCGCGTTCGCCGTTCGCCATGCCGCTTGTCTCGGAGGCGAGCGTCAGGCGCATGACGGCCCAGCCGCGCCGGACCGCGGCCACGCGCCGCGATCGGCGCTGCGGCAACACAGCATGAGGAGTCTCGCGACGAAGCGCCGACCAAAGTCGGATGCCGCGGACGGACTGGAAAAGCGCTGCCGCTTTTAGCCCGGAGGGGCTTGGACATTTGCGGCGGCGACCCGGATACGTGCGATGTCCCGGACCAAATTTCCAGCGCGGCGCCCGCGCGCCTCGGCGCCACGATCCGGTGGCGCGGGCGTCAATCTACCCGCCGGTCGCCGTAATGCAAGGCGACCCGCGAAATGCGCTTGCCATTCCGAGCGCCACGCGGGACAATTGAACACAATGAGAACGGAGCTCGATCATCTCCCCGCCACCAAGCGGCAAGACCTTGAACGGATTGTCCAAATCCTGTTCGACGAGTTCGCCGACGCGACGCGGATCGCGACCCAGGACTGGAAGCGCAAGGGCCGCATCCTCAAGATCGTGCTGTTCGGCAGCTATGCCCGCGGCGACTGGGTGGAGGATGCCAAGGGCGGGTATTTCTCGGACTACGATATCCTCGTTGTCGTCAGCGACCGGCGCCTCACCGACACGCTGGAATTCTGGGCAAAGGCCGACGACCACCTCATGCGCGCGGTGACGATCGAGAAGTCGATCTCGGCGCCGGTCAACTTCATCGTGCACGACCTCGCCGACGTGAACGAGCAGCTGCGGCACGGCCGCCCGTTCTTCGTCGACATCGCGCGCGACGGCATCGCGCTATACCAATTCGAAGGCGTGGAATTCGATCAGCCGCGGCCGCTGACGCGCGCTGATCGGCAGGCGGAAGCGCAGAAGTATTTCGATGAGTGGTTTGAGAGTGCTGTAACCTATTTTGAAACCGGGACAGAGCTAGCCCGTCTGGGAAAGCCGAAGGAAGCAGCCTTCCTGCTTCATCAAGCTACCGAACGCTTCTACCACGCCGTCCTTCTCGTCCTGACCCTTTACAGCCCGAAATCGCACAAGCTTAATTTCCTGCGGTCGCAGGCCGAGAGCCACACACCAGAGCTGATCGAAGTGTGGCCACGCGACACGCGTTTTGCCCAACGCAGCTTCGAGCTGCTGCGGCGCGCCTATGTCGATGCGCGTTATTCTCCGCATTACCAGATTACGCCGCAAGAACTCGAATGGCTTGGGGAGCGCATTGAACTGCTGCAGACACGCGTGCGCCAAATTTGTGAGAAACAACTGGCGCTCGGCTGATCGAGAATGGCTGTTATCGGGCCGTCTGCGGACTGGCGGCTGTCAGGTCATCAGGTGAAGAAAGCAGACATCATGCGGGAGAGTCCGCTGGACATGCTTGCGCTGCGGAAAGGCGGGTATGTGCGGTCGGTGGAGCGCCTTTGAAACAGGGCCGGCGAACGCTCTCTCCGACCGAACACTTCAGAACGCGCGACCCTGCGCACGCGACCAGACACCGAGTGTCAGAGCTTCGTACCGGTTGAAGAAGGTCTCGAAAACGAAGAGGTGTCGTTCCCCATTTCGGTCCGCAAGAATAATTTCCTCTTGGCCGAGCAGGCCGCCCGATTGGCTCCCGCAATACCCTGCAATGATGCTGAACAGTTGTGATTCCGTGATCGAGCCAAATTGATCCCGGAACTCGGGACTTTGGATGAAGTAGCGGCAAGGGTTGGCCGGATCGAAGTCCGCGTTGCGGCGGAATCTGTGCGGATGTCCCGACACCATGGCGATGATCGGACGGCCTTTGCTGGCCTGCTCCGTTAACCTCCAGAGGGTAGACGTAATCGTGTTGCCGTAGATCCCGCCTAGTTTGCGGACCAAGACAAGCGATGGCACCTCGGATGCCGCCTCCTCGACGAAGCGCCCCCCAAGGAACAGAAGTTGGCCGGCCGCATAATTGGCTTCGGCCTCCATGATCTCGTGACAGCTGGGCGTGAGCGTCTCCAGCGTATCTCCGAGCATCATTCCCTCGTGCCATGGAATGATGTCGTGGCCAATCTCGTGGGCTTCGTTCCAGCGGTGCTTCAGCTGGGGAAGGTCCTGGTCTAACAAAATCCGTTTCTGATCGGGAAGATAGAGCGCCTTCAAGCTGAGCGTGCGGACGGCGTCAGCCAGGAGCGTGGGGCGTTTTAGCACTTGGATGCCGGCGACCTTCAACCGCGAAAAGGTTTCGCGAAGGACGCTGTCGTCGGTGGTGCTATAGTACGCCCGGTCGAGCCTGAGTAGGTCGCGGACGATGCGCAGGTCGAGTGGCGGAGTTGGATTGCCGAGGCCGCGAATGATCTTCGCCACCTGCTCGTCGATATCCTGGACCGTGCGTTGATCCAGCGCGACATTCCTTACAGAGATCGTTTCGGCTCCCCCTGACCTAACACCGCAACAAAGGCGCTCAATGCCGCACTTTCTTCCGGGCTCAGCTTATGCACCGCCTCGGACCGGGCCGCAAAACGAACCGCCTCCTCGACCAGACCTGCATCGTTTGCCGCTGTGAGACCAGCCAGCTGCATCAGACGTGCTTGAGGCACATCGAACATGCGCGCGAGCTGGTAGACGGTGCGTGGCCCCGGGACATAATGCACGTCCTCCTCGATAACGAGAAGCTCACTTGCGTCCACTTTGGCCGCATCAGCTAGTTTCTCGATGCTCATGCCGTGACGCCGGCGCATCAGATTGATAAATCTGCCGAACGCGATGCGGCTTTCCTCGCGCGGGGCCGCCTGATCGTCAATCTCGCTTTCAGACGCCGGATCGCGGGCGAGCAAACCGGCGCCGATCGTGGCGTTACCCTCGGCTATGGCGCGCTTGACCCACCACTCCTTGCTTCGCTCAAACCGCATGGCCTTCACTCCTCCTCGAGGAACGCGCGAGCACGATCTTCAGTCATTTCGAAATATCGCAGTCCTTGATATGCGGCGTCCGGGCCCAAATCGATCAGGCCCGTTCGGCGGTAAAAATCATCAGCCTGGGGCAGCGAGTGGAGCCCGAGCCTGCCCTTGAAGCCCTCGTCCACCGATAACGCGGCGATGGCCGTCAGCAAGGCGGTGCCGACACCTTTAAACCTCGGTACATTTCCGCGGTCTGACCGATTCCAGGGCGCAACCTCAAGATAGTCCACATAGGCAAGCGGCTTGCCCTGATGCTCAGCGGAACGAGCCGAGCGCGTCAGGTCGACCTGGGCCAAGCCCTGGGTCACGTCATCGGCCATAATGCTGAAGCCGGGAAAGGCTAGCAGACCGGCGACGCCGGCACGCTTTTGTCGCCAGTCCCAATGCCAGCTTTGCGGCCAATCCGCCATCGGGACGCCGTGACGTGCCAGCTCACGCAGGATTTCGGTGAGAGCGGGCTGCCATTGGGTCTGCCAGTCGACGAGTTGCTGCTCCTCTATGCCATCGCGCAACTCCGCCTCGACCGGCTCGAGCGTATCGCCGGCTACCAGGAAGATGGTAGAGCTGTCGATCATCAGAGGAGCATCAATTCTGCCTTCTCGCGGGTATTCTCGTTCTCAAAGACCAGCTTATCGCCCTTCTCAACCCGAACCTCGACTGCCTGGTAGAGCCGCAACGCCTGTCTCAGAACGGCGGTCTTCGAGAGATCCTTTCGCGTGGAAAGGTCGTCGAGCACCCGCATCTCAGCATCAGTGAGGTTGAGGGTCATCGTCTTTTTCACGTCAGCCTCCGCTCCGAAGTCGATTATTCATATGGGCTTATCCACCGGTTTGTCAACATATATTGGCCGTATGTGCACCCCTTGAATAGCTATAAAATAGCTACTATATGATGAACGGTTCGTTAGAAAATCGTCATTGTTTCGGGAGGATCCGGTGTCACGTCAGCATGTCGACCATCGCGAGATTGCCGCGTTCGCTCAGGACAAGGTGAACCTGCCCAAAGATTGGGCAGACTCCTATCGGGCGCAGGCGCGGGGCTTGCGGGAGCGCCTTGAGCGCTATCTCGACGAGCATCCCGACTTCACGCTAAAGCGGATGCAGCTCTCTGGCAGTCTGGCCAAGGGAACCGCACTCAAGACGCTGAACGACATTGACGTCGCCTGCTATGTCAGCGGGGCAAATGCCCCGCACGAAATCTCGGCGTTGCTCGAATATATCGCCGAGCGCCTGCGCAAGGCCTATCCGAACTTCTCGCCTGATCAGGTCAAACCACAAACCTACAGCGTCACCGTGTCCTTCAAGGGATCGGGACTCGATGTTGACGTTGTGCCGATCCTCTATGACGGTGACCCTCAATGGTACGGCAACCTCGTCAGTCAGGACGACGGCTCATTCCTGAAGACGAGCATTCCGCTCCACCTCGATTTCTGCAAGAAGCGCAAGCAGGCGCAGGAAAAGCATTTCGCCCAGGTCGTCCGGCTGGTGAAGTTCTGGGCGCGGCGGATGAAGGCCGAGGATTCCAACTTCCGCTTCAAATCCTTCATGGTCGAGTTAATCCTCGCCAAGCTGTGCGATGAGGGCCTCGACTTCTCCGACTATCCCGACGCGCTGCAGCATTTCTTCACCTACGTGGCGCGAACGGGGATGCGAGAGAAGATCGTGTTCACCGACTGCTACGCCGCCTCGAAGGTCGGCACCTTCACCGATCCGGTGGAGATCATTGATCCGGTCAATGAGGTGAACAATGTGAGCCGCCTCTACACGAGCGCGAACGCCGATCTCATTGTCAACGCCGCTCTCGAGGCGGGCGACGCAATCGACTCAGCACTCTACGCGCCCACGAAACAGGAGACCGTCCGCTACTGGCAGAAGGTCTTCGGCCCCTCCTTTCAGGTGTAACGATCATGGCTTCCAGCTACACGCTTTCGGCGTCGAATAGTTTTACCATCACCCACGCGCGCCATATGGCGGCCAAGGTCGCCGCGGACCTGAAGCGGATGCAGCGCCTCTACGGTGTGCCAAGCGACGCGGACATCGCAAACTATGAGGAGGAGGTCGTCCAGCTCCTCAAGGCGGGGTATCTCGGCACGGTCAGCTACGGCTTCAAGCGCGATGGCGCCTGGATCGAACCGACCCTGCGGTACACGGCCAAGGACCTTATAGGCGGCTCCGGCAGTGACGATGACCCCGGCAAGATCACGCCATGGGCAGATACGTCCGGGGCTGCCTTCTACAGCTACCTGACCTATTCGGCGGCTTGGGACGATATGACCAGCGAGCAGCACGACGCCTTCAAGAAATCTCTGCCGTTCTATCGCGGTGGCGCATCGGAGCCGGGCATCAATGGCTATGTCGAGCAGGACCGGACCTATTCGGCCGGTGGCAAATCGCTCGGCCGCGCTTCGGTGAGGAGCTTTTCCTGATGTCAGAGCAGATCGATGTGGCCGCCCTGTTCGAGCGGCGTATCAGCTATCCGGATCCTGGCGCCCGGCAACGCCTGGCGCGCCTCGTCGGGATCGACGACAACAAGGTCAGGCTGTCCAAGATCCTTGGCCTGCTAGTCAATCGGGCAGGCCTTGAGAAATGGGCAAAGATCCATCATCCAGATGCGCAGCTGTTGCTCGACACCGTCACCAGGCGCCCTCCTCTCGTCATTCTTGCTGGCGACGTGGGCTCCGGCAAGACCGAGCTTGCCGAGACGATCGGCGACATGGTCGCCCGCGCCGAGGACATCGACATCACCCTGCTGCCCTTGAGCCTTGCCAGCCGTGGCCAAGGGATGGTCGGTCAGATGACGACGCTGCTCACCGCCGCATTCGAATATACAGCCACCGAGGCGGCCAAGCTGAAGGCGGACGGGCGTTCGCGTGGTGCGATTATCCTGCTGGTGGACGAGGCGGACGCCCTCGCCCAGTCCCGGGAGGCCGCGCAAATGCATCATGAGGATCGCAGCGGGGTGAACGCCTTCATCCGGGGCATCGACCGCCTTGCCAACGAGCAGCTCCCGGCCGCAGTCATCATGTGCACCAACCGGTTGAGCGCCCTCGATCCGGCGGTGCGGCGGCGCGCAGCGGACCTGCTCGCATTTGATCGGCCTGATGGCGATCGTCGTCGCGAAATTCTTGCGCCGCGGCTCGCGCCGCTCGGCTTCAGTGAAGGCGATATTGAGACGATGGTTTCGTTGACTGGCGCGCGCGCCAATAACGAAGCCGGCTTCACCTTTTCCGACCTCACCCAGCGGTTGCTGCCTGCCATCGTGCTCGATGCGTATCCCGAGCGCGCGGTCGCGCCGAAGCGCGCGCTCGCCATTGCCCGCGAGTTGGCCCCTACGCCGCCCTTCCGCGACGGTCCGGCATAGGGCGGAGCGATGACTGAAGCTGTAACTGTCCGCCGCGATGGCGACACTTTTCAGGCGCGGATGTTCTGGCAGCGCGCAGCCCGACTTCTCGTGCCTGACACTGCCATCAAGCGGGTCGCCTTCGAGACGGGCCCCAAGAGCTTCGATGATATCTGGGTCGAGTATCTTCCCGGGGGCGGACAGCTCGATCACCTAGGTGTCGCGTTGCTGCGCGAGCACATTCAGTGCAAGTGGCATGTTGCACCCGGCACGTTCGGCTACGCCGAGCTTGCCGATCCTGAGTTCATCAACGCCAATGCGCGCTCGCTCCTTCAGCGAGCGCATGCGGCGCGCGAAGCGGCTGGAGGTCAGGCCGGCTCAACTCGCTTCAAGCTGCTCACCAATTGGTCCGTGGATCGCAACGACCCTTTGAAAGCTTTGATCGGGATGCGTTCCGGGGCGATCCGGTCCAACCGATTGTTCGACGGCACTACCGATCGCAGCCAGGTGGGCGGCGTACGCAAACTTTGGCGCGAACATCTCGACATCGACGACAAGGCCCTTGAAGCGTTCGCCGTTTCGCTCGCCTTCGGCCAAGCCGCGGAAAGTCTGGCGGATCTGCGCGACCAGCTCGACGCCATATTCTTCATGGCAGGTATGCGGCGCATTCCGGCGAGCGCGAGCGCATTTCCCTATGATGACCTGATCTTCCAGTGGATGGCTCAGGGGCGTCTCGAGTTCGACCGTGACTCCCTGCGTGATGCGCTGAAGCGGGAGAACTTGCTGGCTGGCGGCGAGCCGGCTCCTTTCGTTGTTGGCGTGAAATCCTTTGAGCACGCGCTCGATCCGCTCGAACTGCGTTGCGCTAAGGTGCTCGATCTTACGCCCGTGTTCGACTCCCGCTTCATCCAGGATGAAGCGGATTGGTCATCGACGCTTTACCCGAAGCTGGCAGAGTTCCTTCGAAAGGCGGCCGGGGATGGCGAAAAGCTCCGCCTGGCGCTTGATGCCCACGCGACGTTGGCCTTCGCCGCTGGCTCGATCCTGGACATCAAGTGCGGAAGGATGATCGAGCTTGAGCAGCGGAGTCCCAATCGACGGATATGGGCGGCGAACGACAGCGTGCCGGCGGCGGACTGGCCAAAGTTGAGCACCGACCTCCAGGAGGTGGGAGAGGGAACGGAAATCGCGGTTGCGGTCAGCATGACCCACGACATCGCCCGTGACGTGCAGGCATATATGGCAGGGTTACCCCAGATCGGTCGTTTGCTCACTTGCAGCACGAGCGAGGGCCCAAGCCACAACGCTGTCCGGTCTGGCCGCCATGCCGCCGATCTGGCAGCAGCGATTGTGGCGGCGGTCCGCAACACGCCTGATGTATCGAAAGTTCACCTGTTCCTTGCGGCTCCGAACGGCTTGAGCTTCTTCATCGGCCAGCGTCGTCCCCAGCTTGGAAACGTGACGCTTTACGAGTTTGATTTCGAGGGGGAACAGGACCGGGGTTACCGGCCGTCCCTGTCGCTGCCAAACGGGCGCGCGCCTTTGACGACGCATTAGGTTAAGCGATGACAGCATTCTGCTTCGCCAAGGTGATTTCTTGAGCTCGTGTTCTAGGAAGAGCGAGAATGGGTAGGTTGTATTTGTCCGACCACGAACTCGTCGCCATCAAAGCGATCGATACAAACGCGGTTCGCGAAGGCGTCAGGCAAGCACTGGACGGGGGTTCAGCCTCGTCTCTTCGCTCCCTGCACCTATCGGTGACGTGCGAGGGCATCGCACACAACCTCGACCGCTTTGAACGCGACTTGGCCGACCACGCGAAGGCCAAGGCCGCGGCAAAGCGGAAAGCGACTTGGAGCCGCGCGTGGGAATCAGGCGACGATTTGATCCACGCGGTTCATGCTGCGAAGGAGCGCGCCGAAAACCAGGAACTGGAAGCGCAGCTCCTATATATCGACGATCTAATCAGGCCTCCCTACCGGTTCAGCGATCGCGTCCAGGTCGACATTTACTATCGATGGCGGGAAACGCCCGAAGCCGCGTGGAAGTCCGGGACAATCGCATTCTTTCACAATGTCGATATGAGCCGCGATTACACCGTGCCGGGACCAGCGCGTAAACCAAGCAAGGCGAAATTGGAGGCCCAGCGCGAAGCGACGCTGTTCGATCGCTGGGATCATCTACGCTGGTTGGCGCTGCAGGCCGTTCGGGAATACCTCACGACCGGCGGGGACGGGTCTTTGATTCCCGAGCAATATGAGGCAAAGCCGGCTCGTGGCGAACGCTATCTGAACAACTTCAGCTGTGATTTCTGGGAAGCCCTTGGTGAGCCGCGCGGCCGGCGTCGCTTGCCACCAAGTCGCACCGAACAACTGCTTCCCGGCTCGGCATCTGCTGCGGCAACTCCCGACGGCCTCCTCACTCTAGAAGCGCGCGTCACACACAAGCTTTTTGGCGAGGGCGTCGTCATCCACATTGAAGGAGACAAGGTCGTCGCCGATTTTGGTGCCCGGGGTTCCAAGCGAGTGATGGCGAGCTTTCTGAAGCGAAAGGCCGACGAACAGGATCGGTGAACGCGAAGAGCGCGCTTACGCCGAGAGGGGGCGGATCCATCCTGTGGTCAAGCAATCGCAATATAGCGATCGGTGGTCATATGCTACGCCTTAGACAACGTGATCCGATTGCCCGAGCATGCCGGAATGCGCGGTCGCGACGTGTCAGCAAGATTTCCTGCATCCGCGTCGCTGCTTCACTCAGGATCTCGACCATCGCATCACGACGGCCATCGCCGGAATAGACCTGAGGATCGTCTAGAATCAGCGAAACTGTTTTGCCCTCCTCGAGCAGCATGTCGGCAAATGCTATTCGGGTCAGCACAGCCAGTTATTCCTGCCCTTCCGCGCGACAGATACTGCCTCCCCGTCGCTGAGCTGGCCAAAAAGGGCAGTGCGTACAATAAGCGAACGACGGCTTTCGGGGTTGAGCCCGTCAGTCCGCGAATGACCGAAATTAAGGCGCAAAGCAGCTTCCGACCTGCAGTTTCCCTCACGAGCATCCTTTCGCCGCCGCCAATCGGGAACGCTGTGAGCACAAAAAGGGGCTGTGGTTTGGAAGACCGGCGGTTTGGGCAACCAGCAGCCCCCGGCGAGTGTTGGTACTTATTAGATTTCGTGCGAGATTGCGGCGATATTGTCGATCGCGGCGAAGACGGGACGAAGCAATCGTGGGGCATCTCCTTCCATATTCTCTTCCTTGGGGACACGGATCGGTCGGATACTTCGCCGACCACGGGGCGGACCGACTTATCGTATTCGTGCACGGCTTCGGCGGGAAAGCGGTGAAGACATGGAACGGCATGGAGGATCTACTGGACGCGAACGGCGCCGAGGCAGCTGACGTCGTATTCTATGGTTATAGCAGCTTAGCGGCCCCAGCCCAGAACTCGGCGACTCTCTTTCTAAAATTCCTAAATGCGGCTGCTGGGGCCGAGGCTTCCTGGATGAACACCCTATTCCGAGCCGGAGCACCGGGCGATCGGGCCTATCGCGACATCTTGGTCGTTGCTCACTCGCTGGGGGCTCTGGTTACGCGGCGGGCCTTACTGGACGCGATCAGCAGTGACTTCGGCTGGGTGAAGCGGAGTCGCCTACTCCTGTTCGGCCCGGCTCACATGGGCACACGGCTGCCGGAGCTAAAGGCAATGCTCAATAGCGGCGCCGGATCGATCCTGGCTGACGCATTTACGTTTGCGCAGATCAAAATGCCGGTAATCGATGACTTGGCGAAGGACAGTGATTTTCTGAAGGACTTACTCGCCGACAGTCAGGCTGCGGTCGACAACGGCGTTGACCAGCCGGTGCGCGCTGAGGGCGTGATCTTCGGCCAGTTTGACAACATCGTCATCAACCGGACATTCTGCCGCGACCCCCTCGCCGACGTATGGGACAACGAGGATCACTGCAGCGTTTGCCGGGCTCCGCAGACCGTATTTGCAGTTGCGCGTCATCTATGATCGCCACGTCATCAGCTACCCCGCTTGGCAGCGACGTTGCTGACCAGATTGCCCACCGCTACAGACTGGCTGACCGCATGCGCCGGGCTTTGAAAATGCTCGATCGCGACGATGTCGGACATCTTTTGAGGTCCCATCTCGACGAAACCATCGAGTGGAACGAAATCAAGAAGCGCGAGAATCTCGACGAGCTTCTGGCGGGCCTTTCTCTCTTACACATCGCTGGGCTCGACCGCCGGGATGATCTGGCCGGCGTAGGCTTGAGATTGTCCGATGTGCTGAAGTTGCTCGATCATCCGAGTGTCGCACGATACTTCGAGGATACGTATCCTTTCGCTCCTCCCGTCCTGTTGCGCGAGAGCTTCGAAAATCCGGCGTGTAACTCCTATCTTGAGCACTTGGCTGAGGAACGCGCCGCCGAAGGGTGGTTAACCGCCTTTCGGCAGTTTTTGAATCTAGACGCGGCGTTCAACGCGTCGGATCCCCTTGAGCTGTTTTTGGGGCTCCTGGATTCTTATGTCATCTACGGCTTCGACCTCGATGACCTGAAAAGAGCGCTGTGCGACGAAGAGCGAATGCGCCGTTTGCTGTCGCGAAAACGCGGTCGCCGCGTGCTGGAAGGCCTTCAAGATTTCTTCGAATTTTCGGAAGACTTGGACGAAGCGCTGGCTCATTGGGATCGGTTCCCTCTCTTCGCTGGATTGGTCTGGCTTCATTACGGTTATTGGTATGGCGCCGGTGGCCAACGCATGCGCGACGTCGCGAGCTGGCTTGAGAGCACCATCGAGCAAATCGTGAAGCGCGATGGCGGCCAAGAGGCGCTGGCGCGCGATGCGCAACTGCATGCAACGATGGGTCGTTTGACTGCCCTGGGTGGATATCCGAAATTAGTGCTACGAGAGTGTGCGCTTCCGTTGGAACGTTGGCGGCTTCACGTCGAGCGGAGCCGTGGAAACTCACGAGTCGTCGACCGCCGAGAGTGAGCTGGCTCACATTACTACTGTCGACGCCTGCGGCCGCCGGTCGTTTTTTGGCAGTCGCGGCGTCTGGCGGAGTTATGTTGTTAGAGTGCGCGAACTGATGGCAGCTTTTGATGAGTCAGATTTCTACTCTGAAAGACCGGAACTGAGGCGCGAAGCTGACCTGGGGCTGCCGCGTTGGCAAAACAAAAACGGCGGCTCACCCGCCTGTGCGCCGTGTTCACAGCGCACGGGTCAATTTGCAGTCTGGCCACAACCAAACCCGGGGACAGCGCGCGACAGCCGGGTGTCGAGATCATGCTTGAGCATGTACCGAGGCCTTTAGCCCCGCGGGGCCTGGACATACGCCTCAGCCACCCGGCCTGTTTCGATGCGGACACACGCGCCCGTTGCGCTGCGCGGCAATGCCGAACGGTCGTTCCCGGCTGCCGATGACCGACGTTCGAGCGGGCCGAGGTCCGCTAATGCCGTCTAACCACCTGGCCTCAGGCCGTTTCGCGCTTCTCTTGCCGCCCTTCGCTTGCTGCCGGCGATCCCGATCCAGAGAAGCAACAGCAGCGGATACCCTGTACTGCCCATCAGGATCTCATAGACCAAGGCCGGCATTGCTGGCTGGACCGCCTTGGCGACATGGGCCAGGCAGCCGATCAATTGCAGCGCGGCCGAACCGATGATCCAGACGCTTGGCCGGCGGTGCGCCAGGACCGACAAACCGAACAACAGCGCGATGTCGATCGTTGCAACGGCGGGCTCGAAATGCACGAACCTGATGCCCGCGACCCCCGTAAAGATCTTCTGCAAATCGGTGGCCGCGAGATAGAGGAACGCGACCAGCAACTCGGTGGTCGCGCCCCATCGCCATGCCGCCACCAGGCTGAGCGCGACCAGCGGGGGAAAGGCCTCGACATACCAGATCGTCCAGGCGGGCATGACCCCGCTGGGCCACGTGCTGCCACGACAGTCAACTGAATTCAGGCCACAATTTTCATCGGCGTGGCCTCCCCTGACCCTTTAGGATCGCATTCAGGGGCGATGAATCCCACCTCCTTGGCGGTCGTCGGCCACATCGCATGCGCCTGGCGCAAGCGGGCCTGGACTTCATACGCCTGCCTGCATGCATCGTAGAGGAGATCGATCGCCGTTTCGCCAGCGGTCACGGGCAGGGCCGACTCGGCGCGCTGCTCTAGCGTCAAGGCAAGGAAGCGAAAACCTTTGACCGCGGTGGCATCGGCACTTTGTTCGAGCGGCAGAAATTCCTTCGCCAGCGTGTCGGTCAAGGCGCGGCGCGCTGTAACGATAGTGCGATTGAACGTCATTCGACCTCCTCGCCCGGCGGCGAGGCTGCCAGGCTAATGTGCGGTGATGGAAGTGGGCGGCATCGCGTTGTAGATGTCCTCGGCGGCGCCGATGACCGATCGGTAATTGGCCAGGATGACGGCCAGGCCCGCGGCGGTGGCGATGATCAGGGCCGCGGTCTTGAAGGTGGAAATCACGTCATCGCTTGCGCTCCTGTTGACCGACGGAACGGCTGGCGGCGTGATCGGGGACAATATCATCAGCCCCGCATCGTCGTCACTCGGCGCTCCTTGCCGGGACAGGTCTGGCGCAATCGACTGGCCGGGCGACAGTCGCAGAATCTGGCTAGTCATATTTTCGGGAGGGTCCTGCGCACCCTCACCCGCCGAACGATGCTCGCGCAGCATTCTCGCCGCGTGCATGCGGTTGGGCGCGCCGAGCTTCCTCACCGCCAGCGAAATATGGGTGTTGACCGTGTTCGCAGAGATGCCGAGCAGCCCTTCGATCTCGGCCGAGGTATAGCCTTCACCGACCAGCTCGAGGCATTGCAACTGCTTGCCGCTCAGCGATTCGACGCCCTTACCCGCCATGAGAAGCGCTTACGGCGTGCCGTGTCCGAAAGGAAACAAAGATCAGATAATTCAACGCATAAACGCGCCGGATATGACGGCAAGCACGCGCAAATGGCGCCAGCCGGGCCGTCGCGGATCGCGATCGGGCCCCTAATGAGCACAATCCTGCGCGAAGCAGCTGGCTGATCGCTCCGGCTGCCCGATCGATGCGCGTCGTCAATCTCGTTGCCATCAGCAGCGGTCGGGGGACTGGACGCCCCGAGGCAAGGCTGCGGGCGCGAAAGACGAAGGGCGTGGGCTGGGGGCGTTAGCACGGCGATTTATGTCGTCACGCTCGAGCTTGGGGACCGCGATGAATCGCGTCCGAATCGACCAAAATGGGTAGCGGCGCGTCGGCGCTCCTGATAACCGCCTTGGGCAGAGGCGGGGGCAATCCCCCGCTCCCGCCTCGCTTCGCACCGGATCCCTGCGCTGCCTAGCCCGTCCAGCGCTATGCATCAGCTGATCCGGAACACTTCACCAGTGCCGGCATCGCGGGGAGTTGCGACCCGCGCCGTCCCAATGACAATCGAGATGGCACGTCTGGCGGATATTGGCGGCGCGGTCGGGATAGGAAAAATTGTGTCCGTCGGTGCCTAGGCGATGGGGAATGCATCTTTTTTCCATCACTTGCTCGCGCTGATCGGAGCGGCATGCTAGCGTCCCGAATCGGGACAGTCCGGGGGTTGGGCTGCCGTGCGGGGAGTCTGTTTATGGGGGGTGATCGGGCGCTCAGCCTGCTCAACGACATGTTGTGGAACAGCCTGATGGTGGCCGGGCCGGTATTGC
Organism: Sphingomonas asaccharolytica NBRC 15499; assembly: GCF_001598355.1. Lineage (GTDB taxonomy): Bacteria > Pseudomonadota > Alphaproteobacteria > Sphingomonadales > Sphingomonadaceae > Sphingomonas > Sphingomonas asaccharolytica. The sequence goes on from NZ_BCYU01000046.1 coordinate 23,283, forward strand.
TCGCGACCCTGCTCGTGGGACTGGTCATCAGCATCTTCCAGGTGACGACGCAGGTCCAGGAGATTACGCTCAGCTACGTCCCCAAGATCCTGGTTTCGGCGGTCATGCTGATCGCGATCGGGCCATGGATGCTAGGCCGTGTCACGCAATTCGCGACGTCGCTCTACCAGCTGATCCCCACCCTCGCGCACTAATCCAATGCCTGCGCTGAGCGACGAGGCTGTCGCTATCCTTTTATTGACCCTGCGCGTGGTGCCGGCGTTCGCGTTCACCGCGCCGTTCACCTTGCTGCGCGTGCCGGCGATCGTGCGTGTGCTGCTGAGCATCTCGCTTGCCGCCTGGCTGGTCACCGCCAATCCCGCCCAGACCTGGCAGAGCGGCTTTGCCGCACATGGGCTGGCGCTCGCGGCCGCGAACGAGCTCGTGCTCGGCATCGGTCTCTCGCTCTCGCTGCAATTCGCGTTCGCCGCCTTGCTCACGGTCGGGCGCGCGCTCGACATCCAGGCCGGGTTCGGCCTCGCCGTGCTGGTCGACCCCACGACCAAGAGCCAGATGCCGCTGGTCGGCACGCTCTTCGCCTATGCGGCAGCCGCCATCTTCTTCACCAGCGACGGTCCCGCCAATCTGCTCGCGATCTGGACCGCGTCGGTACAGGCCGTGCCGCTCGGCACCGGCGCGCTATCCGGCGACCTTGGCGCGCTCCTCACCTATCTGTCGAGCGCGTTTGTCATCGCCTGCGGGCTTGGCGGCGCGATCATGCTGGGCTTGTTCCTCGCCGACCTCGCCATCGCCTTCATGTCGCGCACGCTGCCCCAGATGAACGTGATGCTGCTCGGGTTCCAGGTGAAGGCATTGATGACGCTGGCCTTGCTGCCGGCGTCGGTCGCCTTGTCGGGCGCCCTCCTCCTTCGCCTGCTTCGGACAGCGCTGGAGGCGGCGCCGCAATTGGTGGCGGCGCGCTGACATGGCCGAGGGACAGGAAACCAACCGCACCGAGCAGGCAACGCCGTTCAAGCTCAAGCGCGCCCGCGAAAAGGGCATGGTCGCGCGCGGGCTCGACCTCGGGTTCGTCGCCGGTCTGATCGGGCTTGCCGCGTTCGTCATCGTCGCCGGTGCCAAGCTGGCCTCGGTCCTCGGTGTCGAAATGCGCCGGGCGCTGGTTGGCGGGATCAGCGCGGCAGGCGATCCCCATGCGTCGGTCGCGCTCGCCGCGGGCTCTTTATGGCCCGTGCTCAAGCCTGTCGTTCTGCTCGGCGCGACGGTGATCTCGGTCACGCTTCTGGTCGAGATCGTGCAGCTGCGCGGACTGGTGTTCAGCGCGACACCACTCAAGCCTGATTTCTCGCGGATCAATCCCGCCAAGGGCCTGAAACGCCTGTTCTCGTTCCAGATGCTCAAACAGGCGTTCAAGAGCATCCTCAAACTGGCGATCTACACAGTGATCACCGTGCTCGCCATTCGCTCGGCGCTGGCCGGTGCAAGCGGGCGCATCACCGATGCGGCCAAGCTCGCCGAGGCGCTCGATCATGCCGGCATGAAGCTGCTCCTGCTCTTCATCCTGGCCGCGGCCGGCCTCGCCGTGATCGACCAGCTCCTCGCCCGCGGCGACTTCGCGAAGCAGATGCGGATGAGCAGGCGCGAGGTGACGCGCGAGCATAAGGAGCGCGAAGGCGATCCGCGGCTCAAGAGCAAGCGCAAGCAACTGCACAAATCGTTCGCGCAGCAAAGCCAGGGGCTCGCCAATCTGCCGGGCTCGGACTTGCTGATCGTCAATCCGCGCCACGTCGCGGTCGCGCTCGCCTATCGTGCCGGGGCCGGCGCGGCACCGGTCGTCCGGGCCAAGGGCGCGGATCGTCACGCCTTGCAGCTCAAGGCCGCCGCCGCCCGCCTCGGCATTCCGATCATCGAATCGCGCGGGCTGGCCCGCGCATTGTTCCGCGACAGCGAGATGGGAAGCGAGATCGCCCCGCGTCACTACCATGCCGTCGCCGAACTCTATTTCAAGCTGGGAGCAACCGCGCGTGCTTGACCGCCTGCTGCGCAACAACCGCGATCTTCTGCTGGTTGCCGCGATCTTCCTGATCCTCGTCATCCTGTTCGCGCCGATCCCGGCGGCTGTGCTCGACCTGTCGATCATCGCCAATTTCGGGCTGGCGCTGACGATCCTGCTGCTGACCTTCTATGTCGCGAAACCGGTCGAATTCTCGACCTTCCCCTCGCTGCTGCTGGTGGCCACGCTCTACCGCCTCGCGCTCAACGTGGCGGCGACCCGGCTGATCCTGACCGGTGCCAGCGCCGGCCAGGTGATCGGCTCGATCGGCACCTTCGCCGTCCAGGGCAATTTCGTCGTCGGGCTGGTGGTCTTCGCGATCCTCGTCGTGGTCCAATATATCGTCGTCACCTCGGGTGCGCAGCGCGTGTCCGAAGTGGCCGCGCGCTTCACCCTCGATTCGATGCCGGGCGCGCAGATGAGCATCGACGCCGATCTCAACATGGGCCTGATCGACCAGGTCGAGGCCGGGCGCCGCCGCAAGGGGATCGAGCGCGAGGCGAGCTTCTACGGTGCGATGGACGGCGCGTCCAAGTTCGTGAAGGGCGACGCGATCGCCGGGATCATCATCCTCTTGATCGACATCATCGCCGGCTGGATCGTCGGGGTGCTCCAGCTCGGCATGGAGTGGAACGAGGCGCTGCAGCATTTCACCTTGCTGACGATCGGCGACGGCATCGCCGCGCAGCTGCCCGCGCTGATCATCTCGGTCGCCACCGGCATCATCGTCACACGATCGGCGTCCGATCGCGAATTGTCGACCGAGGTATTCAGCCAGCTTGCCTCGATTCCGCGCATCCCGCTCATCGTCACCCTGGTCCTGATGATGCTGCTGCTGTTGCCGGGCATGCCGAAATGGCCGATCCTGGTGATCCTCGGCCTGGCGGTCCTCGCCTGGCGGCGTATCCGCAGCACCACCGCCGCCAAGGACACCGTCATCGCCAACGAGGTGGCGGCGTCGCAGGCCGCGAGCGCCGGCCAGGCCTCGATCGAGATCCGGTTGGGCGCCGCGCTGGCGGAGGCGTGGAAGGCGCAGCAGGCGATCATCCTCGACCGCGTCGAAGGGCTGCGCCAGGTGCAGGAACAGAAGCTCGGCATCGCATTCCCGCCGGTCCGTATCCTCGACGGGTCGGGGCTCGGCGACACCGAATATGAGATCCGGCTGTTCGGGTCGCGCTTCGCGCTGGGCGAAGCACGACCCGACCGCGCGCTGGTGATCGGCGCGGCGGGCGCCGCGCCGGCGATCGAGGGAATCGCGACCACCGACCCCAGTTTCGGATTGCCGGCGGTCTGGGTCGACGCCGACGGCGAGGAGGCCGCGCGCGCCGCCGGGCTCACCGTCATCGATCCGATCACCGTGCTGATGACCCAGTTCAGCGAGGTCGTCTCGGGCGAGGTCGCGACCCTGCTCACCCGCCCCGTCGTGACGCGGCTGATCGAGGACGCCCGGACCCGCCAGCCCGGACTGATCGAGGAACTCATTCCGACAATCCTCGGCGTTCCCGATATCCAGCGCGTGCTCCAGAACCTGCTCGCCGAAGGCGTGTCGGTCACCAATTTCGACCTGATCCTCGAGCATCTCGCCGACCTCGCCCGCACCCAGCGCGACCCGGCCGAACTGACCGAGCAATTGCGCCAGCGGCTGAGCTACGCGATCTGCAACCAGTTGCGCGGCGACCATCCCGATCTTGCCGTGCTGAGCCTTGATCCCAGGATCGAAAACCAGATCGCCTCGGGGCTGGGCGCGGCGCAACAAGGCGGCCTGCCGATCGAACCCGGCCTCGCCGATCGCCTGATCCGCCGCCTGTCGGCGCTGGCCGAGGCGATGCACCGCGACGGGCGGGCGCCCGTCCTGTTGTGCGGCGCCGAGTTGCGCCGCCACCTCAAGGCGTTCACCAGACGCAGCATTCCGCGCCTCGCGGTGGTTTCGGTCAACGAGATACCGATGCGGATCAATCTGAAGTCGTTCGATGTCGTCAAGCTGGAAGGATGAAATGATGGGCGAGGAGACCGGTCGAGCCGCGAGCGAGGCGAGCTATCAACGCCTGCTCGGCTATCTCGAGCACGACCCGGACAACCAGGCCTTGCTGGCCGACGCCGCCGAGGCGGCGATCGCGGCGGGCCGCGCCGACGCGGCGTTCGGCCTGCTCGACCGCGCAGCCGCTCGATCCGCGCCGGGCCCTCGCCAACGCAGTCTCGCGGGGCTCGCGGCAATGCATAGCGAACGATTCGCCGATGCGATCGCGACGTTCGCGGCGCTGCTCGACGATGGCATCGACAATCCGGTGATCCGGTTCAATCTCGCCTGGTCGCAGGCAGTGTCCGGCGATACCGAGGGCGCGCTTGCCATCCTCGACGACGCCACCTGCGAAGCGCTATCGCAGGCCGCCGCGCTCGATGTCCGGCTGCGCCACGCGGCGGGCGAGTTCGAGGAAGCGTATCAACGCGGCAAACACTATCTCGACCTCCATCCCGAGGACCCGGCGCTCGGCGCGGCGATGTCGGTGCTGGCGCTCGACATGAACGAGCCCGAATTCGCCGCCGCCTGCGCGGCGAAAGCGCCAGGGCATGCCGATGCGCTGACGACGCTCGGCACGCTGGCGCTCGACAGCAAAGATGCGAGCCAGGCGAAAGCCTTGTTCGACGAAGCGCTGGCGCGCAATCCCAAGGCGCCCCGCGCTTGGGTCGGCCGCGGGCTCGCCGAACTGCTGACCGGCCAGGCCGACCAGGCACCCGCAGACATCGACCGCGGCGCGGAATTGTTCGGCAGCCATCTCGGCTCGTGGATCGCCGCCGGCTGGGCCCATTTCGTCAACGGCGACATCGCCACCAGCCGCGCGCGGTTCGAACATGCCCTCGCGCTCGACCCGACCTTCGCCGAAACCCATGGCTCGCTCGCCGTGCTCGACGTCTTGGCGGGTAACATCGACGCCGCGCGCGAACGCGCGACGATCGCCGCACGGCTCGACCGGCAAAGCTACGCCGCAGCCCTCGCCCAGGCGATGCTGAGCGCGGGGAGCGGCGATGCCGACCGGAGCCGGGCGATCATCGAACGCGCGTTGCATGCGCCGCTCGACGGCACCGGCCGTACGCTGGCGCAAGCGCTGGCACGGATGGGCGCGGGCGGCGGATCGGTCCACTAAACGCCACGCCCGACGGGCGGATCCGGCCCAGCGACCGATCCGTCGCATCGATCGCAGCGGGTGGGAGCCGAACCAGACGCAATCGCGCCAGGGACCGGTTCGACCGTCAGGTCGCCCGGAAGTCGCGCGCGACGCGGTCGAGCAGTTTCTGCGCTTCGGGCGACGCCTCGATCAGCCGCAGGACCTCGCCGGTCACCGCCTCGAACGCCGGCTCGGCGACCAGTTCCTCGCCTAGCCGCTCGCCGAGCAGGCCGCGCACCAGCGCCCGGCGGAAATCGCGTTCGGGAAGATCGCGGATCGCGGCCAGTGCCTCGATCCTCTGCTGCGCGGTCGCCGACTTGCGCTGCTCGCGATCCGCGCCCCGCACACGGCCCCGCTCGCTGCGCTGCAATTGCTCGCGCAGCAGCAGCAGAATCTGGTCGGTTGCGCTGATCTGGGTCATCTGACCTAGTGGGGCCGGCCGGAAAACTGGCCGAGCAGCAAGCTGGTCGCCGACATGGTCTCGTCCGCGGCATCGCCGACAGTAAGCTCGCTGATGCGATCGATCATCAGCTGCATGTCGCCATTGAGCGGCAGGTTCTCCTCGTTGGTCGCGATGCCGAGCCGCAATTGCTCGATCGCGGCTGCGAATTCGTCGCGGATGAGATAGGTCAGGCCAGCGACGAAGATGCGCAGATAATGCCCGTCGGGCAGCAGCGCGAGCGGCCCCCAGGTCGACAGCGCGTCGCCCGCTTCGCCGGAGGTCAGCTGGAAGAAACCGAGCTGGAAGCGCGCGATCGCGAAATCGGGCGCAAGCGCCACCGCCGCCTTGAGCGCGGACAGCGCCTCGATTGGCCGGCCGATGCCGGCGAGGAGCGAACCGCGCAGGAAATGGAGGCGCGGATCGTCCGGAAAATCCGCCAGCGCCCGATCGACGTGCGCAATCTCGTCGCCATTGTTTGCGGCGATCGCGGTGGTCAACTCCTGGAGGCGGATATCATCGCAAAGCGTCATGTCGAATTGTCCCTAGTGATGCTTGAGCCGCCGCCGAAGCCGTTCGATGGCGCTCTTGTGGAGTTGCGATACCCGGCCGCGCGTCAGCCGCAACAGATCGGCGATATGCGCGAAGGTCAGTCCGGTGTGATAATGCTGGCGGATAACCGCGCCTTCATTGGCGGGCAATCGTTCGAGTTCGGCGGCGATCGCCGCCTGAGTCTGGCGCCAGGCGAGCCCTTCATACGGCGTCGGCCGGCGATCGACACCGTCCTCCTGCTCGACCATCCCGGTTCCCTCGAGCATCAGCCCGAGCGCGAGATCCACGGCGAGGTCCGCGAGTGTGGCGAGGGGGTCGGCGGGCGCGGCCTCGATCGGGCCGAGCGACCGCATGCGCTCCTGCCGCAACCGCTGGCGCTGGCTCAATTGCGCGTCGAAATCGCTCATCCGCTTCATGCCGTCGGCGACGCTGCCGGCGATCCGCGGCCGGGCATAGGCGCCGAACGGCACGCCGAGAAGCGGGTCGTAGCGGTCGAGCGCCTGCAACAGGCCCTCATAGGCGAATTGCTCGAGATCGCCGCGATCGACCACGCGCCGGCGCCAGCCGAAATGGCGCGCCGCGACGGAGCGGGCCAGTACGATATAGCGATTGAACAAGGTTTCGCGCGAGCGGCTGTCATCCTCGAACCGCGCGCGCCGCCACAGCGACGCTTCGGCGCGCACCGGATCGGTCACGATGTCGAGGCCGGTCTCGCGCGTCGACTTCATCGAAAGCTGCCCAGCACGCCCTGGATGACGAGGCTCCAGCCGTCGATCAATACGAACATCAACAGCTTGATCGGCAGCGATATCGTGGCCGGCGGCACCATCATCATGCCGAGCGACAGGAGGATCGACGACACGACGAGATCGATCAGCAGGAACGGCAGCAGGATAACGAACCCGATCGTGAACGAGACCCGCAGCTCGTTCATGATGAAGGCGGGCGCGAGCTTGAGGATCTCAACCTGGTCGGGGCGCGCCGGAACCGGCGTATGCGCGATCGCATAGATCGCCTCGATGTCGGAATCGCGCGTCTGGGCGAGCATGAATGTCTTGAGCGGAGCGCTTCCGCGGGTCATTGCCTCTTCGGCGCTGATCTGGCCGCCAAGGAACGGCTGGACCGCCTGACTGTTCAGCGTCATCAGCGTCGGTCCCATGGAGAATGCGGTCAGGAACAGCGCCAGGCTGATCAGCACCGGATTGGGCGGCGTCTCCGGCATGCCGAACGCGTGCCGGACCATCGACAGGGTGATGATGATACGGACGAAGCTCGTCATGCTGATGAGGATGGCCGGCAGGATCGCCAGCATCGTCAACAGCAAGGTGGTGCGCACGACATCGGCCGAGAGCCCGGCCTGAGGCGCCGCGGCGGCCGGCACCGCTGCGAACAGCGCGCCGCCGGCGAGCGCCAGCAACCACCTTTTCACGCAGCCTCTCCGCCGTCCGCCAGCGCCCGCTCGCGCAGCACCTGGCTCGATCCGACCTGGATCAGGAGCAGGAATTCGCGTCCGTCGTGGCGCACGACACCGATATCGGCATGCATGCTGAGCCGGCGCACCTCGACGACCTCGATTACGCCGGTGCGCGGGCCGACCTGGCGCAGCCACCCGGCCAAGTCGCCCTTGCCCATCCGCTGGCGGATCAGGAGTATCGCGAGCACCGCGATCGCGATGCAGATCAGGAAGGCGATGATGATGCGGCCGACCGGCACGTCCACCCCGCCGCCGCCCAGGCGGCCGACCGCCTGATCGGCGAGCAGGATCATTCGGCGACCTCGCTCAGCCGCACACCGAACTTGTCTCCGACCGCGACCAGTTCACCCTGGCCGATCACCACGCCGTTGAGACGCAGCTCGACGGCCTGATTGAGCGGCGCGTCGAGCGTCACCACCGACTGCGGCTTGAGCGCACCGAGCTCGGCGACGGTCATCCGCGTGCCGCCGACAAAGGCCTCGATCTCGACCTCGACGTCGTCGATCATGCGCGCGGCGAGCGTCCGGCCGGAGGGCGTCGCGGTATCTGTTTTCTTGGGAGAGGGCTGGTTCACAAGGGGGTACTCGTTGGAGAGACAGTCAAACGATGGTCAGCTGCAGCCGGTCATCCTGGCGATCGACGGTGCAGCGCAACGGCTTGGGGCGGTGGCCGATCGCGACATCGACCGCGGTGGTCAGGTCGCGATCGAGCACCAGGACATCGCCGACGGCAAGGCCGGCAAGCTCGGCGGTCGTCAGCCGGCTGCGGCCGACCAAAGCGGAGACCGTCACTTGCTGGCCGGCAAGCGCGATGGCGAGCGGCGCTACGGTCTTGCCCGTCACGAACGGCGGCAAGGCCGCCCGCGCGCGCCGGACGATCAGCTCTTCGCTGAGCGCGATCTGAAGCAGATCGGCGCGGCCGCCGTCCGCCACGCGCCACGTCCACCACGGTCCCCTGCCGGACTCGACCGTCCCCGGGCGCCAGGCCGCGCCACCCAGCCCCAGGGTGGCGGCGAGGCGGCTGCGGAAATCGGCAACGCAGGCCGCTGCCGCGGCATCGAGCGCAGCGCGATCGGCCGGCGTCGGCGATGCCCCATCGTCCGGCCCGCCGTACATCATCGCCGCAATCCGCGCGTCGGCATCCTCGGCGAGCGACAGCACGACACCATCAGCCAGTTGCCAGCAGGTGCCACGCGCCGCCGCGGGGTTGGCGCCGACCGCGGCATCACCGGCGAGGTCGACCGATCGCGCGGCGAACCACGCCGCGCTCCATTCACGCACGCAAGGGCGCAGCGGGACCTCGCGCACCGCGCGCTGGACCGCTTCGGGCGGCAGCCAGGATCGAACGTGCGTCATGCCAATGCCGCCGATCAGCCCTGCCCGCGGATGCCGAACAATTGCTGGATCATGTCATTGGTCGCGCTGATGATCTGCGACGATGCCTGAAAGCCGCGTTGGACCAGGATGAGGTCGGAGAATTCGAGCGTCAGGTCGACGTTCGACGCCTCGAGCCGGCGCGACTGCACCTTGCCGACGCGCACGTCGCCGCTCGGCAGGATATCGCGCATCGCGGTATCGCGCGCGCTGAACAGCCCGCTCGATTCCTGCGTCAGATCCGTGGTGTCGCGAAAATCGACAATTGCGACCGAGCCCAGCTGCTGCTTCTGCTCGTTCGAATAGCCGATCTCGAGCTGGCCGGTATCGTTGACGCCAAGCGTGGCGAACGTGCCGACACCATAGCCGTCGGCCGTGCCGGCGCGGATCGTCGACGTGCCGGAGAAAGTCTGCACCGCCGAGAAATCGAGCGTGATCACTGTGCCCGATCCCGGATCGGTGAAATCGAGCTTGCTGTTGGACGGATCGGCGACGGTGCCGATGAACTTCAGTTGCTTGGTCTGCGTGGTCGCGGTCGCGTCGGTTCCGGTCTTGAGCACGCCATTGATGTCGCTGACCGTGACATTGTAGGTCCCGCTCACCGCTCCGGGCGACGTGTCCTTGGTCGCGGTCACTGTCCAGACGTGCTTGCCGCCGGTCTTGTCGAACACCGTGATATTGCCGACCGTCGCGGTCGGGTCGCTCGACGAGATGAAGTCGGTGAACGTGACCTTGGTGGTCGGCTTGGGGGGGTTGGTTCGCGAGACATCGACCGACAGCGACTGCGGTTGTCCCGACGCGTCGAGCGTCGCCAGCCGCCAGTCGGTGCCGGACAGGACGATGAACCCGTTCTTGTCGATGTCGAAACTGCCGGTGCGCGTGTACATCACGTCGTCGCCGCGCATCAGCATCAGCAACCCCCCACCCTGGATCGCGAGATCGAGGTCGCGATCGGTCTGGCGCAATTCGCCGGCCGCGAAGTCGAGCCGCCCGGGCGCGTTCTGGACGCCATTTCCGGTCGTGCTGCCATAGCCGTTATTCGACCGGCTGTTGGCGCCGAGGATGTTCTCGAAACTGACGGTCGACCCCTTGAACCCTTGCGAGTTGAGGTTGGCGACGTTGTTGCTGATCTGCTGCAGCCCGCGCGAATAGGCGGCAAGCCCGCTCAAGCCGATATAGATCGATCCGAACATGTCAGTTCCCCTGGCGAATCTGGGAGACGTTGGCGAGCGACAGGCCGGAAATGGTCTGCTGGTCGCCAGTGGTGATGGTGAGTTGCGGGTCGCCATTGGCGAAGGTGATCGCGGTGACCTTGCCGGAGATGACGGTCGAGCCCGACGGGATATCGACGGTGCGGCCGAGCAGCGACGCCGCCTGGGCAGTCCCTTGCGCCGAGACCAAGGTGCCGAGCTTGTCGTTGGTCGTCTGGCCGAGCTGGATCTGCGAGAATTGCGCGAGTTGCGAGACGAACTCGAAATTGTCGACCGGCTTGAGCGGATCCTGATAGGTCAGCTGGGTCAGGATGATCTTGAGCAGGGATTCGAAGCTCAGCCCGAACGCGCTGGTCGCCGCATCCTGGGTCCCGGAGCCGCTGCTCGCGGCCGATACCGGCTGGGTCGGGGAAATCGCCTGCATCTCAATCCTTCCTGTCTTGCCCGGCAAAGCCGGGGCTGCGGCTGACGCGCAATTCGCTGAGCACGAGACCATGACGCGCGAGCAATTGGGCAACCGCCTCGTGCATCGAACCGGCATCGCCCTCGGGCTCGCCATCGGCGACGACCGTCACCGCCACGCCCGCCTCGCCATGGTCGATCGACACCTTGACGCGCGACGCGGCGAGCGCCTGGTCGCGAACCGCGATGCGCGGCGCGCCGCCGGGCGACGCTGCGTCTTCGGCCGGCGCTCCGGCCGCGCTCAGGCGCGGGACCGGCGATGGCGATGATGCCAGGCCCGGCGCGCCGCCGGCTGCTGCACCGGGCCGCAGCGGTGAGACAGCCGGCGATCCGCCGATCGCCAGCTGTCCGCCCAGCACCGGGTCGGAAGCCAGCCCGGACGGCGCTCCCGAACCCGGCTGCGTTCCGGACGGCGGCTCAGGGGCGCGCGACGGGTCGGAAGCGAGCACGGGCAGCGCGCCAGGCGGCGGCACCGACGGCTGTGGCACGCCAGGCTGATCGGACTCGGACGCGAGGGCCGGATCGTGCCGCGCGGTCGCCGCGCGGTCCTCGAAGAACCCGCGCTCGTTGAACCGCTCGACCGAGCCGCGCATCGTGCCCGCGGCGAAGCGCGCCGGCGGCCGGCCCGATTGCTCGACCAGTGCGCGGTCGACCAACGTCACCAACGTATCGGCGAACGACGCGCCGGACGCGGGCCGCGACACCCCGGAGGGCTGTGCCGCGGTTCCGGCAAAGGGAGCGGCCGGGCCAGGCGTGATCGCGGTCATCGCCGCCGCCAATCGAACGTCGCCCGCTCGGCAACCGCGGCCAGCGCCGCTTCCTCGTCGAGTCGCGCGGCGTCGCGGGCGAGCCCGCGTGCGACGTCGCCGGTCGCGCGCATCGTTGCATCGAGCCGACGCCAATGATCGGTGTGCGCCTCGCGCACCGACGCCATGTCCCGCGCCACAAGCGCCGCTCGCTCGGCGGTCGTATCGGCGTCGAGCAACGCGGCCCCGATCGCCGATACCATCTCGGGGAGGAAACGATCCGAGCCGATCGCCGCGTCCCAGGTCCGGGCGAGTGCGAGAACACGGTCGGCGTCGCGCTCGGCCGCCTCGACCGCGGCCGTTTCGCGCGCCTGGGCCTCACCGACATCGATCGCGGCGACATCGCGTTCGACACGCTGAAGCAGTTCGAGTTCGCGCATGCGATGGAGAGCACGCCGCGGCGTCATGACGGCCACGACGTTTTGAGCGCACGCACGGTCTGGGCGAAGTCCGAGCGCTCGTCGGCGGGTTGGCGCAGGACGGCGGCGATCGGCTCGCGCGCGGCTATCGCCCGGTCGATCCGGTCGCTCGACCGTGCCCGATAGACCCCGCTTTCGATCATCACGCGATTCTCGTCATAGGTCGAGAGCAGCGACGCAATCTCGCGCGCTTGGGCGGCGTGATCGGGGTCGATCAACCGTGAGGCCTGACGGCTGACGCTGCGGATGATGTCTATCGCCGGAAAATGGCCCTGCTCAGCCAAGGTGCGCGACAAGACGATATGGCCGTCGAGCAGCGACTTCATCACCTCGACGATCGGGTCGTCGACCTCGTCGGTCTCGCTCAGCACTGTCATGATGGCGGTGATCGCGCCCCCTCCCCTGACCGCTCCGCAACGCTCGACGATGCGCGGCAGAACCGCGAACACGTTGGGCGTATAGGCGCGCACGGTCGGCGGGGCGCCGGCGGCCAAGCCAATTTCCCGCAGCGCCATGGCCAGCCGCGTGATCGAATCGATCATGAGCACGACATGCTCGCCGCGATCGCGCCAATATTCGGCCAGCGCCAAGGCCTGCTCGACCGCGCGCGCGCGCATCACCGGGCTTTGGTCCGATGTGGCCGCGACCAGGGAGAAGCGATCGGGCGCGGCGGACGTGGCGGCGAGCGACCAGAGGTCGGAGACTTCCCGCCCGCGCTCGCCGACGAGGCATAGGATGCAGCGATCGCAATCGATCTGGCGGGCGAGCTGCTCGACCAGGCTGGTCTTGCCCACCCCGCTCGCCGCGAAGATGCCGACCCGCTGGCCGACGCCCAGGGTCAGGAGGCCGTCGATCGCGCGGATGCCGGTCGCCAGCACCGCCGCCGGATTGACCCGGTCGAGCGCCGAGATCGCGGCTCCCTCGATGCGCGTCGTGCGATCGATCCTGCCTTTGCCGTCGATCGGGCGGCCGAGCGCGTCGACGGCACGACCGGCAAAACCGTCGCCCCGCGCGATGCCGGAACGGCCGGGCGCGGCGGTCACCCGCGCGCCGAGACGGAGCCCGCTATGCTGTTCGAGCGGGATCAGGGTGATCCCACGCTCGCTCACCGCCACCACCTCGGCGATCGCCTCGCGGCCATCCGGGCCGGCGATGTCGCACAGCTCGCCGAGCGCCGCGGCGGGACCCGTCGCGCGAACGAAGCCGGCACCGAGTTCGTCGAGATGCCCGTAGAGCGGCGCGGTATCGACCGCGGCTAGCCGATCGAGGAAACGGTGCGGCTTCATGTCCTGCGCTCCATCGCCGCCAGCGCGCCGTCGAGGATCGCCCATTGTCGTGCCGGTTCGATGTCGATGGCGCCGAGCTTGAGATCGATCCGGCACCCCCCGGCATCCAAATCGGGGTCGATCGCGAGACGCGTGCGCGCGACGTCGATCCGCGCGCTCAGGGTATCGAGCGCGTCGCCCGGAAAATCGGCCGCGCTGACCCGCACGCCAACCACGGAATCGGCGGCGAGGCCGGCAACGTGATGCGCGACCGTGCGCGTGACCAGCTCGCCGAGGTCGGCGCTTTCCCCGAACATCTTGCCAAGCGCCGCGCGGGCCAGCGTGACCGCGAGAAGCTCGAGGTCCTCGAGCCGCTTGTCCCAGACCGCGCGCGCTTCGGCGAGACCGCGCTCGACGAGCGCGGTGCGACTGGCGTCCGCGGCGACGGCAGCGGCGCGTCCTTCTTCGCGCGCGGCGTCGATCGCCCGCGCCGCCTCCTTTTTTTGCAAAACAAGCGCCGCCTCAAGCCGCACGATCTCGGCCTCGAGTTCTGCCAGGCGCGGATCGGGCGCCAGGGTCTCGACCACCGCGTCGGGGTCGCGCCGCGATACGGCAGGCAGCGCGCCGACGCTTGCCAGCGCGTGCGGCTCCTTGATCAGCCCGCTCATCGCGGTTTTCCTGCCGCCAGCAGCCCACCGGCTGCCTGAAGCAAGGTCCGTCCGGGAATGCGGGGTGCTGCATGCTCCTCGCCTTGCCCATCGAGCAGCGCCGCGCGCGCGGCCGGTGTCATGCCGCCCTCGCCGTTCCGCGCGGCAGCGATCAATGTTTCGAACCATTCCGAATGACTACCCGGCGCTGCCGGGCGCGGCGGTGCCGCCGGCCGCTGGCCCCGCATCG
>NZ_BCYU01000047.1 GCF_001598355.1 Sphingomonas asaccharolytica NBRC 15499
TGTCCCCGCTGCGACAGGCCCTCCCCCGGCCCCTCCCGCAAGCGGGAGGGGAGAAACAGGATGGCCCGCGAGTTCGACATCATCGTCTATGGCGCCACCGGCTTCACCGGGCGGCTGGTCGCCGAATATCTCTCCGAAACCTATCCCAGCGGAGTCAAATGGGCGATGGCCGGGCGCTCGCTCAGCAAGCTCCAGGAAGTGCGCGACCTGATCGGCGCGCCTGCCGACGTCACCCTGATCGCGGCGAATTCGGACGACCGCGCCAGCCTGAAGGCGATGTGCGAGCGCGCCACCGTCGTCATCACCACGGTCGGCCCCTATCAACTCTATGGCAGCGACCTGGTCGCCGCCTGTGCCGAGACCGGCACTGCCTATCTCGACCTGTGCGGCGAGCCGGCCTGGATGCGCCACATGATCGACGCGCATCACGAGACGGCCAAAAAGAGCGGCGCGCGGATCGTGTTTTCGTGCGGGTTCGATTCAATCCCCTTCGACCTCGGCGTGCTGAGCTTGCAGCAATGCGCGATCGCCAAGCATGGCGGCCCGGCACCGCGCGTGAAATGCCGCGTACGGGTGATGAAGGGGGGATTCTCGGGCGGTACCGCGGCCAGCCTGAAGGCGACATTGACCGCCGCCGCCAGGGACCCGCGGATCGTCGCTTTGCTGACCAACCCGTTCGCGCTGACTCCCGGTTTTTCTGGACCTCACCAGCCGACCGGGCTGCTGCCCGAATATGACAAGGCAGTCGGCGCCTGGGTCGCACCGTTCATCATGGCGCCGATCAACACCAAGAATGTCCATCGCACCAACTTCCTGCTCGGCGAGAAATATGGTGCGGACTTCGTGTATGACGAGATGATGGTCGCGGGCCTGGGCGATCTCGGCAAGGCGGCGGCGGAAGCGATCGCCAAGATCAATCCGCTCGCCGGCGACAAGGGGCCCAAGCCAGGCGAAGGTCCGTCCAAGGAGGACCGCGACAGCGGCCATTACGACATATTGTTCATCGGCGAATTCCCCGACGACAGCCGGGTCGAGTGCGTCGTCACCGGCGACAAGGATCCGGGTTACGGGTCGACCAGCAAGATGATCGCCGAAGCGGCGCTCTGCCTGGTGCAGGATGTGCAAGGCGAAGGAGGCATCTGGACGCCCGGCGCGCTGATGGGCGATGCGCTGCGCGAGCGGCTGACCGCGAAGGCGGGGCTGACTTTCCGCAGCGGTTGACCACCGAAAGGATCAGCCCCTCCCTAGCCGCGGTAGAAAAACACCGCGATCACGGCGATCATCACGGAGAGTGCGACCGCCCATATCACGGCGGTCTTGCTGCGTTGCTGTTCGCGATAATGATTGGCGACCAAATCGAGCCAATAATGACCCGGCAGCGTCTCGCGCACCACCCCGGCCTTCCTCAGCTTCATCAGCTCGGCGACGTCGCCTGGACCCGGACTGAACGCGATCGCCTGTTCGGGCGCCAGCGCATGCGCCCGGATCATCGCCCGGACGATCCGCGAGCGCGTGCGCAACATCGCCGGGTGGATCGGCGGCGGTCCCGCCGGTTCCGGCTGCGGCACAATGCCGATCAAGTCGAGCTTGCCACTCATCCGCTACCCGCAAGGAATCCGAGCGCGGCACCGATTGCGACGGCGGCGCCCACCGCCAGCCCGGCGCGACGGCGGCGTGACTTGTTCCAAGCGTCATAGGCCGGGATGTCGAGCCAATAGGTGCCCGCCTTGCCGACGTGAAGTACGCCCTTTTCGATCAGTTTCTCGAGCACACGCCGCTCGATTCCGCGGCCAGGGGCATAGCCGATCGCGCTGTCGGCGGAGACGGCGTTTTGCGTCATGAAATGCGACACCAGCCGCCGCCGCGCCCGTGCCACCGCTCCTGCCGCTGCTCCTGCTGCTGCTCCACCCATAAGCCTCACTCCCCCCGGTCTTGTACCATCAACGTCGCCGCCCTTGATGGCGGATGTTGGGCGGACGGCCGCGGCGTTTCAAGACGCGTTCGGGTTTCTTGCCCGGCGACGCGGCGTAGCGCCCCTCAGGCAGTTCGAAACGCAGCGCGCCGGAGACCGGATTGGCTTCCGCCAGCCGTAATTGCAGGGCCTGGCCGATGGCAAATTCGTCGCCCGACGCCTCACCGACCAATTTCCTGGCAGCCTCATCGTAGCGGAAATATTCGCTGCCGAGGTCGCGCACCGGCAGCAAGCCGTCGCCACCGATCCCGGCGACCGTTGCGAAGATGCCGAAATTCTGCACGCCGGTAATCCGCGTCTCGACCAATTCCCCGACCTTTTCGGCGAGAAAGGCTGCGACGTAGCGGTCGATAGTGTCGCGCTCGGCTTCCATCGCCCGGCGCTCGAGCCGGCTGATCGATTCGCCGATCCGCTCCATTCCCGCCGCTTCGTCGTCGGTCAGCCCGCCCGGGCCTAGGCCATATGCAGCAACCAGCGAGCGGTGGACGATCAGATCGGCATAACGGCGGATCGGCGAGGTGAAATGCGCATAGCTGCCGAGCGCGAGGCCGAAATGGCCGTGATTGCCCGGCGCATAATAGGCCTGGGTCTGCGAGCGCAGCACCTGTTCCATCACTTGCGGGCGGAAGTCGACATCGCCGATCTTGTCGAGGATATGGTTGAACGTCTTCGGCTGGATCACCTGGCCGAGCGCGAATTTGACGCCCCAAGTCTCGAGATAATCCTTGAGCGCAACCAGCTTCTCGCGCGCCGGCGGTTCGTGGACGCGGTACATGACCGGCGCCTTTTTCGCCTCGAGCGCCTTGGCCGCCGCGACGTTGGCGGCGATCATGTAATCCTCGATCAGCCGGTGCGCATCGAGCCGCTCGCGTGGCGCCACCGACAGGATGCGTCCCATCTCGTCGAGCACCACCCGGCGCTCGGGCAGATCGAGATCGAGCGGCTCGCGTTTGTCGCGGGCCGTCGCCAGCGCGCGCCAGCAGGACCAGAGGGGCACCAACGCGCCCTCAACCAACGCGTCATCCCAGCGAAAGCTGGGATCTCGTGCCGCAGTGGCTAACGCCTCCTGGGACCCCAGCTTTCGCTGGGGTGACGCCCGCGCATCGATAGCCGCTTGCGCGTCCTCATAGGCGATATTCGCCGCGATCCGCACGACCGCGCGCGTGAAGCGCCATGATTTGAGCGTCCCGTCCTTGGCGATCTGCAAATGACAAGCGAGCGCAGCGCGGTCCTCGCCGGTCTTAAGCGAGCACACTTCCGCCGACAGGATCTCGGGCAGCATCGGCACGACGCGGTCGGGAAAATAGACCGAATTGCCGCGCCGCCGCGCCTCGCGATCGAGCGCCGAGCCGGGACGGACGTAGAAAGACACGTCGGCGATCGCGACCACGGCTTTCCAGCCGTCGGGATTCTTGGGGTCGTCGTCGGGCGCAGCCCAGACCGCATCGTCATGGTCGCGCGCATCGGCGGGGTCGATCGCAACGATCGGCAACTCGGTCAAATCCTCACGGCCATCGCCGAGCGGCTGTTTCGCGACGCGTTCGGCTTCCTCCAGCGCCTCGTCGGCAAAGCGATCGGGAATGTCGTGCTCGTGGATCGCGATCAGCGAGAAGCTGCGCGGCGCGAACGGATCCCCCAATCGCTCCGTGACACGCACGGTGATGCGCGGCGGACGGCCGGCCTTCTCGGCCAGTACCAGGTCGCCTGGTTCGGCATCGCCCGCGTCGGACACCTGATATTGCCGCCGCTCGCGTTTCTCGACACCTTCGAGCCACAGCCGATCGCCTTCGCGCCGCAGCACGCCAAGCATCAGTTCCTCGCCCTTGGCGAGGTGCTTCATCGGATGCGCGATCCAGCCCTTGCCCGCTTCTTCGGTGCGCGCCAGGATGCGGTCGCCGACGCCGAGCGCGGATCTTTTGCTCCGTTCGCGCACGCGCAGCCGCGGTACCGGCACGCCTTCGGCTTCCCAGCGTTCGGGCACGGCCCAGACATTGCCGCCATCGTCGACATCGGCAATGCGCAGCACGGTCACCTTAGGCAGCCCGCCCATCTTATGGAACGCGCGGCCCGGCGCGCTGTCGATCAGGCCTTCATCGGCCATGTCCTTCAAGAGCGCCTTGAGCGCGATCTTCTCCTGCGCGGTCAGGCCGAAGGCACGTGCGATCTCACGCTTGCCCGCAGGCGTATCGGACGAGGCGATGAAATCGAGGATCTGCTGTCGGGTGGGAAAGCCGGGTTTATGCTTTGGTTTTGCCATGTCGGGCGAAGATAAGGCGGAATCGCGCAACCACCAACCGTTCGCTTGGAGACTATCCCGAACCGGTATCTAAAAACGCGGCTCGACTTCCTTCGGCGCGACCGGATAGTGGGGCAATGGCCAACGACCTCCAGCGCTACGACCTCCTCATCGCCGGCGGTGGGATCAATGGCTGCGCGATCGCGCGCGAAGCGTCGCTGCTCGGGCTGAAGGTCCTGCTGGTTGAACGCGACGATCTCGCCAGCCATACGTCCTCGGCTTCGACCAAGCTGATCCATGGCGGCTTGCGCTACCTGGAATATTACGATTTCCGGCTGGTCGCCGAGGCGTTGCGCGAGCGCGAATTGCTGGTCCATGCCGCACCGCACATCATCCGCCCATTGCGCTTCGTCCTGCCGCAGGAGAATGCCGTGCGGCCGTGGTGGATGGTCCGCATCGGGCTCTACCTCTATGACATGCTCGGCGGGAAAATGAGCCTGCCCCGCTCGCGCGGCCTGCGTGCGTCGGACCGGGACTATACCGCGCCGCTCAAGGGCGGCCGGAGCGGGTTCGTCTACTCCGATGCCCAGGTAGACGACTCCCGCCTGACCTTGCTCAACGCGGTCGACGCGCACGCCAATGGCGCCGAGATCTGCACGCGCGTCTCGCTCGACAGCGCGCGGCGCGATGGCGATCACTGGACCGCCACCCTGTCCGACGGCCGCACGGTCGAGGCGCGCGCGCTGGTCAACGCAGCGGGTCCCTGGGTCCATCTGATGCTCAATCGCCTGGGGCTGAACGGCAAGGCCAATGTCCGGCTGGTCAAGGGCAGCCATATCGTCGTGCCCAAATTGTACGAGGGCGACCACGCTTATATCCTGCAGCTGCCCGACCGCCGCATCATCTTCGCCATTCCGTGGCAAGGCGGGACCGAGATCGGCACCACCGACATTCCGGTCGATGCGCCCGAAGACGCGAAGATCAGCGACGATGAAATCGCCTATCTGTGTCAGGGCGCGAACCATCATTTCGTCAAGCAGATCACGCCTGCCGACGTGACCTATAAATGGTCGGGCGTGCGCCCGCTCTATGACGACGGCGCGAGCGAGGCCAAGGCGGTGACGCGCGATTATGTGCTCGAACTCGATACCGACGGGGCGCCGCTGCTGAGCGTATTCGGCGGCAAGATCACCACCGGGCGCCATCTGGCCGAGGATGCGATGGCCAAGCTCGGTCCAGAACTGGGGCTGAATTGCCGTCCGGTGTCGCGCGCGCGGGTCTTTCCGGGGGGCGCCATCGCCGACTTCGACCAGTTCGTCGCCCAGGTCCGCGCGACCTGGCCGTTCCTCAGCGAGGATCGCTCGCTACGGATGGCGCATGCCTATGGCACGATGCTCGGGGACATGCTCGATGGTGTGACCGATGAAGCCGGCATGGGCGCCGATTTGGGCGGCGGACTGACCGAGATCGAGGCGCGGTGGATGCGCGACCACGAATGGGCACGGACTGCCGAGGACGCGCTGGTGCGGCGGAGCAAGATCGGCCTGCATCTCAGCGACGAGCAACGCGCTGCATTCGAAAGGGCGTGGGACACGCTGACGTGATCCGCGTCGCCGCTTTGTATCAGTTCGTTCGCTTCCCCGATCCCGACGCGATCCGGGGGCAGCTGCTGGCCTTGTGCGAAGCAGAAGGGATCAAGGGCACGTTGCTGCTAGCCCATGAGGGGATCAATGGCACGATTGCCGGGTCGCCCGAAGGGATCGACGCGGTGATCGCCGATATCCGTGCGCTGCCCGGTTGCGCCGCGCTACAGGTCAAGACAGCTACCGCCGAGACCATGCCGTTCCATCGGCTGAAAGTCCGGCTGAAGCGCGAGATCGTGACGATGGGGATGCCCGACATCGACCCGCTGACGGGAGTCGGCCATTACGTCTCACCAGCCGACTGGAACGCGCTGATCGAGCAACCCGGCACGATGATCATCGACACGCGCAACGATTACGAGGTGAAGGTCGGCACCTTCGCCGGCGCAATCGATCCGGAGACCGAAAGCTTCCGCGACTTTCCCGCCTGGGTCGCCGCGCATCGCGACGAGATTGCGGCCGCGCCGCGCGTCGCGATGTTCTGCACCGGGGGCATACGCTGCGAGAAGGCGACCGCGCTGCTCAAGGCCGAGGGGATCGATCAGGTCTACCACCTGGAGGGCGGGATCCTGAAATACCTGGAAGAGGTGCCGCCAGCCGAAAGCCGCTGGCAGGGCGAATGCTTCGTGTTCGACGAGCGCGTCGCGGTCGGGCACGGGCTCGCGCCCGGCACGCACGGCTTGTGCCGTGCCTGCCGCATGCCGGTCAGTACCGAGGATCGCCGTTCGCCGCTCTACGAGGAAGGGGTGAGCTGTCCCGCCTGCCATGGCACTCGCGATGCGGCCCAGCGTGCAGGCTATGCCGAACGCCACCGGCAGGCTCGGCTGGCCGAAGCGCGCGGCGAGGCACATGTCGGCGCGCCGCTACCGGTCAAGCCCCCGAAAAATCCAATTTAGCCAGTCATTAACCGGCCTCGTTGCATAGCCGTTCCAAGGGCAGACGGGGGCCGGACGATGGCTACGACATTTTCGCATTTTCGCCGCCGGGCGACCGACGTCAAATATGATCGGGAACCGGTCCTGTCGGTCGCCCATGCCAGCGTGAAACGCCAGCGGAAGGCCGCGCTCCATCAGCTATCGATTTACGGCTGCCGCCTAGCCAGCCGTATCGAGGCCGAGCAGGGCGAATCGCTGACCCTCCGTTTCGATCGCAGCGCGCCGATTGCCGCCACCGTGATCTGGTGCGCCGACGGGTTGATTGGCGCGCGCTTCGACCAACCGATCGAGCGCGAGATGATGCGCTCGCTGACTCTCCGCATCGGCTGAGCCGCATTCCGTCTCAGCGGTGATGCGCCGCGAAGAAGTCCCACATCAGCGCCGTGCCGTCGATTTTGCCGGTGTTGCGCGTCCCGCCTGGACGGCCGAGACCTCGGCCTGGCCAGCCATGCTCGGCACCTTTCACGATGTAGAAGTCGACGTCCGCACCGCTCGCGCAACCGGTCCATAGCTCGCGGACATAATCGGCGGCTTCGGTCTTCGTCGGGTCCCTGGTGCAGCGGTTTCCTGTCGCCCAGAATGTCGCGGCGTAGCGCGATGGTTTGTACGGCATGCCCTGCGAGCGGCGGACGATTCCCGTCGTGCTAGTCCCACCGGCGACCGGCACCTGCTCGTCCTTTTCGGCATTGACGATCAGCATCGGCACCGCCGCGACCGGTTTGGGCTCGTTGCCGAACAACGCGCCAACGAATACCGCCGCGCCGGCGATCCGATCGCCGAGTTCGATCGCCACGCGCTCCGCCATCATCCCACCGTTCGACATGCCGACGACATAGACGCGGCTGGGGTCGACCGGCTGGGTCCTCTCGAGCTCGTCGATCATCGACCGAATGAAGCCGATATCGTCGACCTTCTCGCGCATGGCATAGGCACAGCAACCGCCGGCATTCCAAGTTTCGAGCTTGCCAAAGCGCGACGATCCTTCGGGCAAGGCAAGGATGAAGCCTTCCTTCGCCGCCTTGTCGATAAGCCCGGCCGATTTGGCGACCTGCGCGCCATCACCGCCGCCGCCGTGGAGCGCGATGACCAGTGGACGCCGGCCGCCGCCGGGCGGGACGAACAATTGATAGGTGCGATCGCCGATCCGATGCGGCGCGAGCGGCCCATCGGCCGCAGGTGCGCTCGTCGGCAGCTGCAGCACGATGCCGACGATCCCCATCAACACCAATATCCAGCGCATGGTGGCCCTCCTTGCCCTCATGCGACGTTCAACGCGCGAGGGAGCGCCGCCCTTCGCGTCACGCGATCGCGATCACCGCCAAGGTAATGCGCGACAGGCAGATCAGCTTCCCGGCATCGTCAGTGATGCGGATCGTCCAGATCTGCGTCGTCCGGCCCAGCGACTCCGCCTTGGCGGTCGCCGTGACATGGCCCGACATCGCCGGACGAATGTGGTTGGCGTTGATCTCCATGCCGACCGTGACCTGCTTCGACGGGTCGAGCGTCATCGCACCGCCCATCGAGGCGACCGTCTCCGCCAGCGCGACCGACGCGCCGCCGTGCAACCGCCCGAACGGCTGGTGCGTGCGATGATCGACCGGCATCCGCGCGGACACCCAATCGTCTCCCGCCTCCAGGAATTCGATTCCGAGCAAGCCGGGCATCGAGGCCGCGCCCATCGCCGTCATCGCTGCGAGGTCGGGCTTGGTGTCGCCGAACCAGATCATTGCTCACTCCTTCCTTCGTCACCCCGGCCTTGTGCCGGGGTCCGCCGGGCGGCAGGCGAGGAGGCAGAGGCTCCATCGAATCGCCAGCGGCACCGCGGATCCCGGCACAAGGCCGGGATGACGTTTGTTAATAGGCCCGGGCGATCAACACCCGCTCGACCGCCGGGGTGCCGGTGAAGATGCACGGGCCATCAGCCGGGTCGCTATCGCGCGGCGTGTTGCGCAGGGTCAGCTTGAGCGCCTTCAACTGCGCCTCGACCTTGTCGAGGTCGGCGCCGCTCGGCTTCGACCATTGCGCCAACACCCAGCCGGGCTTCTCGACGCTATCTGCGAAGAATGCCTTGAGGCCATCCATGTCGGTAACGTCGGTCGCGATATTGCCATCCAACCGCAGCTTCGCCTGGGTGTAGAGACCGCGCTGAATCTCGGTCAGCATGGCGGCGGCCTGTGTCACGCAATCATTCTTCGTCACAACCGCGCTGTCGAGCTTGCCGTCCTCGCGATAGAGCGCGTCGCGACGGATCAGCGAGACGTTGCCGCCCGCCATGTCGCGCCCGCCGACCTCGATCACGATCGGCGCGCCTTTCTTGATCCAGTTCCAGCGCTTGGTCGTCGACTTGGTCGCCTTGAGGTCGAGCAGCACGCGCAGCGGCTCGCCGAACGCGCTCTGCTTGACGAGCTCGTCGCGGATGCCCTGGCAATAATCGATCAGCGCGGCGTCTTCGTCAGTGTCGCGCAGCATCGGCACGATCACGATCTGCCACGGCGCGACCTGCGGCGGCACGCGCAGGCCGTCGTCGTCGCCATGCGTCATGATCAGGCCGCCGACCATGCGCGTCGACATGCCCCAGCTGATCGTGTTGGCCGGCTCGAACTGCCCTTCGGCGTTCTGGAAGCGGATGTTCTGCGCCTCGGCGAAATGCGTGCCGAGAAAGTGGCTGGTGCCCGCCTGGAGCGCCTTGCCGTCCTGCATCATCGCCTCGATCGACCAGGTCTCGACCGCGCCGGGGAAACGCTCGTTCTCCGGCTTCTCGCCGGCGATCACCGGCATCGCGACGCATTCCTCGGCGAACGAGCGATAGAGTTCGAGCGCTTTGGCCGTCTCCGCTTTCGCCCGCTCGGCCGAGGCATAAGCGGCATGGCCTTCCTGCCACAGGAATTCCGACGTGCGCAGGAACATGCGCGTGCGCATTTCCCAGCGGACGACATTGGCCCATTGGTTGATCTGCACCGGCAGATCGCGCCACGACTGGATCCAGCGCGCAAAGGCAGCGCCGATCACCGTTTCCGAGGTCGGCCGGACGATCAGCGGCTCTTCGAGCTTGGCGGCGGGATCGGGCACCAGCCCGCCCTTGCCGTCGGGGATCAGGCGATGATGCGTGACGACCGCCATTTCCTTGGCGAAGCCTTCGACATGCTCCGCTTCCTTCTCGAAATAGGAAAGGGGGATGAACAGCGGGAAATAGGTGTTGTCATAGCCGAGCGCGCGAATGCGGTCGTCGATCAACCGCTGCATGCGCTCCCAGATGCCATAGCCCCATGGCCGCATGACCATGCATCCGCGAACCCCGCTCTCCTCGGCCATGTCGGCCTCGGCAATGACGGTCTGGTACCATTCCGCGAAGTTCTCGGCGCGGGTGACGGATAAAGCGTGCTTGATCATGACGCGGGCGGATAGCGCCCGCGCGCCGCCGCGTCACCCCGCCTTGTGCCGCGCCGCGGTGCGGAGCATGGCGAATTCATGGGGGATACCACGCCAGTAAACGACGACCGCGTGATGCTGGGCATCGCGATGCGGTTGCTTGCGGTGCTCCTGCTGTCCAGCCTATCCGCGCTGATCAAGGTCGCCGAGACGCGCGGGGCCAACCTCGCCGAGATCATGTTCTTTCGCCAGGGCTGCGCCGTGCCGGTGGTGCTGGCCTATATGATGGTCGCCGGTCCGGGCCTGAGCGCCGTTAGGTCGCGCGCGGTGCGCGGCCAGGTGATCCGCGCCGCGGTCGGGCTGACCGGGATGGCGTTCAACTTTGGCGCGGTCCTGCTGCTGCCACTCGCGGAGGCGACCACCCTCGCCTTCACCGTACCAATCTTCGCGACCATCCTTGGCGCACTGGTGCTCAAGGAGCCGACCGGCTGGCATCGCTGGGGCGCGGTGGCGGCAGGCTTTGCGGGCGTGCTGATCGTCACCCAGCCCGGTAGCGGGCATTTTCCGATCGGTGGTGCGTTGGTCGGGCTCACCTCGTCGGTGTTCGTTGCCTTGGTCGCGATCCAGCTGCGTCAGATCGGCAAGGTCGATGCGCCGGTGACGACGGTCTTCTGGTTTTCGTCGCTGTCGATGGTGCCGATGACGCTGATCTATCCATTCTTCGCGCACGCGCACGATACGACGACTTTCGCGGTGTTGATCGCGATGGGGCTGGTCGGCGGACTGGGCCAAATCGCGTTCACCGCCGCGCTCAAATATGCGCCGGTCTCGGCAGTGATGCCAATGGATTATTCCAGCCTGATCTGGGCGACCCTCTATGGCTGGGTGCTGTTCGACATGCTGCCGACGCCCTGGACCTGGGTCGGTGCGCCGGTGATCGTCGCCAGCGGTCTCTACATTGTCTGGCGCGAGCACCGCGTCTCGCGCCATCCCCAGGTCAGCGAGGCGATCGCGGATTAGGCGCGGGCGCCTCGTGCCTCGTCCAACAATCGGCGGGCACGCAAGAACATTTCCACCCGCGTCGCCGTGAACATGCCCAGCGCGAGAGCCAGCGCCGCGTCGGTCACCAGCATGACGTCGAAGCCCATCGCCCGGCCTTCGCCTTGCGCCGCCAATTTGATCAGCACGATCGCCATCAGGAACAGGATCGCCCAAGGCGACCCCTTCTGATTGAGCGCGTGCGTGGTCGGGTCGACATGAATTTGCATCAGCCGCCCGCGTTGCCAACCGACGGCAGCACCCACGATCAACGCCATGATGGATGCACCCCAGGCGATCGGCGTCGGCGGCTTGGCGATGAAATTGGCGGCGACGATTGCCAAATAGATTGCGGGCACGACCCACAAAGTCTCGAGCTTCAGCGGCCTCATCTGCGACATCCGCCGTGCGCGGAGCGCGAAGATCACGACGAAGACCGCGATCGGAAGCAGATATTGCAGGATTCCATTGGGTTGAACGACCTGACCGTGCATCGCGGACCCCCAGTTAAGGACGCGCGCGTCTTAGCAGGGCAAATCACCACGAAGCCAGCGCTATTCGGTCGTCATCGCCGTCGTCCGATCGGCCCGCACGACGGCGGCCGATGGGACGACGGTCCAGTCTTATTCCGCAGCTTGCGCCAGTTCCGGGTCCTTCCACACCAGCACCGGCTTGCGCGCGGCGAGCGTCTCGTCGAGCCGGCGGCGCGGGGCGAAATGCGGCGCCGAGCGCAAAGATTCGTCACCAGCCTTGGCGCGTTCCGCCACCGAGCGCAGCGCCCCGATGAACTGATCGAGCGCTGCCTTCGATTCGGTCTCGGTCGGTTCGACCAGCATCGCGCCATGGACGACGAGCGGGAAGTACATCGTCATCGGATGATAGCCTTCGTCGATCAGCCCCTTGGCGATGTCGATCGTCGAGAAGCCCTCGGGCAGCCCGTCGTCGGAGAAGATCGCCTCGTGCATGCACGGCCCCGAGGCCGCGAACGGCGCGTCGAGCGTGTCTTCCAGGCTGCGCAGGATGTAATTGGCGTTGAGCACCGAATCCTCGGCGACCTGGCGCAGGCCGTCGGCGCCGTGGCTGAGGATATAGGTCAACGCGCGGGTGAACATGCCCATCTGGCCATTGAACGCGCACATCCGTCCGAAGCTGTGCGGATGGCGGTCGCCGACGGTTTCTTCCTCAACCAGCGTGATGTGCCCGTCCGGATGGCGCTCGGTGAACGGCAAGGGACCGTAAGGCGACAATGCCTCTGACAGCACCACCGGTCCGGACCCCGGCCCGCCACCGCCATGCGGGGTCGAGAAGGTCTTGTGCAGGTTGATGTGCATCGCATCGATGCCGAGGTCACCCGGACGAACCCGCCCGACGATCGCGTTGAAGTTCGCGCCGTCGCAATAGACGAACCCGCCCGCCGCATGAACCGCGTCGGAGATGGTCTTCATCTCGCGCTCGAACAGGCCGCAGGTATTGGGGTTGGTGATCATCACGCCGGCGACATCGGGCCCAAGCCGCGCCTTGAGCGCCTCGACATCGACGCGGCCTTCGGCGGTCGCCGGAATATCCTCGACGGTGTAGCCGGCGAACGCGGCGGTCGCCGGATTGGTGCCGTGCGCCGATTCGGGAACCAGGATGACGTTGCGGTGGCCCTCGCCCTTCGCTTCGAGCGCGGCCTTGATGCACAGGATGCCGCACAATTCGCCATGCGCGCCGGCCTTGGGAGTCATCGCGACCCCGTGCATGCCGGTAAGCTCGATCAGCCATACCGCGAGTTCGTTGATCACGCCGAGCGCCCCTTGCACGGTATCGACCGGCTGGAGCGGGTGGACGTCGGCGAAGCCGGGCAGCCGCGCCATCTTCTCGTTCAAACGCGGATTGTGCTTCATCGTGCACGATCCGAGCGGAAACAGGCCGAGATCGATCGCGTAATTCTGGCGACTGAGGCGGGTGTAGTGCCGCACCGCTTCAGGCTCGGACAGGCCTGGAAGGCCGATCGGCGCGTTGCGCTCAAGTCCGCCCAGCCGCGAGGCGACCTTGGCCGGCTCAGCGACTTCGACACCGGTCGTCTCGGTCGAGCCGATCTCGAAGATCAATGCCTCTTCGAGCATCAGCGCGCGGTTGCCGGTGAACGTCGCGTCGCTCGCACGGCGCTCGGGCGTCATTTCGGGGCGCCAGCCGCTCTGATTGATGTTGCTCATGCCAGCGCCTCCTCAAGCGCGGAGGCAAAGGTCTCGACGTCCTCCATGGTGGTGGTTTCGGTGACCGCAACGACCAGCCCGTTGGCGAGGTCGGCGGCGTCCGGGTAAAGCCGCCCGAGCGACACGCCGGCGAGAATACCGTTGTCGGCCAGCGTGCGAACGATCGGTCGCGCTTCCTTCGACAGTTTCAGCGTGAATTCGTTGAAGAAGCTGTCATTGACCAGTTCGACCCCCGGTACCTTGGCCAGCCGCTCGGCGGCGGCGACCGCGCCGGCATGGTTGGTCGCGGCGAGCGCGCGCAGCCCCGCCTCGCCGAGTAAGGTCATGTGGATCGAGAAAGCGAGCGCGCACAGGCCGCTGTTGGTGCAGATGTTCGAGGTCGCCTTTTCGCGGCGGATATGCTGCTCGCGGGTGGACAAGGTCAGCACGAACCCGCGCTTGCCCTCGGCATCGACGGTCTCGCCGCAGAAGCGGCCCGGCATCTGGCGGATATACTTATCCTTGCAGCCCATCAGGCCGACATAGGGACCGCCGAACTGCAGCCCGACCCCGATCGACTGGCCTTCGCCGACGACGATATCGGCATCCATCTCACCCGGCGACTTGAGCGCGCCGAGCGCGACTGGCTCGGTCACCACCGCGACCAGCAATGCCTTCTTGGCGTGGCAGGCGTCGGCCAGCGGCCGCAGGTCGGCGGTGCGGCCGAGGATGTCGGGATATTGCACCACGACGCACGACGTATCGTCGTCGATCGCCGCGATCAGGCTGTCGATATCGGTGTCTGCGGACAAAGTCGGCAGCGCGGTTTCGAGGTGATCGCCGGTATATTTGGCCATCGTCTTGGCGACCGAGACGTAATGCGGGTGGAGCCCGCCCGACAGGATCGCCTTGCCGCGCTTGGTGACGCGCCGCGCCATGCCGATCGCTTCCCAGCACGCGGTCGAGCCGTCGTACATAGAGGCATTGGCGACATCGGTCCCGAGCAGGCGCGCGACTTGCGTCTGGAACTCGAACAGCATCTGCAGCGTGCCCTGCGCGATCTCGGGCTGGTAGGGCGTATAGGCGGTCAGGAACTCGCCGCGCTGGATCAGATGATCGACTGATGCCGGCACGTGATGGCGATACGCCCCACAGCCGAGGAAGAACGGCGCGTCACCCGCGGCCAGATTCTTCTTCGCCAGCTTCGTCATGTGGCGTTCGACCGCGAGTTCCGAGGCATGCATCGGCAGATCGCGGATCGGCCCGTCGAGCTGGGCGATCGCGGGCACGTCGACGAACAGATCGTCGATCGTCTTGGCGCCGATCGTCGCGAGCATCGCCTCGCGGTCGGGCTGGGTCAGGGGCAGGTAGCGCAATTCAGTTTCCCGTCGCCCTGGCGGAGGCCGGGGCCGCTAGGTTTTGGTCGGCGCGCTCCATCACGAAGCGGCCCCGGCCTCCGCCGGGGCGACGCCTGAAATTACAATTTCGCGACGAACGCCTCGTATTTGGCTTCGTCCATCAGGTCCTTGAGCTCGTCCGGGTCGCTCAGGGTCAGCTTGAAGAACCAGCCCTCGCCATCGGCGTCCTCGTTGACCAGGCCGGGATTGTCGGCGAGGTCGGCATTACCTTCGATCACCGTGCCGGAGACGGGCGAATAGACGTCCGACGCGGCCTTGACCGATTCGACCACCGCGGCTTCGTCGCCCTTGGTGACGGTCTTGCCCTCTTCGGGAACGTCGACGAACACGATGTCGCCGAGCTGGCCCTGGGCATAATCGGTGATGCCGACCGTGCCGATGTCGCCGTCGACATCGACCCATTCATGATCTTCGGTGAAGTAGCGCATTACTTGCTTCCTCTGACGTAGCGGTGGGGAACGAAGGGCATCGCGGTGACGGTCGCTTCATGGACCTTGCCGCGCTGGTTGAGCTGAATTCTGGTGCCGACCTCGGCCATCGCGGCGGGCACATAGGCCATCGCGATCGGCGCGCCGAGCGTGGGAGCGAAGCCGCCCGAGGTGACCTTGCCGACGTCCGACCCGTCGGCGTCGAGCACTGCAGCGCCTTCGCGGACCGGCTGGCGCCCCTCGACCAGCAAGCCGACGCGCTTGACCACCGGTCCCTGCTCGCGCTCGGCCAGGATGCGCGCGGCACCGGGGTAATTGGCTTCCTCGCGGCGGCGCTTGCTGGCGACCGCGAAGCCGAGCGCCGCCATCAGCGGCGTCGTCTCGGGATCGAGATCGTGGCCGTAGAGCGGCAGATCGGCTTCGAGCCTGAGCGAATCGCGCGCGCCGAGGCCAATCGGCTTCACTTCGGGTTCGGCGCACAGCAAGTCGGCAACCTTTTCCGCCGCGTCGGCCGGGATCGAGATTTCGAACCCATCCTCACCGGTATAGCCCGAGCGGCTGATATAGGCATCGACCCCGGCGATCTCGAACCGGCCGCCTTTCATGAACACCAGAACGTCGAGCGGATAGTCGCCGGTGACGTGCCGCTTCAGCACGTCGAACGCTTTAGGCCCCTGCAACGCCAGCAGCGCGCGATCGTCGAGATGATTGATCGTGATCTCGTCGGGCAGATGCTCGCGCAGATGGGCGATATCCTCGTATTTCACCGCGCCGTTAACGACCATGTAGATCCCGCCCGGCCAGCGGCTGAACATCAGATCGTCGAGGATGCCGCCATTCTCTGCGAGCAACAGCGAATATTTCTGCTGGCCGAGCGCCACGCCCTTCACGTCGGCGGGGATCAGCTTCTCGAGCTCGTCGTCGAGATTGTCGCCGGACAACAGCAGCTGCCCCATGTGGCTGACGTCGAACAGCCCGGCCGAGTCGCGCACCCACAGATGCTCGGCCATGATGCCTTCATACTGGACCGGCATGTGATAGCCGGCGAACGGCACCATCCGCCCGCCGCGGGCGCGATGCCAGGCATCGAGCGGGAGCGTCTGCAGTTCGATCTCGGTTTCGGCTTCGTCGCTCACCCCAGGTCTCCCGATAACAGATGACGGCGCGACAACGGCCCGTGAGGACCGATATCCGCCGCCCCCTCTGTCACGGAACCTGAGAGCTTTCACCACGCCTGACGGCGCGGCTTACCCCTTCGGTGGCACGGGAGCATCGCCCCCGCACGCTTTCCAGAGCGTCGCTGTCGACAAACGCGGTCCGTTTGCCTGAGAGATTCCGGGGCGGTTGCTCCTTCGGCGGCGGACGTCTTCCTTTTGAGAAGGGTCCACGCTCTCCCGCGTCGTCAGCGACTAGGGCAATGCTGTGACGCGGCGCAGCAACCGAGTCAATCGCGCGTTTTATTCGCGCTGCCGCGCGGTGGCGGTGCCAGCCCGCTCCCCCACCCGGCCTCCCATAGAATATCCTGATTGGGAGGCCGGGTGGGGGAGCGGGCTGGCACCGCGATACGAATTAACGCGTCGCGTTGTACTTCAGCTGGTCGTCGGTCAGCTGAAAACCGACCAGCGCCTCGAACGTCGCGCGCAACACGGCGTTGCGGACGTCGGGCGCGCTCAGCGGATCGACCGCGGCAGATTCCTTGCCAGCCTTGCGCTTTTCGGTGATGCGGCGCTTGACCTCATCCGACAGCGTCGCCGCCGAACGGTCGACGCTGGCGGTGGCCGATCCGTTGACGCTCGCCCGCGTCTGGCCGGCATCGAAATGAACGACGACGCGGCCGACATGCTTGGCGACGACGGCGTTGCCGCCCTGAACCACGGTTACGAAATAGGGCAAGGCCACGTCGCGCGCGCCATCGGCGCGGGCTCGCCGCGCGAGCACGGTGAAGGTGACGTTGGTGACGACCTGAGTGCTCTCGCCGTCATTGTTGCAGGTCGAGCGAACGTCGGTCATCGCGGCGACCACGTCGATCGCGGTGGCATCGCGGCTGGTCGCGGGATCGAAGGTGGTGAGATCGCCGGTCCCCGCAGGCACGCCGACCGTCGGGCACGGCGTGCGCACCGCGGTAACGCCTGCACCCGATTCGGAAATGTCGAGCTCGCCACGGCTGGCGCAGCCGCCGAGGACCAGCATCAGGGCGATCGGAGCGGCAAGAAAGCGGGGTGACACGAACGGCAGACCTTTTCGACACGGGAAGGGGCCGCGGCACGCGCCATGGCCCCTGACCCTACATAAAGCGGCCGTCACCATAGGGTCGCAACCCGAGCGCGGCAACAGGCGCGCGCGCGTTTCGTCGACGGCCCGCGACGGGACGAAAAGTCGTGCCTATTTGCTGGCGATGTCGCTGGACTCGACGCGATAGGTTTCGCGGACGAACGTGCGCGCGGCGGTCTGCGTCTTGAACGCATCCTGCAGCACTTCGCTCGAGACGAGCGGATAGCCCTGCGAATTGAACCGCGTCGTCCGCACGGTCACGCGGAACACGCCCTCCTCGTCTTTGGCCACAAGGAAGGGGCGAACGGGGGTTCTCGACATGACTATACTCCTGAGGGATCTAGCGGACGCCGGATGCGGGCCCGTGCGATCGATAAACGTCGCGTGAAAATCGCCCGGCCGGCGATGTCGATCGCGCCAAGCCCCGAGGACGGCACGGACCGAACGCAACGGAAAACGCTATGCCGCCGGAGCGATAAGATCGCGCCGGCGGCACAAGCAGGTAACCTTCGGGCGGCGCGCAAGACTGGCGGGACAGGTTTCAACGACCGTCCCGCCGGGGTCATCCGCGCAGCCCGGTCAGGTCAGACCGCCTGAAGGTTCACGGCCGACGACTTGCCGCGCTGGTCGTTCTCGATGTCGTACGACACGCGCTGATCGGCCTGGAGCGTCGTCATGCCGGCGCGTTCGACGGCGCTGATATGGACGAAGCTGTCGCTGCCGCCGCCCTCGGGCGAAATGAAGCCATAGCCTTTGTCAGTATTGAAGAATTTTACTTTGCCGATCGGCATGAGATATCCCTTTCAAGGATAGTAGATTGTCCGCACGCTCGTGCACGCGGAGCTAGAAGCGAGAAAGGGAAGAGTCGGCTCGGAAGCGTCGGTTTCCGTCGCCTGCGACGATAGCCCTCACTATATGGGCGTCGTGGGCGAAAAAAGCAATGATGGGTTTGCCGTGCGGCCATTTCGACAACGGATCGCTCCTCAAACCGCCTTTGCCTCAGCCGAGCAATCGCGTAGAGCGCCGGCCATGGCTTCCGCCCCGAAAAAAGCTCTCGAGCTGCTGATCGCGGCGCCGCGCGGTTTCTGCGCGGGCGTCGATCGTGCGATCCGCATCGTCGAGCTGGCGATCGAGAAATATGGCGCGCCGGTCTATGTCCGGCACGAGATCGTCCACAACAAGTTCGTCGTCGACACCCTGCGAGCCAAGGGCGCCATCTTCGTCGAGGAACTCGACGAGGTTCCCGATGGCGTCCCCGTGGTATTCAGCGCGCATGGCGTGCCCAAGGCGGTGCCGGCCAAGGCGGCCGAGCGCGGCCTGTCCTATCTCGACGCGACCTGCCCGCTGGTCAGCAAGGTGCACCGCCAGGCCGAGCGGCTGGTCGCCTCGGGCCGGCACATCGTGTTCATCGGCCATGCCGGCCATCCCGAAGTGATCGGCACGTTCGGCCAGGTGCCCGAAGGATCGATGACGCTGATCGAGACGGTCGCCGATGTGGCGACGTTCGAGCCGCGCGATACCGGGACCTTGTCGTTCCTGACCCAGACGACCTTGTCGGTCGACGACACTGCCGAAGTGGTCGCCGCGCTCCAGGCCAAATTTCCGGCGATCCTGGCGCCGCGCGGCGAGGATATCTGTTACGCGACCTCCAACCGCCAGGCCGCGATCAAGGCGATCGCCAATGCGTGCGATGCGGTGTTGGTGCTCGGCGCGCCCAATTCGTCCAACTCGTTGCGGCTCGTCGAGGTGGCGGAGCGCCAGGGCATTCCCGCTCGGCTGGTCCAGCGCGCGAGCGATTTCGATTGGGTATTTCTCGACGGCATCCGCACGTTGGGCATCACCGCCGGCGCGTCGGCACCCGAGCAATTGGTGCGCGAACTGATCGATCGGCTCGCCGAACGCTTCGATATAACCGAGCGCGAAGTCGAGACGACGCAGGAGACGATCTCGTTCAAGCTCCCGCGCGGGCTAGAGGCGGCTGCGTGACCGTCACCGTCACCCCAGCGAAAGCTGGGGTCTCTGGCAGTATTTCCTTCGGCACGATGCCAGCTTTCGCTGGCATGACGGCGTAGGATGGCAGTCTACACGCACGTTTCCGCCGAGGCGCTGGAGGAATTCCTCCTGCGCTACGATGTCGGCGAACTCGTCTCGGCAAAAGGCATCGCCGAGGGTGTCGAGAATTCCAACTATCTGGTCGACACGACCAACGGCCGCTTCATCCTGACGCTCTACGAAAAGCGCGTCGAGGCCGGTGACCTGCCCTATTTCATGGCGTTGCTCGATCATCTCGCCGATCGCGGCAACCCGGTGCCGCCGGCGATCAAGGACCGCGGTGGCGAAGCGCTGCAGACGCTCGAAGGGCGCCCCGCCTGCTTGATCAGGTTCTTGCCCGGCGTTTCGGTCAGCCATCCGACTGCGGCGCAGGCCGAGGCGGCGGGCGCGGCGATGGGGCGGATGCATGCCAGCCTGACCGAGTTTGCCCAGGTCCGCGACAATTCGATGGGCGTGCGCACCTGGCAGCCTTTGTTCGATCGCTGCGGCCGATCGCTCGACGACATGGCGGCCAATCTCCATGCCGAGGCCGGCGCCATGGTCGATCGCGTCGTGAGCGGCTGGCAAGGCGGCCATTTTCCGCAAGGCACGATACACGCCGATTTGTTCCCCGATAACGTCCTGATGCGGGGCAGTGACGTGACCGGACTGATCGACTTCTATTTCGCGTGCAGCGATGCGCGCATTTACGACCTCGCGATCATGCACACCGCCTGGTCGTTCGACGCCAGTGGGGCCACACATCATCCCGCGATCGGTGAGGCGCTGATCCGTGGCTATCACCGCACGCTGCCGCTGAGCGACGAGGAACGTGCGGCGCTGCCCGATTTTGCCGCCGGAGCCTGCATCCGCTTCTTCCTAAGCCGCGCCTGGGACTGGCTGAACACGCCGGCCGATGCGATGGTGACGCGCAAAGATCCGCTCGCTTACTGGCGGCGGCTCAAGATCTACGATCCCGGTTTCGTACGCGATTTCAAGTCGCTGGCATGACCGAATTGTCGCATGTCGAAATCGCCACCGATGGCGCGTGCAAGGGCAATCCCGGACCGGGCGGCTGGGGCGTGCTGATCCGCATGGGTGCCCGTGAAAAGGAATTGTCGGGCGGCGAGAAGCTGACCACCAACAATCGCATGGAACTAATGGCGGCCATCGAGGGCCTCAATGCGCTCAAGCGCCCGTGTCGCGTGACGCTGTCGACCGACAGCCGCTACGTGATGGACGGGCTGACCAAGTGGATCCACGGCTGGCGCAAGAACGGCTGGAAGACTTCCGATAAGAAGCCGGTCAAGAACGCTGATCTATGGCAGGCGCTGATCGACGCCGCCGCGCCCCACCGCGTCGAATGGGTGTGGGTCAAGGGTCATGCCGGGCACCCCGACAATGAGCGCGCCGACAAGCTGGCGAGCGACGCTGCTTACGCCGCCGCGAAAGGGTAGCGCCAGTTCAGCGGAGCTGAACCGCCACCCGAAATCAGCTATTGTCTTCGACCTCGGCGCCCGGACCATTGGTCTTGATCGAGTCGATGGCGTTCTTGGCCGAATCCTTGCTCGAATAGCCCTCGGTAGAGAACATCACTTCGCTGTTATATTTGAAGCGCACGCGGAACTCGCCAGCCTTGTCCTTATAGATTTCGAACTTGTGCGCCATGCGGCCCTCCTCCGTGTGATTAACGCAGGTTAGCGGCGCCCGGCACGCCGCGCTAGCGGAACCGCGCGGGGTTGTAACGATCCCGGTCTATTTCCGCGACGAGCGGATCGGGCGTGGTGCCGAGCAGCAGCGATGCCGCGACCAGGGATGCTGCCGGCGCGGTCTGGATGCCGAAGCCGCCCTGCCCCGCGCACCAGAAAAAGCCGGGCATGTGATTGTCGAACCCGTAGACCGGCAGGCGATCGGGCGCGAAGCTGCGCAAACCGGCCCAGCTGCGTTCGACCCGCTCGATCCTCCAGTCGACCACCTGTTCCAGCCGGTCGATCGCGATCGCGATGTCGATCTCCTCGGGCTGAACGTCGCCGGGCTCGCTCGGCACCTCGTCATGCGGACTCAACCATAGCCGCCCACCCGATTCCGGTTTGAAATAGAAATCCCCGCCGATATGCGCGACGTGCGGCGCATCGTCCGGCACCGGCGGATCGACGCGGAGCTGGACAAGCGCGCGACGCAGCGGCTGGATGCCGATCGGCGCGACCCCGGCGATCGCGGCAACCTGATCGACCCAGGCACCGGCGGCATCGACCAGGATCTTGGCGGCGAACGGGCCGGCCTTCGTCTCGAGCTGCCACGCATCGCCACTCCGCAACGCCGCAGTCAGCCTAGCGTCGAGCACCAATTCGGCCCCCGCCTTCTTCGCGCGCGACAGTGCGGCGGCGTGGAGCCCGGCGACGTCGATATAGGCGCAGCTCGGCTCCCACACCGCGAGAGTCCAGTCGGGGCGCAGGCCGGGAATGCGGTCGCGTGGATCGACCAAGGTCAGGTCGACGCCGGTGCCGGCGAATTCGGCCAGCATCGCGTCGATCTGGTCGCGTTCCTCTTCGCGGCCGATGTGCAGCCCGCCCAACGGCTGGAGGAACCCGCCGGCGTCGAGCATCGCGCGTGACGCCGCGGTCAGCGGCTGAATCGCCGGACCGCCATAGGTCTCTTCCCAGAAGGCCGCGGATCGTCCGGTGGCGTGATAGCCGGCGACATCCTCGGCTTCGAGGATCAGCACGCTGGCATGGGGCGCGACCTCGGCCGCGAGCGCGGCGCCGGCGATCCCGGCGCCGATGATGGCGATGTCGTACGTCATTGCTGCGCTCGTGCCGAAAGGAAGATGTCGATTTCCCCCAAGGCGCGATTGCGGACCGGGTCAACCTCGCGCAGGATTTCGTGCGCGCTTTCGTTGCCGAAGCGCACGAGCCGGGCATCGGGCAGCAACCCCGCGACTTTGATCGCATCGGCCGCGCGGACCAGTTTGTCGGCTTCGGCGACCAGCATAAGCACCGGCGTCCTGACCAGCTTCACGCGCCGGCTGACACGCAGCCGCCGAGTCGATTCGAACGCGCGTACGACCCAGCGCCAGCTCGGCGGACCCAATTTGATCTCCGGCTTCTGGTCCCACCACCACGGCTCGTCCGAATATCGATCGGGATCGTGGGTGAGCAGCGACAGCCGCGAATCGGTGGTGCCGGGCTTCTCGTTCGACTTCCAGGCGCGGCGCTGGGGATTGCCGAGTTTCATGGCGATCTCGGCGATTCGCTCGCCAAACCCGGCGCTGATCGGCGCGTGCAGCCCCATCATCGGCGCGATCAGCACTGCCGCATCAGGCTCGGCCAGCACCTTGGCCAGCGCACGGCAGACCAGATGTCCGCCCATCGAATGCCCCATGGCGACATGCGGCCCCGGCGTTGCGGCAGCCCACTCTTTCCAGAACGCGCCATAATCAGCGAGATAGGTCCCGAACCGGTCGATATCGCCGACATGGGGATCATCGGTCAGCCGTCCCGATCCGCCCTGGCCGCGCCAGTCGAACGACGTGATCGTCCAGCCTTGGTCATGCCAGTGATGGAAGGTCTCGAGATATTTCTCGAAGATGTCGCCGCGGCCACCCTGGAACAGGATCGATCCGCGCGGCGCGGGCGCAGCGGACGGCCAGTCGAAGCGGCGCAATTGCCAGCCGTCGGGGGCAGTCCAGAACGATATCGAGCTGCCGTCGGGATAGGTCCGGCGCGCGGTTTCGGAAGATACCATCCGCGCTGGTTACTTTTTAGAAAGCCATGCCGTCTAGGTCTGTGTTCCGATGGGCTGGGGAATTCTGTCTTATGTGCTCGGGGGAGCACTCGTTCTGATCCTGCTTTCGGCGGGCATCGAGGATGCGCGTACCCGAGAGATCGCCAATTGGAAGAACGCCGCGATCGCGCTGATGGCACCTGCCTGGTGGTGGCTACAAGGCTATGGCTGGGCCGATATGGCGTGGCAAGTCGGCATCGCGGTCGGCGTGTTCGCGCTGTTCGTCGGGGCTTTCCATTTCGGCTGGATGGGCGGCGGCGACGTCAAGATGATCGGCGCGCTCGCATTGTGGCTGCCCGGCCCAACTCTCCTCTTCATGCTGCTGGTCATGTCGATCATCGGCGGTGTGCTGACGCTGATCATGATGTTCGACCATTGGCGCCGTAAAGCGCCGGGTGCTGTCGAGACGCCGTACGGCGTCGCGATCGCGATGGCATCGATAGTCGCGCTCGGTGAACCGATATTTAACCACTTTGCGTAGATTAACGGCGATCAGACCGAGATCATCGCCACAACGGGGCACGAAGCGTCATGGATAGTCGGAAGATCATTTTGCTGGTGGGCGCGCTCTTCGTCGCCGCCATCACCGCGTTCATGGCGCGCAGCCTGATCGCCGGATCGAGCTCCCCGGTGGCCTCGGCCCAGGCACCCATCGCGCCGGTTCAGACCGGCACGGAGGTTCTCGTCGCGACCAAGGCGCTGCCGATGGGCACGATCCTGGATGCGACCAGCTTCAAGTTCCAGCCTTGGCCGAAAGAGCTGGTCGAGAACGCCTATTACATCCGCAAGGACGGATTCGATCCCAAGAGCTTGCAGGGCACGGTCGTGCGCTCGGTGATCACCGCAGGCTCGCCGCTGACCCAGGGGTCGCTGGTCAAGCCCGGTGACCGCGGATTCCTCGCCGCGGCGCTGACCCCGGGCATGCGCGCGGTTACCTTTCCGGTCCGCAACGAGAATTCGGTCGCCGGCTTCGTGTTTCCAGGCGACCGTGTCGACCTGACGCTGTCCCAGACCGTCGCCGGCGGCGGCGATGGTCCGCCACTCAAGGTGGCCGAGACGATCATGAAGAACCTCCGCGTGCTAGCGACCGACCAGCGCACGACCAGCGATGTCGACGATCAGGGCAAGACCGTGGTCCGCAACATCTCGATGGTGACGATCGAGGCGACTCCGGCAATCGCTGAGAAGATTTCGGTGGCACGCACTTTGGGTGACCTGTCGCTGGTGCTGCGTCCGCTCGCCGACTCGGCATCCGAGCTCGATCAGGCGATCGCCGATGGATCGGTGAAGGTGCCCGACGGCAAGGATCCGAAGGCCGAAAAGGCAATGCTCGCAACTGCCGAGACACAGCCGATGGCAGGCAAGACCACCTTCGCCACCGGTGCCGATGTGTCGCGCTTTCAGCGCCGTACCGTGCCAGGCAAGAGTGCGGAAACGACGCCAGCTGGCGGCGCTGCGGGCGTTCCGGGCGGCGCCGCGGCCAATACCGGTCCCACGGTGCGTATCGTCCGCGGGAACAACGTGACCGAGGTACCGCTCGGTCGTGGGGGGAACAAGTGATGCAAGCGACAATCGTTTTGAACCGGATCGTTGCGGCTACCGTCGCAACGGCGCTGGTAGCGACCATGCCGGTCGAAGCCGCCGGGGGTGGTCGGCAGACCACGCGCCGCGCGGCCGCCAAGGCTGTTCGCGTCGGTGGCTTGCCGCAGGGCACGCAACGGCCGACGACCGAAGTGGTGCTTTCCGTCGGCCAGGGCGAAGTCATCACCTTGCCCGCCGACGCCGCCGATGTCTGGGTCGCCAATCAGAACGTCGCCGATGTCGACGTCAGCAACCCGCGCCAGATCCGCCTGTTCGGCAAGGATTATGGAACGACCACGGTGTTCGTCACCGCGGCCAACGGCAGGGTGATCTATTCGACCAACGTGCGCGTCGGCCAGAACTTGACCTCGATCGATCGCATGCTGAAGGCCGCCATGCCGGACGCCGACATCAAGGTGATCACGGTCGGCCAGCTCGCCGTCCTGACGGGCACCGTGGCGGCGCCTGCCGATGTCGCCCAGGCGCAACAAATTGTCGCCGCCTTGCTCAACCCCGGCATCGACGTCTCCAACGCGACGACACCGTTGAAGATCGCGGTGATCAACCGCCTCCGCAGCGCGACGCCGTTGCAAGTCAATTTGCAGGTCAAGTTTGCCGAAGTTTCGAAGAGTTTCGTCAAGAATATTGGCGTCCGCCTGAAGACCAAGGACAATCCGGGCGGCGGCTTCCTGTTCGGATCGGACAACGGCAATGCCGGAACAATTACAGTCGATCCGACCACCGGCCTCAAGACCTCCAACTATCTCGTCGGCGCCCAACGTACGACGATCGCCGCGGCCGGTGCTCTTCTGGGTACCAACGTGTTGGCGGCGCTCGACCTGGGCGAAACCGATGGCCAGGTCACCACGCTTGCCAACCCGAACCTGACCGCCTTGTCGGGCGAAACCGGATCCTTCCTCGCCGGCGGCGAGATTCCGATCCCGGTCAGCCAAGGCCTCGGCGCGGTGTCGGTCGAATACAAGCAATATGGCGTCAGCCTGGCGTACACGCCGACGGTGCTGGCCGATGGCCGTATCTCGTTACGCGTCCGGCCGGAAGTCTCGCAGCTGTCTTCGGCGGGCGCGGTGACGCTCTCCGGCGTCACCATTCCCGCGCTTACCACGCGGCGTGCGGAAACCACTGTCGAGTTGGGATCGGGACAGAGCCTAGTGATCGGCGGCCTGCTGCAGAACGGCACCGACAATTCGATCGACAAGACCCCAGGGCTCGGTGACGTGCCGATCTTGGGCTCGCTGTTCCGCTCCAACGCTTGGAAGCGCAACGAAAGCGAATTGATG
The DNA here is from genome assembly GCF_001598355.1 of Sphingomonas asaccharolytica NBRC 15499. Lineage (GTDB taxonomy): Bacteria > Pseudomonadota > Alphaproteobacteria > Sphingomonadales > Sphingomonadaceae > Sphingomonas > Sphingomonas asaccharolytica. The sequence continues at coordinate 26,181 of NZ_BCYU01000047.1, forward strand.
ATCGTCATCACGCCCTATCTGGTGAGGCCGGTCAACGCCAACGAGATCGTGCTGCCAACCGATGGCTACAAGGCACCGGACGATGGCCAACGCGTTTTCCTCGGACGCCTGGGTGAAGGCACGACCGGCGGCGATCGCCCCAAGCCGACCATGGCCGTGCCGACACTAGCGGGCCCGGCGATCGGCGCCAACGCGCCCGTACCTGCGGCGCCGACCGCGCCGCAACCGAGCTCCGATCCGGCGACCGCCGACAAGAAAGCACTTCTGCCGAAGAAGTCGAAAAAGGGCGAGCAGCCCGCCACTCCCGGCTTCAGCCTGTAACGCGCGAGGAACAATCAGATCATGCGTACGATCCTCATCGCCGCTCTTGCCGCTCCCGCACTGATGCTGGGCGGTTGCGGCACGCTCAATCAAGGCGTCGACTCGATCAAGCAGCCGGTCGTCAGCCGCACCGATTACGTGTTCGATGCGCAATCGACCACGGCTGGCCTGGCGCCGGGCGAGACCGAACGGGTCGCCGGCTGGCTCGCCTCGATGCGATTGCGTTATGGCGATCAGGTTTCGATTGACGATCCCAATCCCTATGACTCGCGTGCTCGCGCGCAGATCGCGGCGATCGTCTCCAGCTACGGTATGCGCCTCGCCGATCGCGCGCCGATCACCAATGCTCCGATGGCGGCCGGCATGGTTCGCGTCGTCGTCAGCCGGTCGGTCGCCACGGTCCCAGGCTGCCCCGACTTCACGCGCAGCGGATCGAGCGAATTCCAGGGCAGCGCGACCTCCAATTTCGGCTGCGCGAGCAACGCCAACCTGGCCGCGATGGTCGCGGATCCGCTCGATCTGGTCCGGGGTCGTACCGATGATGGCACAACCGACCCGGTCACGTCGGGCCGCGCCATCGGCACGTATCGCAAGGCCGCCCCGACCGGGGGCGGTGGCACCTCAGTCAAATCCGAATCGTCGGGAGGCAAATAAGATGAACGCGCCGTGGAAACCCGCTGGCGTCGCGCATCGCGAGCCGTTCGTCGCCTATGTCTGCGACGAGACGACCGCAGAAGCGCTGCGTCCGATCGTCAGCGAGATGGGCTGGTCGGCCGAGAAGGTGAACAAGGGCGGGCTGCGTAATGCGGTCCAGTCTTTGTCGGTCTCGGCGAGTCCGCAAGTGCTGTTCGTCGATCTCTCCGAATCGGGCGATCCGCTCAACGACATCAACGCGCTGGCCGAAGTCTGCGAGCCGGGCACTGTCGTCATCGCGGCGGGCCAGGTCAATGACGTCCGTCTGTATCGCGACCTGACCGCGAGCGGGATCCAGGATTATCTGCTCAAGCCGCTCAATCCCGACATGCTGCGCGAAACATTCGGTAGCGCGCAAGCGGTGTTGAACGCGCCGCGGCTGAACGAAGTCTCGCTGGATCGTCCGCATTCCGCGACCGCGGTGATCGGCACGCGCGGCGGCACCGGCGCCTCGACCATCGCGACCTCGATCGCGTGGCTGATGAGCGAGAAAGGCGGCCGTACCACGGCGTTGCTCGATCTCGACGTGCATTTCGGCACCGGCGCGCTGGCGCTCGATCTCGAGCCGGGCCGCGGCCTGACCGACGCGATCGAGAATCCCAGCCGCATCGACGGTCTGTTCATCGAACGCGCTATGGTCAAGGCCAGCGAACGTCTCGCGGTGCTGTCAGCCGAAGCGCCGATCAATTCGCCGATGATGACCGACGGCTCCGCTTTCTATCAATTGCAGGAAGAGATGCGCGCCGCGTTCGAATGCACCGTGGTCGACCTGCCGCGCGCGCAGTTGATCCAGCATCCGCATCTGATCAGCGATATCCAGACGACGGTGGTCGTTACCGAGCTGACGCTGGCCGCGGCGCGCGACACGATCCGCATCCTGTCGTGGTTGAAGTCGAACGCGCCCGGAAGCCAGGTCCTGGTGGTCGCCAATCGGGTGCCCGCCGGTGGCCAGCTGGAAATCAACCGAAAGGACTTCGAGAGCTCGATCGAGCGTCGCATCGATTTCCTCATCCCGTATGACCAGAAACTGGCCGCACAGGCAGCCAAGCTGGGCAAGACGCTGGCTGAGGCCGGCAAGGGATCGAAGACGGTCGCGCCGATCGGCGACCTCTCCAACCGCCTTTTGGCGGTCGGCGATGCGGCCGAGCCCGCGGGCAAGGCAACGGGCAAGAACGGTGCGGGAAAACCGGCCGGGCAGTCGTTGATGGGCAAGTTCGCCGATCTCAAGTCGCTGATGCCGGGCAAGAAAGCCGCGAAGTCGAGTTGACCATAGCCGGCCCATCCGGGCCGGCTCGAACAAGTGGAGCGTTTGAGCGATGCCATTGGTGCCGCTGATCACGGTGTTTGCAGGAGCGGCGGCCATGCTGCTGCTGCTGGCGTTCGCCTTTACCGGCCCGTCGGCGGCAAAGGCGCAGACGCGCCGGCTGAACTCGCTCCGCGAACGCCATAGCGGCGCCGCCAGCGACGCGGTGATGGCAGCGCAAATGCGCCGCATCACCGGCAAGCGCGACAGCAACATGGATACGGCGATGATGCGGTTCCTGCCGCGTCCGGCCGTGCTTAAGAAGCGCCTCGCCATGACCGGCAAGACCTGGACCGTCGGTCAGTACGGCCTGGCGACATTCGGTATTATGCTCGTCGTCGCTTCTTTATTGATGATCCGCGGCGCGCCGATCGCGATCTCCGTGCTGATTGCCGTGTTCCTCGGCGGCGGATTGCCGCATTTCGTGGTCGGCTATTTCATCAAACGCCGGGTCAACAAATTCACCACCAAATTCCCAGACGCGATCGAATTGCTCGTGCGCGGGCTGCGCTCGGGCCTGCCGATCAGCGAAACCATGGGCGTGGTCGGCGCCGAAGTAGCCGGACCGGTCGGCGAGGAATTTCGCGCGGTATCCGACAAAATGAAGATCGGCCGGACGATGGACGCCGCGCTGCAGGAAACCGCGGACCGCCTCGGCACGCCCGAATTCCAGTTCTTCGTCATCTCGATCGCGATCCAGCGCGAAACCGGCGGCAACCTGGCCGAAACGCTCGCCAATCTGGCCACCGTGCTTCGCCAGCGCAGCCAGATGAAGCTCAAGATCAAGGCGATGTCGTCCGAATCGAAGGCATCGGCCTATATCGTCGGCTCTCTGCCGTTCATCGTGTTCGGCCTGATCATGTGGATCAGCCCGGCCTATATGGGCAATTTCTTCGTCGATCAGCGCCTGATCGTCGCCGGTATCGGCGGCTTCATCTGGATGTCACTGGGTGGCTTGATCATGGCCAAAATGGTCAATTTCGAGATCTGAGGCCATGGAACCACATCACACAACCCTGCTCGGCGTCGACGTCCTTTGGGTAGGCACCATGCTTGCCGGGGTCGCCGCGTTCGCCGTGATGCTCGCCATCTACGCCGCGACCACGGTGCGCGATCCGATGGCGCGTCGCGTCAAGGCGCTCAACGACCGCCGCGAACAGCTGAAGGCCGGCATCACTGCCTCGACCAGCAAGCGTCGCGCGAAACTGGTCCAGAAGAACGAGACCACCGACCGTATTCGCAGCATCCTGTCGGGCCTCAAGGTGCTGCAGGACAGCCAGCTCAAGGTCGCGCAGACCAAGCTGCTCCAGGCCGGCATCCGCAAGAAGGAATATGCCGTCGCGGTCATCTTCGGCCGGCTGATCCTGCCGATCCTGTTCGGCCTGCCGATGCTGTATTTCGTTTACGGCACCGACGCGTTCGCCACCTGGTCGCCGCTCAAGCAATATGGTCTTGTCGCCGGTGCCTTCATCCTGGGCTACAAAGGCCCCGACATCTACCTCAAGAACAAGATTCAGAAGCGCTCGTCGGCGATCCGCAAGGGCTTGCCCGACGCGCTCGATCTGCTGGTGATCTGCGCCGAGGCCGGCCTGACCGTCGATGTCGCGTTCCACCGCGTGTCGAAGGAATTGGGCCGCGCCTACCCCGAACTCGGCGACGAATTCGCGCTGACTGCGATCGAGCTCGGCTTCCTGTCGGACCGCCGCCAGGCGTTCGAGAATCTGGCGACGCGCGTCGATCTCGACGCGGTCAAGGGCGTGGTCACGACCATGATCCAGACCGAGAAATACGGTACGCCGCTGGCCTCCGCGCTGCGCGTGCTGTCGGCCGAATTCCGCAACGAGCGCATGATGCGCGCCGAGGAAAAGGCCGCGCGCCTGCCCGCGATCATGACCGTGCCGCTGATCCTGTTCATCCTGCCGACCTTGTTCATCGTCATCCTGGGTCCGGCTGCGTGCAGCATCAACGACGCCTTCCTGCACGGCGGCCATTGATCCAAAGACTCCCCCCTCCCGTACGCGGGAGGGGGCTACCCTTGCACAGGCCCGCAACCCGGCGCAGCATGACGCGTTGGCATCTCAACAGGGAGAGACGCGATGATGTTCACCGACCCCAATCAGATCGCCATAGTCGTGCTGGTCCTGATCGTCGGACTGGTCCTTGGTCTGATCCTGGCGCCCAAGGGCACCAAATGGCGCACGCGCTATGAAGCGGAGCGCGATGCGCATGCCGCGTATCGCCAGGACTCCGATGCCAAGATGCGCGATCGCGACGCGCTGACGACCAATCGCGACGCTTACGTCCGCGATTTGGAGAAGGCGAAGATCGATCTGGCCGCCGCCAATGAGAAGCTGGCCGCGGAGAATGCAGAGTTGCGGGCGCGGACGGTGTGACCAAATCTCCCTCTCCCGTCGGGAGAGGGAGGGAGGCGCGAAGCGCCGGAAGGGTGAGGGCAGAAGCAAGAATGCTGCCCTCACCCTTCCCACTCGCTGCGCTCGCGGGCCCCTTCCCTCTCCCAACAGGAGAAGGAGCTGCGCTCAACTCAATGCCTTACAGCTCGACTTCTTTCGCGCGGCGTCGATCGCGGCGAACTGCGCGCGATCGGGTGCCAGGATGCGAAGCAACGCGATCCCGGTCGTGCCGGTAACACGCACCGCGGTCATGCCGTCGGGCACCGGCTGGCCGGCTTGGGCGATCGCGATCCGGATCGGCTGGTTACCGGCATCGATATTGTTGCGGACGTAAGCGACGTCGGTGCGCGCATCGAACACCGACAGCGACCAGTAAGGCGCCGGCACCGGCTCGACATCGACCAGCACGGGACCTTTCGACAGGTCGAACGGGCAGGAGGAATAGGCCAGATCGGGGCTCGGCCGGACGATCGCGCGGGCTTTGTCGGTGGCGAGCGGGGCGGCGAACATCGCATTATAGCCCGCCCCTTTCGCGATACGGTGGGTAGCAAGGCTCATCAGCACGCGCGGAAATTGCGCCAGCGCGACGTGATAGCCGACGAACGCCAGTATGACGCCAAGCAGCAACGGGAACAGCCAGTGACGCATCAGCAGGCCTCCTTGACGATCGCGGGCAGCCGGTCGCGCGTCAGCGTGCCGAGCCCGCCATCGTCGGGAAGATAGACGCGCAAGGTCAGTTCGAACCGCTCGATCCGCCCGGTCGGCAGCCACAGTCCGGCTTGTTCGGCAGGCGCGACGATCACGTCCCATGCCGCTGGATTGGGCACAGCTGCGCTGTTGACGGAGAAACGGTTGGCCTGGTTGGCGACCAGATAGCCGGGATGGTCGTAGAGCGTCAGGCTCCACCATTTGGCCGGGATTGCTCTGCCCGACACGCGATAGCGGCAGCGGCCGTCGAGCGGATCGCCGGCGCTGTCGACCGCGGCATTGTAATAGCGCGCTTCATGCGCCGGGAGCGCGAGCAGCCCGCGCAGCGACACCACCGCCCGGGTGAACGCCCCGGCGCGCGCGGTGCCGAAATCACTGCCCGTGGTCCAGGGTCCAATCGCGCGGCTCGCGCCGAGCACGCCGGTACGGACATGCTGGATCGCGGCACCAGCGCCGAGCGCCAACCCGAGTACCCCACAGGCTGCATATCGGATCCAGGGCTTCATGGCCCCCTCCCTGTTAGTTCGGGCAGCGGTGGTAACGCTTGCCTTCCATCATCATCGCGTCGTCGCCGATGCGGTCGACCTTGAGAATCTGATCGAACGGCTTGTCGTCCGCGCTGTAATTGCCGGTGACCTTGATCGTTTTGCCGTCGAGCGACCAGTGACCCATGCCGCGCTTGCCGTAGAAACCCCCGCCGGGGCCGAAATTGACCGCGCGGCGCGCCGTGCAATCGCCATTCTCCGCCCCCCAACGCCCCGACAGCCAGGTGCGATTGATGCCGCCCGGAATCGGTTTCGGGGTCGGCTTGGGCGTTGGCGTGGCCTTGGGAGTCGGCTCCGGCTTGGGCGTCGGGCTGGGTTTGGGCGTCGGGTTCGCTTTGGGCGTCGGCGACGATGACGGCTTGGGCGATGGGGTCGGAGTAGGCGACGGACTCGCCACCGGGGTGGGCGTCGGGGTAGGCGCCAGATCGGTCACCGCCGGACTTTGCGTCGGGACCGGCGCAGGCGTCGGAGCATAGCGATTAGGATCGATCACGTCGTCGCGGAACATCCAATTGTCGCCATAGCGGACGAAGCGGCCGGTGCGCGTCGCCGATTTGTCGCACTTGCCGGTAAATGGGCTGCACGTCGTCGCGCGATAGTCGCAGACATAGCCGGGGCGATCGGGCGCGGTCTTGCACGCGATGCGCTCGGTCGACTGCACCTTGGCGCCCGACCGGCCCAAGGCGTCGGCGATGTCCTTTTCGGACGGGCCGTCATTGCCGCCCATGCTGCCGCACGCGGCCAGCGGCGCCATCATCGCGAAAACCAGCCAGCGCTTCATGCCCAGATCCATCGCCGTTGAGTGCGGTCGCCGCCGGGGCGAAGTCAAGCCCGTCTCAATCCACTTTGCGGCCCAAGGCCGCTTGCGCCGCCGCCAGCCGGGCGATCGGCACGCGATAGGGCGAGGCCGAGACGTAATCGAGTCCGACGTCTTCGCAGAACGCGATCGACGCCGGATCGCCGCCATGCTCCCCGCAAATACCGAGTTTGATGTCGGGCCGCGCCGCGCGCCCGCGCTCGGCGGCGATACGGATCAACTCGCCGACGCCCTCGACGTCGAGACTGACGAACGGGTCCTTCGGATAGATGCCCTTGTCGACATAGATGCCAAGGAAGCGCGCTGCGTCGTCGCGGCTGACGCCGAGCGCCGTCTGCGTCAAATCGTTGGTACCGAACGAGAAAAACTGTCCGACCTCAGCGATCTCGCCAGCCTTGAGCGCGGCGCGCGGCAGCTCGATCATCGTGCCGACGAAATAGCTGATCTCGCGGCCCTTGTCGGCGAACACTGCCTGGGCGGCCCTGTCGACCACCTCCTTCATCAGCTCGAGTTCGCGGCGCGTCGCGACCAACGGGATCATCACTTCGGGGATCGGCGCGCTATCTGAATCTGGGCCCGATTTCTCGGCGACGGCGACGGCGGCCTCGAAGATCGCCCGCGCCTGCATCTCGTAGATTTCGGGATAGGTCACGCCCAGCCGGCAACCGCGATGCCCGAGCATCGGGTTGAACTCGTGCAATTCGGCGGCGCGGCGCTTGAGATAATCGACCTCGACCCCCGCGGCAGCGGCGACCTCGGCAAATTCCTCTTCCTCGTGTGGCAGGAATTCGTGCAGCGGCGGGTCGAGCAGGCGGATCGTGACCGGCAGGCCCGCCATCACCTCGAACAATTCGATAAAATCGCTGCGCTGTTCGGGCAGCAATTTGTCGAGCGCGGCCCGCCTGCCCTTCTCGTCCTCGGCCAGGATCATCTGGCGCACCGCGGTGATCCGCGCGGCGTCGAAGAACATGTGCTCGGTACGGCACAGCCCGATACCCTCAGCGCCGAACTCGCGCGCGGTTCGCGCGTCGAGCGGGGTCTCGGCATTGGCGCGGACCTTGAGCCGGCGGACGCCATCCGCCCATTCCATCAGCGTGCCGAAATCGCCGGCGAGCTCGGGCTGAACGGTCGGCACTTCGCCGATCATCACTTCGCCCGAGGCGCCGTCGATCGTGATCACGTCGCCTTCGTTCACTTCGCGGCCCGCACAGCGCATAACCTTCGCCTTGGCGTCGATCGACAATGTGCCGGCGCCCGACACGCACGGCCGGCCCATGCCACGCGCGACGACGGCGGCGTGGCTGGTCATGCCGCCGCGCGCGGTCAGGATGCCGCGCGCCGCATGCATGCCGTGAATGTCTTCGGGCGAGGTTTCGGTACGGACCAGGATCACCGCATCGCCCGCCGCGGCGCGCTTTTCTGCGGTATCGGCATCGAACACGACCTTGCCCGACGCCGCACCCGGCGAGGCCGGCAGCCCCTTGGTCAGCACGTCGCGCGGCGCCGCGGGATCAAGCGTCGGGTGGAGCAATTGGTCTAGCGCCGCCGGATCGACCCGCAGGATCGCTTCCTCGCGCGTGATCAGCCCTTCGTTGGCCATGTCGACAGCGATCTTGAGCGCGGCCTTGGCGGTGCGCTTGCCAGAACGCGTCTGGAGCATCCAGAGCTTGCCCTGCTGCACCGTGAACTCGATGTCCTGCATGTCGCGGTAATGCTTTTCGAGCGTGTCGAACACGCCGGCGAGCTGGGTGTAGACCTCGGGCAGTGCCTCTTCCATCGACAGCGGCTTGGCGTTGGCCTCTTCGCGCGCCGCTTTGGTCAGGTATTGCGGCGTGCGGATGCCGGCGACGACGTCCTCGCCCTGCGCGTTGATCAGGAACTCGCCATAATAAGCATTGTCACCCTTGGACGGATCGCGCGTGAAGGCGACACCGGTCGCCGAGGTGTCGCCCATATTGCCGAACACCATCGCCTGGACGTTGACCGCGGTGCCCCATTCGGACGGAATGTCGTTGAGCCGGCGATAGACTTTCGCTCGCTCCGACTGCCACGACCCGAACACCGCGCCGACCGCGCCCCACAGCTGATCGTGGACGTCCTGCGGGAACGGCTTGTCCCACTGCTCGACAACCAGCTTCTTGTAGGTGTCGACCAGCGCCTTCCAGTCGGCGGCGGTCATCTCGGTGTCGAGATAATAGCCTTTGTCTTCCTTGGCGATTTCGAGCGCTTCCTCGAACGATCCGTGATCGAGTTCGAGCACCACGTCCGAATACATCTGGATGAAGCGGCGATAGCTGTCCCAGGCGAAGCGCTCGTCGCCCGAGGCATTGGCCAGGCCGACCACGGTCTCGTCGTTGAGCCCGAGGTTGAGGACGGTGTCCATCATCCCCGGCATCGACGCGCGGGCGCCCGAGCGGACCGAGACCAGCAGCGGATCCGCCGCATCGCCGAATTTCTTGCCGGTGACGCCTTCGATATGCGCGATGCCGGCGGCGACTTCGGCCTTCAGGCTGTCCGGGAACGACGCGCCTTCATCGTAATAGACCGCGCACATCGGCGTCGAGATGGTGAACCCGGGAGGCACCGGCAGGCCGATCAAGGCCATCTCAGCCAGGTTTGCGCCCTTACCGCCGAGGAGATTCTTGTCCCCCTTCCCCCCATCGGAAACGCCACCACCGAACCGGTACACGTACTGCGTCATTCGTCAGTCCCTTTATGCCTGGTTTCGCTGGGGAGGCGGAAGGATCAGGCGGAATGTGTACGTCGAGGTATCATCCCTCGATCTTCGAGAAATCGGCGACGCCGTGGACCGCGTCGCGCACCCGGGCAAGCAGCGCGAGGCGAGCGGCACGTTTGGCGGGATCGGCGTCGTTGACGGTCACCGCGTCGAAGAACGCATCGATCGGCGCGCGCAGCGTGGCGAGCGCGGCCATCGCGGCTTCGAAATCCTCGTTGCCGACGGCGTCGGCCGCGGCCGGGCCGGCGGCGTCGAGTGCGGCGATGAGGTCTGCTTCGGCGGGTTCGGGGGTGTAGCCCAAATTCCCTCTCCCATCGGGAGAGGGAGGGAGGCGCGAAGCGCCGGAAGGGTGAGGGCCGTCAGTGGCGCCTTCCCCTGCCCTCACCTTCCCACTCGGCTGCGCCGAGCGGGCCCCTTCCTCTCCCACGGGGAGAGGAGTTTCGTACCCTTCCTTCTTCAGGATATTCGCCGCACGCTTGTAGCCGGCGAGGAGGTTGGCGCCGTCTTCGGTGGTGACGAACGACTGCAACGCGTGGACGCGCGCGAGCAGGCGGACGAGATCGTCCTCGCCACCGAGCGCGAACACCGCGTCGATCAGGTCGTGGCGGACACCGGCTTCGCGTTGCTGAACCTTGAGTCGGTCGGCGAAGAAATCCAGTGTAAGCGTATCACTGATTTCTTCGGCATCGAGAATCGCGAGCCAAGCTTCGACCGTTCCGATCGCATCAGCGTCTAAGTCAAAGCTGCTCTGTTTTTCTTCCGTATATGCCAGCTTGAGCGTGCGCTTATCTTCTGACAGCTGATATGCGGGAAGCCAATCGTGTTCGCTGAGTCCTCGAAGCATTGGTATCGCTTCAATTCTTTGCGCCGTTACAGCCTTCCACATTGGATAGAGGCGGCTAAACACCCCGGTCAGCGGAATCCGAAGTTGGTTGGTCTGAACGAGCGAAATTATGCCCAGCGTCGCTCTGCGCAACGCAAAGGGATCTCGCGAACCCGTCGGCGTTTCCCGCACCACGAAGAACGACAATACCGTATCCAGCTTGTCCGCCAGCGACACCGCCACCGTCACCGGCGCGGTCGGCACGTCATCGCCCTGCCCGACCGGTTTGTAGTGATCGCGGATCGCCTCAGCGACTGCCGGAGCCTCGCCCTGCGCAGCGGCGTAATAGCCGCCCATCAGGCCTTGAAGCTCGGGGAATTCGCCGACCATGCCGGTGACGAGGTCGGCCTTGGCCAAGCGCGCGGCGCGTTCGGCCATGTCGGCTAGAATCCCTCTCCCGTTGGGAGAGGGAGGGAGCGCCGAAGGCGCGGAAGGGTGAGGGTCGACATCGGCGCCCTGCCCT
>NZ_BCYU01000048.1 GCF_001598355.1 Sphingomonas asaccharolytica NBRC 15499
GTGATAGACCCGCCGCGTCTCCTGCTGAGAGCGGCGTAACGGCACATCGGAAAAGGCAGCGGTCGATCGTCGTCCGCTGCCTTTTCCACATCTCGGCCGTTTAACCACGAATAGACTTTGCATTGCAAAGTTATCTGCGTATCTTGGCGTTCAAGATGCGCGACGTCGACACCGCCTTGTCCGAGATCGATCGGATCCGAGCCCAATTGGCGGCCAGCACGCGTTTCCAGGGATTCACGCCGGCGGTGGCGGCGACGACCGGGCTGCTCGCTTTGGCGCTCGCCGCGGTGCAGGCTGCCGGACTCGACCCTTCGACCACCCCGGTCGAGATGCTGGTGCAATGGATGCTGCTCGCCATCATCTGCGCTTGCCTGATCGGCGCCGACGCGGTCGTCCGTGCGCGGCGGCTGCACCGCGCGATGGCCGATACGATGATCAACACGACGTTGCGCCAGTTCCTTCCGGTCGGTGCCGCCGGTACCATCGTGGCGACCGTCATCCTGTTGCGCGCGCCCGCCTGGGCGGCGATCCTGCCGGGGTTATGGCAGCTGCTGATCGGGATCGGCATCCTGGCCGCGCTTCCGGCACTGCCGCGACTGCTCGCCTGGGGTGCCGGTTGGTATTTCCTCGTCGCCACCGCGAGTCTGTTGGCCGGAGCGGGTGCGACCGATGTCTCGCCCTGGATAATGGGCCTGCCGTTCGGCATCGGCCAATTGCTGATCGCCGGATTGCTCCACGCCGCGATGCGGGAGGATCGGCATGGCTGAGGCGCCGTTCGCGTTCGGTGGGCTCGATCGCGTGTTTCACGAGAAGGCGCGGCTCGGCATCCTGACCTCGCTTGCTGGGCATCCCGACGGGCTCGGCTTCACCGAAGTCCGCCAGCTGACCGGGCTGACCGACGGCAATCTCAGCCGCCATATCCAGGTGCTCGAAGAGGCGGGCCTGGTCGCGCTGACCAAGGGGTTCGAGGGCAAGCGCCCGCATACCAGCTGTCGCCTGACCGACGAAGGCCGTGCGCGCTTCGCCGAGTATCTCGATACGCTCGAACGCGCGCTGCGCGATGCCGCGCGGGCCAATGCCGGCACCAGGATGCGATCGACCCCCAGGGAGAAACCGGCATGATCGCCATAGACGAAGCGCGAGCGCCCACCCGGAACAATCCGGGGCGGGTCGGTTGGCGCGGCCTTTTTTTGTCTCCATACTTTGTATTACAAAGTAATTTGCTGGCGCGACGGGGCGCAGGAATGGCATTCAGCTCCAGTGCGCGCCGCCAGCGTCGGGCGTTGCTTGGCTATTCGCTGTTCTGCACGTTGGCACTCGGCCTGCGGGCGATCGGCGATAACGCGATCGACGCATTGGCGTTGGGTCTCGCGTTTCCCGGCGTGGGGTTCCTGCATTGGGCGGATGGCGGCCAGACCGTCTGGGTGCTGGGGCTTTTCGTCATGTCGCTGGGCATGTTCGGCGCGGCGCTCGCGACGTGGTTCGCGACCGGAAACGTCGTGTTGCCGCCCTTGGTGTGGCTCGCCGCCGCAGTGGCGGCAATGCGCCCCGATCTGTTCATGCTCGACGACCGGCTCGCGCAGTCCAACACGGGGATTCTGATTCCCGCGTTGCTCATGTCCTCGCTTGCGGCACGAGGCATGATCCGGCCGCATGCTCCAACCGTGCCGCCCAAGCCTGCGCTGACCCGCTTGCCTGCACTGCCGACGCCCTCGCGCAAGGAAATCTTGCTCGATGACCTCAAACGACTGCGCCTGCTGACCGATCGCGCCTTGCAGCCGATCGAGGCATTCGACGGCTTCGAATGGCGCGACCAGTTCCAGACCGCAGCGGTGCGCTATCAGGTCAATTTCACTGCCTATGCGCTAGCGGTCGCGCGGCGCAATTATCTCCCCGCGATGACAGCCTGGCTGGGCGAGGCGCAGGCACAATTGCTCGCCAAGCAGGGTGACTCGCGGCTCTGGCGCCATTGGGCGCTGGAGAATGCGTGGGGCAATCTCCGTCTCGGGCGCGACCCGATCCCGCGCGGCAACATCATGTCGACCGGTTTCGTCGCCTTGCAGATGGCGATCGGCGACACCGGCGCGCCGCTCGACCTGCGGCGGCGCGGCGCGTCGTGGCGGCGCTACGGGCTCGACGATATGGGCGATATCCTGGCGCGCCAATATCGCGCTGCGCCCTTTGGGTTGTTGTCCTGCGAGCCGAATTGGATTTATCCGCTGTGCAACCTGATCACCGCGTGCGGGCTGCGTGCCGCCGATCATCGCACCGGAAGCGCGCATTGGCCGGGCATCGCCGCGCGGTTCGGCACCGGGTTGGTTGACGAGTTTACCACCTCGACCGGTGATTTCGTTCCCTTCCGCTCCTCCCTGACCGGAGTTGCCGCGCCGGGAGTCGGCGGCGCGGTGATGCAGACCTTTCCCTGCCTGTTCCTCAACGCGCTCTATCCCGAGTTGGCCGAGAAACATTGGGAGCGCGTGCGGTGCCGAGCCGAGGCGCGTGGCTGGCGGCGGGCGTTGTGGCCGATCGATGTCGGCAATTACGGCTTCACCCGTGCGGCGGGATATACCGCGAGCGCCGCAGCGGCAGTCGAGATGGGCGACGCGGCAAGGGCGCGCAACTTGCTCGACCTGCTCGACATGGATTGTCCAGGCGCGATGGCGGGGGGAGTGCCGCATCGACCACGCGCCTCGCTCTGGGCTCACGCGCTCGAGCTGATCGCTCGCCTCGGTTGTACCGATGGCTTTCGCGGCTTGATCGAGTCGCCTACGGATGCCTTGGCAGGCCCGCATCTCGCCGATGCCGATTATCCCGAAATCCTAGTCGCGTCGGCGCGGCGCGAGGGCGAGATGCTCAGGCTCGTCCTACATCCCGGCGCTGCCCGTGCGATCCGCCCGATCGCCATTAGCGGACTCAAGCCAGCCCGGCATTACCGTACCGGCCTTGCCGACCAGCCTTTCGCTCGTGCCGATGAGACCGGCCGCGCGGTCATTGCCGTTCCGCTCCATGGACGCACCGAACTCCGCATCGTGCCGGTGATCTGATGGTCTGCTGCGCGATGATGGCTGCCCTGCTCGGCGTGTTGCTTCGCCCCTGGCGGCGGCGCAATGCGCTTGCATGGCGGCCAGGCGGTGAGTCGGCGACGGGCGTTGTCCAGGCGCGGGTAAAAAGCGTCGGCTATGCCGTGGCGGGCCTCACCTTCGCCGTGCGCAACGAGGCGAACATGCGCATCCATTGCGTCGCGGCGATCGCGGCGGTCGCTGCCGGCATCCTGTTGCGCATCGATGCCAATGAATGGCGCTGGCTGATCCTGGCCATCGCGTTGGTGATCGCGAGCGAGGCGTTGAATACCGCGATCGAGCAAGCATGCGACGCGATCGGCGGCCGCAGCGAACCGATTCGTCATGCCAAGGATGCCGCTGCAGGCGGTGTGTTGGTGCTCGCGGTCGCTGCCGCGGTGATCGGGTTGTGCATTTTCGTGCCGCATATCGTCGCGGCGTGGCACGGCGGCCGTCCCACGCTTCCGCTGTGCAGCTTCTGACTCGTTCGGCCGCCGGTTCGATACTCGGGTATCGCCATCGCTCTGCGCACTGTCTCATATTTCCTTTTGCTGGTATCCTGTCCGCTCGCTTGCTACCGCCCGATCATGGCAACCAACCGCATGCCCGACGCCGCGTTCGTCGCCGACGAGAGCTTCGTTCCCACCAGCCATAAAGGCCTGACCTATCCCTTCGGCGGCAAGGAACCGGACGAGGGTGGCGCGATGCAGGTCGCGCCCGGCGTGCGCTGGGTGCGGCTCAACGTTCCCGGCCCGCTCAAGCACGTCAATTGCTGGCTGCTCGACGATCGTGACGATCGCGGTGACGGTGTCGCTTTGGTCGATGCCGGCATGAACCAGACCGAGACGCGCGCCGCGTGGAAATCGGTGTTCAGCGGGCCGCTCGCCGGCGTCCGCGTCACGCGGGTGATCGGGACGCATTTCCATCCCGATCATATCGGGCTTGCCGGCTGGATGTGTGATCACCACCAAGCGCCGTTATGGATGACGCGCGGCGAGTGGCTGACCGCGCAGATGCTGGTTGCTGACGCCCGGCCGGAAACGCCGCAAGAGATCAGTAATTTCCGCCGCGCCTGCGGATGGAGCGACGAGCAGATCGAGCTGGCGGCCGCGCGCGGCTGGTCCAATTTCGGGCGGATCGTGCGGCCGATGCCCTTGTCCTACCGGCGGCTGGTCGATGGCGAGACGATCGCGATTGGCGGAACGGCATGGCGGATCGTCGTCGGGTCGGGGCATAGCCCGGAACATGCCTGCCTGCTCGATGGGGCGAACGGGATATTCATCGCCGGAGACCAGGTGTTGCCGCGGATCAGCCCGAACGTGTCGCTCGGCATCACCGAGCCCGATTCCGATCCGCTCGGCGAATGGTTCGCGTCGATCGCCAAGCTGAAGCGCGAAGTGCCGGCCGACGTGCTGACCTTGCCGGGCCATGGCGACCCGTTCCTCAATCTCCACATCCGGCTCGATGCGATGGATCGTGAGCATCGCGGCCGGCTCGACGAACTCGAAGCCTTTCTCGACGAACCGCGCCGCGTGGTCGATTGTTTTGGCCGGTTGTTTCGGCGCGCGATCGGCCAGGAAGTGCTCGGCATGGCGACCGGCGAGGCGATGGCGCATTTGAAACGGCTCGAAGTCGAAGGGCGCGCGGTGCGCGAAACCCACGGCGACGGGACATGGCGCTGGCGCGCGATTTGAAGCGCGTCAGGGCTCGCGCGCATCGGCGCATCGCCGTAGAATAAGGTCGAGTCGAGCTACCCCCAGGGAGAGACGCATGTGCGACGAACATACCGCTGAGGACAATGATCGCTTCCTGGGCATTGCCCATCCGTCGCGCCGCCAGTTCGGCATGATGACCGGTGTCGCTGGACTGATGGCCGTGCTGCCGGTTCCGGCCAATGCCGCGGCGATCAAGGGACGCGATGTCGTGATCGACACGCCCGAGGGGAAGGCCGACGCCTATTTCGTCGCGCCGGCGACCGGCAAGCATCCTGGCGTCCTGATCTGGCCCGACATCATGGGTCTGCGCCCGGCTTTCCGGCAAATGGCCGAGCGGCTGGCGCAGTCGGGTTATGCGGTTCTGGTGGTCAATCAATTCTACCGCTCGACCAAGGCGCCGTTCCTGAAGGCGGGCGAATCGTTCGACCAGCCCGATGTGCGTGCGAAGATCATGCCGTTCGTCGAGAAACTGACGCCGGCCGGGACGGTCAGCGATGCCAAGGCGTTCACGACCTTCATCGACGCGCAGAAGGAAGTCGATACCAAGCGCGGTCTCGCCAGCACCGGCTATTGCATGGGCGGGCCGATGGTATTCCGCACCGTCGCCGCGCGCGCCGACCGCTATCGCGCCGGCGGCACCTTCCATGGTGGCGGGCTGGTCGGTGACAAACCCGATAGCCCCAACGCGCTGATCCCGCAGATGAAAGCGAGCTTCCTGATCGCGATCGCCGAGAATGACGATCAGCGCGCGCCGACCGACAAGGATGTGCTGAAGAAAGCGTTTGCCGATGCCAAGCTGCCCGCCGAGATCGAGGTCTATAAAGGCACGATGCACGGCTGGTGCCCACCCGACAGCAAGGTGTACAACCAGGCGCAGGCGGACCGTGCCTGGGAGCGCATGCTGGCGCTGTTTCAGAAGGCGCTCTGACCCGGCGGACGCGTGACACGTATTCCTAGGGAGAGAATGATGAGCGACCTGATCTTGTACACCAACCCGCAGTCGCGCGGCCGGATCGCACGCTGGGCGCTCGAGGAAGTCGGCGCGCGCTACGAAGTCCGCGTGATGAATTACGCCGACACGATGAAAAGTGACGATTATCTGTCGGTCAATCCGATGGGCAAAGTCCCGGCGATCGAGCACAAGGGCAAGGTCGTCACCGAATGCGCGGCGATCTGCGCCTATCTTGGCGACGCCTTTCCTGAGGCGGGCCTGGCGCCACAGGCCGCCGATCGCGCCGATTATTACCGCTGGCTGTTCTTCGCCGCGGGGCCGGTCGAGCACGCGGTGACCAACAATAATGCCGGCTTCATCCCTCAGCCCGAACAGGGCAGGATGTTCGGCTATGGCGATTACGACCGGACGATCGACGTGCTCGAACGCGCGGTGTCGCAGCATGACTACGTCGCCGGCGACGCCTTCACGATGGCCGATGTCTATGTCGGCGCCCAGGTGATCTGGGGGACGCAATTCGGCACGATCCCAAAGCGCGACGCCTTTACCGCTTATGCCGAGCGGTTGACGTCGCGCGACGCATACAGGCGAGCGTCGGATCTCGATGATGCGCTGATGGAGACCAACCAGCTGGCGTGATGGCGAGCGCGTTAGGTTGAGCACACCGTGCTCCTGCGCAAGCAGGAGCCCAGAGTTGCGAAGGGAATCGCCTGTGGCCCTGGGCTCCGGCTTTCGCAGGAGCACTTCGGGGCGATCTCAACGCGCCGGCAGTTCCGCCATCACCCGGTCCCGCTCCGCGGCAGTC
Source organism: Sphingomonas asaccharolytica NBRC 15499 (assembly GCF_001598355.1). Taxonomy (GTDB): domain Bacteria; phylum Pseudomonadota; class Alphaproteobacteria; order Sphingomonadales; family Sphingomonadaceae; genus Sphingomonas; species Sphingomonas asaccharolytica. The sequence continues at coordinate 6,532 of NZ_BCYU01000048.1, forward strand.
ATGCTCGTCCAGCGCGCGACTTCGTCGATAGTGCGGCGGCACCCCTCGCACAATCGATCCTTGTCGATCCGGCAGATGTTGACGCAAGGGCTGACGATCGGTTCGACCGGTACCACGCTGATGAAATCGGGCAGGCTCACGCGTGCCTCAATCGTGGGTCAGGACCGCGTTCAGGAAGTCGGGAATCGGCCCGTTCCAGCCTTCGTCCGGACCATCGTCCTGCTCGCGGCCACGGCGCGGACGGCGATCATCGTTGCGCGAGCGCGGCTCGTCGCGAGGCGGCCGAGGATCGTCGCGGCGGGGACGTGCTTCTTCGCGTGGCGCGCGCGGCTCTTCGCGGCGAGCGGGCTTCTCCGCGCGCGGCGCCGGCGCTTCTGGCGTCTCGGCGGTGGCGGCCTTCTCGCGCGGCGCGGTGCGCGCGCGTTTCGGCTTTTCGTCGCGAGCAGTGCGAGCGCGAGGCTTTTCCTCGGGATCGGCTTCGAGCGGCGGCCCGCCTTCCAGCCGCGGAATCTTCATGCCGGTCAGCTTCTCGATATTCTCGATATTCTCGGCATCCGCGCTCGAGGCGAACGTATAGGCAATCCCCGTCGCGCCGGCGCGGCCGGTGCGACCGATGCGGTGGATGTAATCGTCGGGATGCCACGGCGAGTCGAAGTTGAAGACGTGGCTGACGCCCTTGATGTCGAGCCCGCGTGCGGCGACGTCGGACGCGACCAGGATGTTGATCTCGCCCGCCTTGAACCGGTCGAGCTCGGCGATCCGCTGCGGCTGCTCCATGTCGCCATGGATCTCACCGCTCGAAAAGCCATAGCCCCTCAGGCTCTTGTTGAGCTCGCGCACCGTCGTCTTGCGGTTGCAGAAGATGATCGCATTCTTGACCTCTTCCTGGCCGAGCAACTGGCGCAGCGCAGCGCGCTTGGCATGGCTCGTGCTGCCCACCGGCACCACATATTGGGTGATGTTGATATTGGCGGTGGCGGGGCGCGCGACCTCGATCGTCTTGGGGTTCGACAGAAACTTGTCGGCCAGCTTCTTGATCGGCGGCGGCATCGTCGCCGAGAACAACAGCGTCTGGCGATTGGTCGGCAGCTTGGTGCAGATATTCTCGATATCGGGGATGAACCCCATGTCGAGCATGCGATCGGCCTCGTCGATCACCAGCAGATTGCACTGGGTCAGCAGGATCTTGCCGCGCTCGAACAGGTCCATTAGCCGGCCCGGCGTCGCGATCAGCACGTCGACGCCCTTTTCCAGCGCCTTGACCTGGTCGCCCATCTGCACGCCGCCGATCAGCAACGCCATCGAGAGCTTGTGATACTTGCCGTATTTCTCGAAATTCTCGGCGACCTGCGCGGCGAGTTCGCGCGTCGGCTCGAGGATCAGGCTGCGCGGCATCAGCGCGCGGCTGCGGCCATGACCGAGAATATCGATCATCGGCAGCACGAACGCGGCGGTCTTGCCGGTGCCGGTTTGCGCGATACCGATGATGTCGCGCATCATCAGCACGCTGGGAATGGTCGCGGCCTGGATCGGAGTCGGTTCGGTATAGCCCGATTCGCCTACGGCGCGGAGCAATTCGTCTGAAAGGCCGAGGTCGGCAAAGGGCATCCAAAAATCCGGAAAAATGGTTAGCGCGCAGATGCGCCATCCAACAACGTGCGCGCTTGCCGATCAGTTGCCGAAAGTCAAGCTTGAGAGCGTTTTTGCGAAACTCGCGGAAGGGCGAGTTTCGGTCGCGGCATTGCCCTCCGCAGCCATTCTAACGATGCTACGCATCGCCGGAACCTTGGGCTCCTCCGCCCACTCCCCCACCCGACCTCCCATAAGATACTCTGTCTGGGAGGTCGGGTGGGGGCACGTTGGGTCGGTCATACCCCAGCATGACCTGGACGGCGCGGGGCGCCGTCCACCCGACGTGGGCCGGCACCGCAATGCGCCGTAAGGCGCATCAAAGACTCACTTCTTAACGACCAGCTTCTTGAACTTCTTGATCGTGCATTGGTCGCCCGAGCGGGTGCGGATCGAATCGCGTCCGGCGCAGACCTGGCCGTCGGCCGAGGGCTTGACGTAGAAACCGCCATAATAGCCAAGGCCCGAACAATCGCCGTCCAGTTCGGCGCGGACGCGGTCGCCGCCGCGCAGCACCAGGTCGACATAATCGCCCGCGACGATCGCGCCGCCCAATTGGTCGGCGGCGATGCATTTGGGCCCCTTTTTCTCGGCCCATTTGATCGGTCGTGCCGGTGTAAGCTGTGGCGCGGGCGCGACCCTGTCCCGCAATGTGCTGGGGACGCGGATGATGATCCGCCCACGGATCGTCACTTGCGCCAGTTCGATGCCCGTCGCCTGGCCGGCAGGCGCGGGTGTACTGACCGCGGCGACGGAGGCAATCAGGGCAAGGGCGGCAAGGGGCGGGCTCGGCATGAAGCGCGCCTTGGTAAAGCCATAATTTGAACACGCAATGAATTGGATACGTAACCCCCGCCATGCTAGCGCGATCGCAATGACACCCGCACAGACCGAGCTGACCGCCGCCGTCCGCGTCGCGCTGGGCGACAAGGCGGTCGTGACCGATCCCGCGGACATCGCGCCATGGCTGACCGACTGGCGCGGACGTTTTCACGGCAGCAGCCCGGCGATCCTCGCGCCCGACACGGTCGCGGGGGTGCAATTGGTGGTCGCGAAGGCGCGCGACCTCGGCGTCGCATTGGTGCCGCAGGGGGGCAATACCTCGATGGTCGCTGGCGCTACGCCGCCCACGGATGGCTCGGCGCTGATCTTGTCGACGCGAAGGCTCAACCGTATTCGCTCGCTCCGGCCGGCCGACGCTTTGGCGGTGGCCGAAGCGGGGGTGATCCTGTCCAACCTTCACGACGCCGCACTGGCCGAGGGCATGCGCTTCCCGCTGACCCTGGGAGCAACGGGCAGCGCGACGATCGGCGGGCTGGCCTCGACCAATGCCGGGGGCACGCAGGTACTGCGGTTCGGGACGATGCGCGGGTTGGTCGCGGGCGTCGAGGCAGTGCTGCCCGACGGTTCGCTCCATGATGGGCTGGCCGCGCTCAAGAAGGACAATCGCGGCTACGATCTCAACCAGTTGCTGGTGGGGGCGGAGGGCACGATCGGGGTGATCACCGCGGCCACGCTGCGGCTGGTGCCGGCGATTCTCGACCGCGCAGTGGCCTGGGTCGGGCTCGCCGATCCCGAACGCGCGCTGGCGCTGTTGCGGCGGCTGCAAGGCGCGACGCAAGCGGTCGAAAGCTTCGAGATCATTCCACAAAGCTTCCTGGACGCGGTGATCCGCCATTTCCCCGGAACGCGCGCGCCTTTAGGCGGCAATCATGGCTGGCACGTCCTGATCGAGGCGACGCGCGCGGCACCGTCCGACGAGCCGCCGGCCGCTTTGCTGGAACGCCTGATCGGCGACGCGCTCGCAGCGGGTGAGGTCGAGGATGCGGTCGTCGCGGCAAGCGAGGCGCAGGCTGATGCCTTATGGAAAATTCGCGAGACCATTCCCGAAGCGTCGCGTGCGGAAGGCCCCGCATTGCAGCACGACATTTCGGTGCCGGTCGCTGGCATGCCGCGCTTCCTCACCGAGGGCGCGAGAACGGTGGAGGCGCGCTTTCCTGGAGCGCACGCGGCGGGGTTCGGTCATCTCGGCGACGGTAACGTCCATTTCCACGTGCGGGCACCGGCCGGCACCGACGGACCGAACTGGTACGAAAGAGAGGGCCATGTGATCTCGGCGTTCGTCCATGATCTGGTCGTCGCCGCGGGCGGCTCGATCTCGGCCGAACATGGCATCGGCCAGTTGAAGCGCGACGAGTTGGCGCGACTCTCCTCGCCGGCGCGGATGATGGCGCTGCGCGCGATCAAGCGGGCATTCGATCCGCGCGAATTGATGAATCCGGGGAAGCTCGTTACCCTTGCGCCGGACGGCGCCACCCCTTAGGGCGCACGGCCACGTGCGGCTTCTTGGGGGAGCCGCGTTCAAGAGATTCGATTGGAGTAGGGTAATGGCCAGCGCGCCGCAGTCGCTTCCGCTTTTTTATAATTCGCTCGAGCCGTTGTCGAGCGAGCAGCACGGCAATTTCCGCATCCGCCCGTCCAACGGCGCGCCGTTCCTGGCCAATCAGCACGCGATCCCGCTGACGGTCGACGAATTCCCGATGGCGCAGCGCAACCTGCCGATCGTCTTCTCGCAAGGCGATGATGGCGTGCCGCTAGCGCTGATGGGCCTCAACGAAGGCGTCAACGTCTTCATCGACGAAAAGGGCCAGCTGCGCGAACCCTTCACCTACGTTCCGGCCTATATCCGCCGCTATCCGTATCTGCTCGCGCGCCTCCGTCCGGAAGCCGAAGAGCTGACCTTGTGCTTCGATCCGAGCTCGGACACGATCGGCGCGTTCGACGAAGGTGAGCCGCTGTTCGCCGATGGCGCGCCGACCGACGTCACCAAGAACATCCTCGAGTTCAACCAGCAGTTCGAGGAAGCCGGCGCGCGCACCGCGGCGTTCATGAACGAGCTGCGCGAACTCGATCTTTTGATGGACGGCGAAGTGACGATCCAACCGGACGGCGCCGACAAGCCGTTCGTCTATTCGGGCTTCCGCATGGTCAACGAAGAGAAGCTAAACGAGCTGCGCGGCGACCAGCTGCGCAAGATGACCCAGTCGGGCCTGCTGCCGCTGATCTACGCGCACATGTTCTCGCTGTCGGTGATGCGCGAGATCTTCACGCGTCAGATGCAATTGGGACTGATGCCGGCGCCGCAGCTGGTTGCCTGACACCTCCTTTATGACGAGGACCGCGTTGGTCCTCGTCAATCTGTGCGCGGCGAGGCCGGCGCATGGAGGCAGGGCCAGCTCGGTCATGCCTTTCTGCTGCATGTCGCCGCGATATATGCCGTCGCGCGACGCCCGGCGGGCGGCACCAGAATCCATCCGGAATGGTGGAAATTCTCCGATGAGAACGTTCGTGTCCGAGTCTTGAAACGGTAATCTCATCGACCTATGTTGCTTGAGTACGGCTTCGTGTCCCCCCTTTCGCGAGGTCGTGCAGACACGCTTTCGAGCGTGTCTCCTCCCTGAACCTTGGCCACCTCGGGCATTTGCCCGGGGTGGTTTTTTATGGGGTGGTTGAGATGAGGTGGTTGGCCTGCGAGGGGTCGCAATCGGCGGGAGCGTAAAGGCCGTTCAATTTAAAGATTGAACAAGCTGCCATTCATGACGCCGCGATGGATTTGACACGAATGTGCGCGTTCTCATCCAAAAATTTGAATCAACTGGCTGGCTGCCACCCAGCCAACGCACCGATCAACATCGTCCCGGACATCAAAGACGCGCCAGTGCGGACGCTATTCCAGAACGTCCAGTCGCCGAGATAGTGCTGCCATAGCTCGGTCGCCTGCGGCGTGTTGAGCGGGACGGCGGCCAGCGCGTCGTTCAACGGTACGTTGAAGATCATCGTGACACCCGTACAGCCGATGACATAAATCAACGCGGCGGCGACAATGAGCCATTTGGTCGACTGCACGGCGCTCAGGAACGACCCGCCGGCAACCGCCAGGCACAGCAATGCCGTGCCAAACAACGCGAGCATGAAGAGCGGGCTGATCACGGTCACGTTGATCGAGTTCATCGCCGCGATGCCTTGTGCTTCGGGGATGCGCCCCAATGCCGGCATGATGAAGTTGGAAAAGGCGAAGAAGACGCCTGCCACGATTAGACTGCCGATCGCCGAGGTGAACGTCAGCCCGTAAAGCGCACGATCAGCCATTGTTGCCTCCCAGACGCCGGTTGCCGAGGCCTCCGGTACAAAATCGGAAAACGACCACGGCGCGCGACCAAGCGCGCGCTCGACACCATCAGCGATCGGCGTGTTGCGGCCATCGAGTGCGGTCGTGAACAGATGCATGACGAGATCGATCTCGATCGTATTTGTCATCTCAATCTCTATCGGCTAAACACGATTAACTATCGTGTTATATAACGCGATAGTTAATCGTGTTTAGTAAGTCAAGGGCGATCGTTGATGCCAAAAGCGGGTGCGATGGGGGGGGCTGTGGCGCGGCAGAACGCAGACGAAGGCGAGGCGTCCGCGCGCCGCGGGCCGAGCCAGCAGCGCAGCCGCGAACGGCAGGAACGGATTCTTGAAGCGGCCTCCGCGCTCATTGCAACCAAGGGAAGCGATGCTCTCAGGATGAGTGAGATTGCCGGAATCGTCGGCATCTCGATGGGCTCGCTTTACCAGTATTTCCCGGACAGGCGGGCGATTATCAAGACATTGGCTGAGCGATACAATGCGGCGAGTCGAATTTGCATTCGTGAGGCGTTTGAAAATGTGCATGATCAAGCATCGCTGCGCGCCGCATATCTCGACCTGTTCGATCTATATTATGCCATCGTTTTGGCTGAGCCGGTGATGCGTGACATCTGGTCGGGAATGCAGGCCGACAAGCAGCTTATGGCTGTGCAGCTTGCTGAAAGCCGCTTGATGGGTGCCGAACTGGCAGATGCCATGAAGCGCGTCCACCACGACGCCGATGGAATGGCAATCGACGTATCGGCCTTCCTGATCTGGGAAATGGGAGAGGCGGCAGTGCGGTTGGCGATCGGGCTTGAGCGCACCGCGGGCGATGCGGTCATAGAGGCGTTCAAACGCATTACGGTGCGCGAAGTGGCTCCTTGAAAAGAATCCGCTTCGGAACAGCCGCTTTCAGGAAAAGGCCGATTTTGGGATTGAACGACTGATTTTGGGTTGCAGCCCCGCCAATCCCGGGCGGTAGACCTTCCAGTCCCTCACTCCGCTGCCAATGCCAATCCGCCGGTCAGCAATTCGTCGGTGGCGGCATCGATCATTCGCCGCAGCAAGGCGGCGGTACCGGCCAGACCCTTGCCGGGTGCGGTTAGTCCGGGATCGAGATAGAGCCGTCGGTCGATCTCGATCTGAATCGCATGGATATGCTGATCGGGCCGGCCATGTCGCGACAGGATATAGCCGCCGGGATAGGGCGTATTGAGTGCGGCGCGATGCCCTGCGGCGATGACTTCGCCTTCCAGCCGATGGACCAGCCGTCCGCCCGCGCTGCGGCCGAAGCGATCGCCGATCACCACGCGCGCGGCGGCGCCTCCAGGCAGCGGCGGCATCGAATGCACGTCGAGCAGCAGAGCGGCGCCGAACCGATCGCGCGCGGCCGCCAGCGCGTCGGCGAGCGCCGAATGATAGGGGCGGTGATCCTGGGTAATGCGTTGGCAGACCTCGTCATCGCCCAGCCGCCGGTTCCAGATCGCGACGCCGGGCGCCGATCGCCGCGGCACCAGGCCCAGCCCGCTGCGCAATTTTGTCGCGGCGGCGCCGGCCGGGATCGGCCGCGCGCCGTCGTCGATCAGCGGGTCGCGCTCGTCCTCGCCACGGTTGAGGTCGATCCAGGCGCGGGCGCGACGCTGCACGAATAAAGTCTCGTCGATCCGCGCCGCCAGCGCGACATCGTCGGCATGGCGATCCTCCAGCGCCAGCATCGACGCCACCGGCACGGCGGCCGCGGCGCGCAGCTGGAGCGGATAATCGCGCCCGGCATGCGGCACCGACAGGATCACCGGGCTGTCCGGCGGGATTGGTCCGACGCGGTCGAACGAGGGAGCGGCCATGCGCGCAAATCTACTCGTCGTGCCGTCTTGGGGCAATCGTCGCGCGACGCTGGAAAATCTTAAACCCTTGGGGCATAAAAAGGCTCGCGGGACACAGGGCAACGGACGGGCATGATCAGGATTCTACTGGCCGAGGACGATTCGGTGATGCGCGAATATCTGACGCGCGCGCTGGAACGATCGGGCTATGCCGTCACCGCCGTCGACCGCGGCACCGCCGCGCTGCCGCTGATCGAGGCCGAGCATTTCGACCTGCTGCTGACCGACATCGTCATGCCCGAAATGGACGGGATCGAGCTGGCGCAGAAAGTGTCGGAGATCGCGCCCGATATGCGCGTCATGTTCATCACCGGCTTCGCCGCCGTGACCTTACGCGCCGGCAAGCAAATGCCCAATGCCCGCGTGCTGTCCAAACCGTTCCATCTCAGGGATCTCGTGATCGAGGTCGATCGCCTGTTCGAGGTCGAAAGCGCGAACGGCGGATTGTAGAGTTTTCGGCGCTTGCACAGCGGCGGAAGCGCCGCTACAGGGCCCGCTCCCCGTGGGCGTGTAGCTCAGTGGTAGAGCACTGTGTTGACATCGCAGGGGTCGCAAGTTCAATCCTTGCCACGCCCACCATCGAAAGCCTCGGGAAACTCCGGTTTCCCGAGGCTTTTGTGTATCTGATTGGCGGCCGGACCTACCAGCCTAACCCAATGCCAAGCCGCGCATGGCGCGGGCGCAACGGTGTCGTCTGGTCGCGATAGGTCAGGGAAAATGGATTGCCATAAGCGAAGCGATTGGCCTTGCTGTTGGTCAGATTATCGACCGCAAGGTCGATGCGCAGTCGGCCGCGGCGTACACCGGCCGACAGTCCCAGCAGCCAGTAATTTCCCTGACTCACGTCGAGGAGATCGCCCGTGCCGAGAACGGACCGGCCGACATAATCGGCGTTGAATCCGATCCGGGGCGCAACGCCGGGCGTGGTCCATTCGTAGGACAAGCCCCAATGCCCAGCAAATGGCGGGGTTTCCGGCAGGCGGCGGTTGTTGTCGGTCGATAGATCAGCGATTGGGCCAGAGACCTCATTGTCGGTGAAGAGGAACGACGCCTCAGCATGCAGACCGACTATCGGCGCCCAATCGACCGTGCCTTCTGCCGCTTCGATCCGGGCGTCTCCGATATTATCGGTATAGGGCTGGCCGCGGCGGTTGATCAGGTCCGCCTGGATGTTGCTCCAGTGCGCGATCGAAACGCTGCCCGAAAACGCGAGGCCGGTCGGGCCGTCGCGAAGCTTGCGTATCCCGATTTCGCTGACGGTGATGGCGTCGGAACGATAGTCGGCAACCCGGCCTACACCTGCAGCCACGGCCAGTCCTCCCGTCCGGTATCCGGTCTGGAACCGCGTGAACAATGCGAGGTGCGGCGCGACTTGCCACGAAAAGGCCAAAGTCGGGTCCAGTCGCCGGCTCAGCCGGCCCTTTACGAACTTCGCCGATCGCGGCGCGGCTGACGGATCGCCGTCGGTTCGGGCCGCCGTTGCCCGCCCTCCGGCAGTGACCGAAAGGCCGGGGAGCAGCGCCAGCGTCGCTTCGCCAAACAGCGAGGCCGCCTTGGTGACGTTGGTCACGCCGATGATCTCGAAGGCATTCCCGGGCGAGCCGACGGCGCGCGATAATATGTCCTGATCCCTGACCAAGCTGAACCCGGCGACCCAGGAATTGCCATTGGGCAGGGAGCGCGACACGCGCGCCTCCTGACTCAACAACCATTTGTCGCGATTCGCGGTATAGATGACTGGCGGAGACGTCGAACCGGGGAGGCGCCGCGGCGTGGCGTCGAACTGGTCGGTCGACCGATAGCCGACGATCCCCGTCGCCGAAAAGAACCGCAGCCCGCTGTCCCAGTCCTTGGTGACGGTCACGCGACCGAATAGCAGCCGGTTGTCGAAGGACTGGGCTATGCGCGAGCGCCTCGTCAGTGGCCCCTCAGCGGTTTCCGCATATTGGCCGTCGCGTGTATCGATCCATTGGCCTGCCCCGCTCGCCTCGACTTGCCAGCCGTCGGCCGCGTCGAGCCGCAGCGCCAGCCTTCCTCCAAAGGTGTCGCCTTGGTTGACGTTTCTCAGGCCGCGCCCGACATCGTCGAGATAGCCGCCCTCATGCACGTTATAGGCGACCGCGCGGATTCCGAGCCGATCCTTCAGGACCGGGAGGTTGACCATCCCGGCGACGTCGAAACCGGTGCTTGCTCCCTGGGTCGCGGTGACGCCGCCCGACACCGCGCTCGCCGCGGCAGACAGATCGACGGGATTGGACGTCAGCCGGATCACGCCTCCGATCGCACCGGAACCGTAAAGCGTGCCCTGCGCACCCTCCAATATTTCGATCCGGCGCATATCGTACAGCCGCAGACCTGGGTCGGGTCCGGAATAGGTCAATTGCACGTCGTCGAGATAGATGCTGGTCGGCGATTGGGTGGTGCCGCTGAAGCTGCTGTCGGCGATGCCGCGGATGAACACCTTGTTGCGTCCGGCGCCCAGTTGCGTGCTTTGCAGGACGGGGGTGCCCGGCGCGAGATCGGTGATCGTTCCCGCCGTTGCCGGCGGCGATTGCTGCCCCTCGATCACCATCAGGCTCCCGGGATAGCGCAACATCGACACGCGCTGCTTGCTGGCGGTCACGACAATGTCGGGCTCCCGAGGAGCGGGCGGTGGTGGTGCGGCCGGTTTCGCTTTGCGCGGCGCCGCGCGAACGGGCGCCCGCACGACGCGATAGCCGCCGGCCATCGCAATCGCGCGATAGCCGGTATCGGCGAGCAGGCGGTCGAGTGCCTTGCGCACCGGCATACGCCCCAGGATTGGTCCGGTGCGGACTGATCGCAGCCCTGCTTCGGTGCTGGTGATCTCGACTCCTGCCTCGCGTGCGAGGGCCGTCAGGGCGATGTCGAGGGTTGTCGGCGGGATCGAAAACGCGGCGTCGCGAGCAAGCGCCGCGCGCGGCAAGCCAGCCGTTAGTAGGAACAGGAACACTGCGAGGCCGAAGCTGGGCCGGCGGTATAGGCGCGCGCTAGCGGGGGCCCGATGTCCCGTCGGAGAGGATCCATCGCTCGCCGTCACGCTGCCACGTCGCCCCGATCATTTCCGCCAAATGCGGGACATCCCGATCGGCGACCCCAGTGAAACGGACCATGCCGGTAAAGGGGCGCTCGGACAAGCCGCCGTCCAGGTCCAGCTTGAACCCGTATAGCCGCCTGAGTGCCGCGACCACGTCGCCGACCTTTTGATTGGCGAAGCTCAACGTGCCGGTGCGCCAACCGCCGACCAAATTTGACGCGATCCTCGTGCCGACGATGTCACCTCCGTCGTCGCGCGCCGACAGCGAATCGCCGGGGCCGAGTCTCTTCCCGATACTGCCGGGCTGAACCAGCACCGATCCTTCGGCGACCGAGATTGTCAGACGATTGCCGTCGCGGGCGACGTTGAAGACGGTGCCGAGGTCGCGGATCGTCATCGAACCGACGGTCATCGTGAATGGGTGCGCGGCGTCGTGGCTGACATGGAACAAGGCCTCGCCACGATCGAGCGTTGCGACGCGTGGATCGGCCCGATCGAGCCGCAGCACGGTCCCCCCGCTCAATTCGATGCTAGTGCCCTGTTGCAGCGCGACCGTGCGGCGCTCGCCGGCCTTGGTTGCTACGACATAAGGCGAAGAAAGCGGCGTGATCAGCGACGGCGCCAACATCGCGACGCCAATTGCGGCTGCCGCGATGCCGGCGATCAGCCACGGCCGGCGACGGTGGGCAGGGATATTGTCGTTGCCGGCGGACGGCACGGGCGCGGGGAAACGCTCCTGACCGATCAGGCGATCGTCCTTCGCGATCGCGTCATAGGCCGCGGCGTGCGCCGGGCTCGCTTCGAGCCACGCGATGAAATCCGCCCAGCCATGTTCGTCGGAACCGGCCAGACGTAGATGCCAGCAGATTGCCTGATCGATAATGTCCGACTGTTTAGCGCGCACGATCCGTGCCCCTTTCCTCATGCTGACGACGCGCCGCTTCGGAATCCTCAGCAAATCGATCGAGCCGATCGTGAATTTTGCGATAGGCGCGCTGCAACAGCTTTTCGACGCCGCTAATACTGATCCCGAGATGCTCGGCGATCGCGCGCTGCGACTGCTCCTCCAGCCGAAACATGCGCAATGCGATCGCCATGCGCTCGGGCATGTCGGCAATGGCTCCTTCGACCTCTTGCCATTGGCGTTGCGCCATCAGCGTGCGTTCGGCGTCGGGCAGTTCGTCGGCGTGCGGCTGGCTATCAACCCAGACGGCATCGCGCGCGCCGCGGCGGCCGGTCGCGATCCGGCGATCGGTCGCTAGATTGGCCGCGATGCGGTAGAGGAATGCCGCCGGCTGGGCGACCGGCTGATCGGCGAGCCGGTCGATCCGCAACCACATGTCCTGCAGCACATCCTCGGCATCCTCGCGATTGCCCAGCCGTGCGACCAGCAGACGGAGCAGGGTCGGGTGTTGCGCAAGGAAAATGGCCTTGAGACCGCCGTCTGCCACTGTCGTCGCGTCCTCGGTCAGGCAGGGAACGCCAGACCTCCGATCGCCGCCATGTCGGCGATCGACCAATTGCGCAAGGCTTCGGCTTCGCGCGACCTCGCCGCGGTGATCGCATCGCCTGGTCGCGAGCCCGCGCCGGGGTGGCACATCACCAGATGCGTTCCGCCGGGCTTGCGCAGGAAGCAAGGGAAGAGGACTCGATAGTCACCGGCAAAGTCATAATGGCCGGCAAAACTGTCATTGGTGGCAAGTCCGACCGCGGCCGCGGCGCGGCGCAGCCCGCGCGAATGCCAAGCACTGCCGATTGCCTTGCCGGCAAAAGGACGCGCCAGCATCGCCGTCAGTCGGTCGGTGCAATTGCGGATCCATGCCTTGGGCGCCCGCAACGCGGTTTCGGCCAGGACGATGTCGCGGATACCCGGAAGCGCGTGGACGTGCTGATGCCCGTCGACAAAGGCTGGCGGCCGACCGAGCGCGGCGACGAAAGCGTCGAATTGCGCCGCGATCTCCGCCGCCGCCTCGTCGAGCGCCACCCGGCCGCGCGCCGCCATCCGGCCGAGCGGATTGATCGCCGGCAACCGGCCAGCGGGCGCCAGCCGCGGCATCCATGTCAGCGGAACCTCGTCGGTCAGCGTCAGGTGCAGGCCGATTTGGACGTGGTCGGGCAGGCCGTCGAGCAGCGCGCTGTCGGCGGCCCAACCCGGCATTACCGCCATGCAACTGATGGCGTTGATCTTTCCCGTCGACGCAAGGCCGGCAATCGTCTCACTGACCCCGCGTGAAAATGCGAAATCGTCAGAACACAGGATGAGGCGAGGCAAATGCCGGTCCTTCGAGATGTTGATATTGCCGTTCGCGAATACGGTTGCTGAGCAGGCGCCGCCGCCGCAGCCGCGGCGCCAGGAATGAATAGAAGAACCAGTCGCCGGCCCAAGGGGCCGCGGCCGAATAGACCAGCCGCTCGAACAATGTCCAACGGATCGAATCACGGTCGCGCTCACGCGGCGAGGGCATGCACCAGAGATCCTGCGCATATCCCATCGTGCCGGTGCGCATCACGCGATGGATGATCTCATGATCCTCGAGCACGTAATTCCAGCGATCGGGATCGAACCCGCCGGCGGCGCGCAACGCGGATGTCCGGAATGTCTGACCGGCACCGCCGGCATGCGACTGGTGGGGCAGCAGGCGTACGACGGTGAGGAACAGGCGTGCCGTCGCCCGGAGCGTTCCGTTGGCGACGCCGGGCGCGACGAAATAGGCACCTGCGGCGACACGGCCGGGCTTTGCCAGGACCGCCTCGGCCGTGGCGAGATAATGCGGCGGGTAGAGCGTGTCGGCATCGCAAGTCGCGACCAATGGCGTGCGCACCCAGCCGAGACCGGTGCGCAACGCCGCGACCTTGCCCGGTCTGGGTTCGGTGATCAGCAGATAATCGACACCATGATCCCGGCATGCGGCGCGGGCGATCGTCGCGCTGTCGTCGGTCGATCCGTTATCGATCAGGATCAACGTCATCGATCCCGTTTGCCTGGCCAGGCTGGCGATCGTTGCGGCAAGATAGTCGCGCTCGTTGAAGAAGGGCAGCAATATGCTCCAGGTACGCTGATTCCGGGCGTCGAGCCGGGGCATATCGTGGGTGCTGACCGGATCGAGATCGAGATACATTGATGGCCGTCCATTGGCATTGGAAACGGGGCGGGATGGAAGACGGCTCCGTTCGAGACGCGGTGGCGATCCGCCCTCCCGCGGGTTCGCCCGTCATCGTGCCGGCGCCGCCTTCCGCTGCCCCACATCAAGTGACGACACGCTTGCGGGCGATCCGCACCGACCGACGCGAAAAAATTAATCAGGGTTTTGCCATTAGCCTCGTCCGGCAGAAGGTTGCAGTGGACGACATGCTCGTCCGATCCCGCACCAGGATCGCGAAAAATATGTCGCATGACGTCGCCGTCACTGCCGCCTAGATGGATCGGCCGTGGCGACTGCGGCATTCATCGATCGATCAGGAGACATCGCGCCGGTACGGCTGCCACGGATCGGTATGTTCGTGCTGTTTCTGGGTTTGGCGGTCGCGATCCGGGCGCGAGATTTCGGCAATCCGATCATCCATGTCGACGAGCAATATTATCTGCTGGTCGGCGACCATATGCTGCACGGTGCGCTGCCCTATGTCGATATATGGGACAGGAAGCCGGTCGGGCTGTTCCTGATCTTCGCGGCGATCCGCCTGCTCCCCGGCGACGGTATCCTGGCCTATCAGTTGATCGCGACTTTGTTTGCGGCGGCCACCGCGTCGCTCGTCGCGCGCGGCGGCATACGGCTCGGGGCCAGCCGGGCAGGCGCTGTGGCGGCCGGCCTGGCCTATATCCTGTGGCTCTCGCTGCTCAGCGGCCGCGGCGGGCAGTCGCCGGTCTTCTACAATCTGTTCATGGCCGGGGCGGGATTGCTGACATTGCGGTTGCCCGAGCTCGCCAGGCGCGCCGATCGCCGGGCGATCAGGGCCAGCGGCTGCGCCGCCTGCCTGCTGGCCGGTCTGGCGATCCAGACCAAGTACACGCCAGTCGTCGAAGGCGCGTTCTTCGGGCTCGCGCATCTCTGGTTCCTGCGGCGGGCCGGTACGAGCTGGGCGGCGATGGCCGGCGCGGGCGCGATCTGGGCCGCGCTCGGTATCGCGCCGACCGCGGCGGTCGTCCTAAGCTATTACGAACGCGGCCCGGCGGATTTTCAGGCATTCTGGTTCGCCAATTTCGCCTCGGTCGCATTACGCAAGGGGTATCCCGCGGCCAAGATCGTGGCGCGGCTGGCGGGTACGACGGTACAATTGTCGCCCTTTATCGTGTGTGCGGTCATCGCGTGGCGGGCGCGGCCGCGACGGAGCGAAACGCTGCTCGCCTTTGGCTGGCTTGCCGCCGCGCTGGTGGCGTTCGCGATGATCGGCGCGTTCTTCGATCATTATGCGCTGCCGCTGATGGTCCCGCTGACGATGATCGCGGCGCCGGTGCTGGGACGCTGGCGAGCTGCCCTCGCGGGCACCGCCGTGATCGGTGCGATATTGTTCGTTTTCCACCTCGCCACTGAACCCGACGACCGCGGATCGGGCTATCGCGTCGCCCAGGCAATGGCCGCGAACGACGGTGACGAGTGTCCCTATGTCTTCGCGGGCGACTCGATCCTTTATCATCTCGCGCGCGCCTGCCTGCCGACCGCTTATGCTTTCCCTTCGACGCTCGCTTACGAACCAGAACAGGGGGCCACGGGGATCGACGAGGCGGCCGAAGTGCGGCGCATCATGGCGCGTCGTCCGCCTGTAGTGGTGACGTTGGATCGTCCGCTGGCGCCGTGGAACCGCGACAGCCTGGGCGTCGTGACGGCCGCATTGGCGCAGGACTACCGCCTCATTCTGTCGGTGCCGCGAGAGGACGAGCATTTGCTGGTCTATCGTCGCCGCGATCGTCCGCAATTGCGATGAAAGATGCCGAGGACGGGTGCGGGTCGGACCAGTCGGTAACGTCTGGTTATCGATTTCCTTATCATCCGGATCGGATTTGATGCGCCTGACCATATTCGTTGCAGCCCTTGTTTCCTTCCTCGCGATCAATGCCTCATCGGCCGGTGCCGAACAGGTCGGGCAGGACGCGGAGCAGTGCAGGGGCGGTCACGGTCCGGCCATCCAGGTCAACGTCCAGGGGCTCAAGGATCGGCGCGGGGAATTGTGGCTGGAACTCTATCCTGCGACGTCGGACGACTTCCTCAGCCCGGACACCGACCTGATGGCTCAAGGCAAAACTTTCCGCCGCACACGCTCGCGGTTGCCGGCGACCGGCAGCGTCGAAATCTGCATCAGGGTACCGCGCCCGGGCCGCTACGCGCTGATGCTCCGCCACAATCGCGTCGAGCGCGACAAATTCTCCTTTTGGAGCGATGGGGCGGGGGTGCCGGCCAACCAGTCATTGGGCCGCAGTAAGCCTAGGCTCGATCAGGCTGTCGTCAATGCCGGGCCCGGCATCACTGTCGTCGCGATCAAGGTGCAATATCTGCACGGCCTGGGCTTTTCTTCGTTGGATTGACGCTGTGACCGGTTTGATGATGCGATATTACCGTTCGACCCTTCCCGCCGAGCCTGCAGGCGCATGCTGGTGACCGAGTCCGATGCGGCGCGCGGCGCACGGCAGCCCGTCTGGGCGATATCGATCCACGTCGGCGAGGCATTATGGCGCGGGCGACTGAGGGCGGGGCTGTCCCTAGACGACGTCGCCGGGCGGATCGGCGTCGATCCCGAGACGGTCGGTGCACTCGAGAATTCGGACTTTGCCCGGCTGCCGTCGCGGGATGGGGCGATCGCCGTGGCACGAGCCTATGCGCAGTTGGTCGGCCTGCCGAAGAAATGGGTAACGGCGGCGCTCGACAAGGAATTGCTACGACACAATCGATGACGGTAGCCTCGGATTGTTGAACCGTCGCATGTCCGGCATTGCCAGTTTATCAACTTGTTCTGATCGAGTAATTACGGGGCTATATCTTGGGATATAAGGGCACTGGTACATCCGATCGGACATCCGATGGCAATCGACAAGTTTCTCTGTTCGTTCGGCCTACACGTGCCGGACCTGAGTCGCCTAAGCTGGGGCAATTCGGCGTCTGGTTCCGGGTTCGACGTGAGCTATTGCGGACGCTGCGGAACCGAACTGACGCGCCGGCGCGGAAGCAAATGGCGGGCGATCGCGCTCGCCGATCGCTGAACTCGAGAGATGGCGATCGCGGAGATCGCCGCGGCAAAGGGGGGCTAGTCGCGCCGACGTCGGCATTCAGGATCATGTGGGCGATTGCTTTTCTGCTCGTCAGCCAACCTGTTGCAGCCCGGTCGCATGAAGGCAGGATCGCGCTGACGTTCGACGACCTTCCCGCGCTGACCATTCTCAACGACCAGGCATATGTCGACTATCTGAACGTGATGATCCTGCGGGGACTGAAGCGCCATCATTTCCCCGCGACCGGGTTCGTCAATGAGGGCAAGCTCGACGAGCTCCAGCGCGACCGGCAAATCGCCAATCTCCAGCGCTGGCTTGATGCCGGCATGGATCTGGGGAACCACACCTTTTCGCACGAATCCCCCAACGCGCTCGGCGCGGAGGGCTATATAGCCGACATCGTCCACGGCGAACCGGTCACCACCGGCCTTCTTCGTCCGTACGGCCGGCGGCTGCGCTGGTTCCGGCATCCCTATCTCGAAACCGGCTTTCCCGCGTCGGTGAAGCGAACGATCGATGGCTGGCTTTCCACGCACGGCTACCGCATCGCCCCGGTCACGATCGATGCCGACGACTGGGAGTTCGCCGAGCCTTATGACGATGCGATCGCGCGGAAGGACGTTGCGCGCCAACGGCGGATAAAGGCCGAATATCTGGCCTATACCGCGCGCAGGATCGAGTGGTCGATCCGGAGCGGACATATCTTGTTCGGGCGTGATATCGCGCAGGTCATGCTATTGCATTGCACGCGGCTCAACGCGGATTCGGTCGACGATCTCGCAGTCTTGTTTCGGCGCTTTCGCCTCCGCCCGGTCAGCCTCGATCGGGCGATGCGCGACCCCGCTTATCGCACGCCCGACACCATTGCGGACAAAGACGGGACGGACTGGCTCGAGCGCTGGGCGATCCTGAAGCATCGCGATCTGCCGGAAGCGGGCGACGAGGACCCGCCTGCGGATATCCAGGCTGCTTACGATCGGGTCGACAATGATCGGCGCTGACCGATCAATGTCCTGAACTCGACCGTTGGACGACGGCTCCGATCGGGCCCGTATCCGCATCAGGATAGTGTTATTCACTATTGTGTGAATTAGTATTGCCAGGCGCCGCGCTTTGCGGCAGTTTCCCGCCATGGACGCCGGAGAGCGTGATCTGATTGGTGGGAGGAATGAATGAAGGCTCGTGCATTGTGGCTCGGTGCATCCGCGCTCGCTTTTGCCTGGGGAGGCGACGCCGCTGCGCAAACGGCTCCTCAGTCCGCACCCGCGGCCGCGCCGCAGGACGATAACCAGGTCACGGCCGACAATGGCGACTTGGCCGGCGACATCGTCATTACCGCGCAGCGCCGCAGCGAAGATCTGATGACGACCGCGGTATCGGCGTCGGTGCTGAGCGGCACCGATCTCGGCAACAAGGGCGTCACCAATGTCGACGCGCTGCAGTTCGCCATGCCCAGCGTCGTGGTGAACAATTTCGGCCAGGGCAACGACTTCAACATTCGCGGCATCGGCAAGGCCGAGCATAATACCCAGACCACCACCGGCGTGATCACCTATCGCGACGGCGTGCCGACCTTCCCGGGCTATTTCCAAATGGAGCCCTATTTCGACGTAGCCAATATCCAGGTGCTGCGCGGTCCGCAGGGCACGATCGTCGGGCAGAATTCGACCGGCGGCGCGGTGTTCGTCAACACCAACGATCCGATCGTCGGCGGCGAGATTCACGGCTATTTCAACGCCAATTACGGCAATTACAACGACGCCGGCATGCAGGGCGCGATCAACCTGCCGATCAGCGACACGTTCGCGGCACGCGTCGCATTGTTCGCCGAGCGCCGCGACAGCTTCTTCGATGTCCATGGCGCTGGCGGCACCGCTTATCCCTATGACAACGGCAAGATGGGGTATCTCGCCGGCCGCGTGAGTTTCCTGTGGAAGCCGAGCGCGAACTTTTCGGCCTTATGGAAGACCGATTTCGACGCGCTCGATTCGGGCGCCTATCCGGCGTCGCCCTTCTGGCAGCACAGCAATGCCTATCCCGCCTATAAACGCGACCTCTACGACATTCAGCTCAACGCGCCGCAGGACGCCCGCGACACGTTCGTGCGCTCGGTGCTGAAGCTCGAGTACGACACGACCGGCGGCGTCAAGTTCCGGTCGGTCAGTGGCTTCCAGACCGGCACCACTCTTTACCGCGCCGACCTGGACGGCACGGCGTCGAACTTCGTCGATCCGACGACGATTACACCGGCCGCCCCGCTTGGCACGATCAAGAACCAGAGTTTTTTCGACAAGGTGACGGAAACGCAGTTCAGCCAGGAATTCAACATCATCTCGCCGGACAATCAGCGCTTCACCTGGCTGATCGGTGGGTTCGGGATGTGGAACGCCTATTTCTTTCCGAAGCCGTTCAGCAACTTCACGATCAACCTTTGCTACCCCGTCACGACGGTTAACGCATGCCTCTACCAGCTGACCGGTCGCAATCCGGAGCGCAACCTTGCCGCCTTCGGGCAGGTCGGGTTCCAGATCACGCCGAGCCTGAAGCTCGAACTCGGTGGCCGCTACACGGCCAGCCGCTCGACCAACTATGTCAACGTCCAGCAATATGGCCTGCCGATCAGCCAGGTGCAGACCGTCTCGTCGGACAATTTCTCCTACAAGGCGTCGCTCGGCTGGAAGGTGAACGCCGACCAGTTCCTGTACGGCTTCGTCGCGACCGGTTTCCGTCCCGGCGGGCTCAACGTTCCGGTGGGGCTGGGTTTGCCGGCACCGTTCAGGCCGGAGAAGATCACGTCGTATGAGGCGGGTTGGAAGGCCAATTGGGCCGGCGGCCACGTCCGCACCACCGTCACCGGCTTTTATAACGACTATAAGAACTTCCAGGTCGTAATCGGCTACCCGACCTTCCCGACCTTCGGGATTGAGCTGAACGTCCCCGACAGCACCAAGATCTATGGCGGCGAGGCGGAAATCGAGGTCACCGCCGGCGGATTCAAGTTCAATGCCGGCGTCAACGTACTGCACAGCGAGCTCGGTACCTTCTTCGCCAGCGATCCGCGCGTGGCCGCGACGGGCGCCTGCGATCCGATGACCGGCAGCCCGACCCACGCGCCGAACTGCATCAATTTGAACGGCCGTCGTCAGACTTATGCGCCCAATGTCACCTTCAACGTCAGCGGCGAATATACGTTCAAGCTGGGCGACGGCAGTTCGATCACGCCGCGTGCCAATTTCGGCTATGTCGGCAACCAATGGGCGACCCTGTTCCAGAATCCGAACCTCGGTGATCGGCTCGACGCGCGCAAGATCCTCAACGCCCAGCTTGCTTATGCTCGTGGTAGCTGGACGATCACGGCCTATGGCACCAACCTGACCAACCAGCACTATGTCGCTGCGCTCAATAGCGGGCTCTATTTTGCCGGAGCCCCGCGCCAATATGGGCTCAAGGTACTCAAGACCTTCTGATTCCCAGCCTGGCCGGGCGTGCGCGATCGCGACGTCCGGCCTTTCTTTTTCCCCGCTTTCTCGCAAGGTGTCATGCAACCCTACGGCCTGACGGTAGACAAGTTCCTCGATCACGCCGCCAAGTGGTTCCATGATCGTGAGGTCGTCGGCGCCGAAGCGGGGGGCGCGCGCGCGCGTGGAACCTATGCGGTGCTTCGAGCCCGCAGCAACCGGATGTCGGGCGCGCTCGCGGCGCTGGGAATGAAGCAGGGCGATCGCATCGCGACCCTGGCCTGGAACACGCCGCATCATTTCGAACTCTATTATGCCGCGATGGGGATCGGGCTGGTCTGCCATACGCTCAATCCGCGGCTGACGGCGGCGCACCTCGCCGCGATGATCGACGAGGCCGAGGACCGCGTGCTGGCGGTGGCGGCCGATCTGATGCCGCTCGCGGGCGAGCTGGTCGCGGCGTGCCGATCGATCGACCATGTCATTGTGCTCGACAGTTCGGCGTTCGATGTCGCGGCTGTCGGCGGGGCGGATGTGAACATCTGGGGCCACGACGCGCTGCTCGATGCGCACGGCGTCGAGATGGCCTGGGGCGAGTTCGACGAGAATCTGCCGGCGGGGTTGTGCTACACGTCCGGCACGACCGGCAGCCCCAAGGGCGTCGTCTATACCCACCGCTCGAATTACCTCCATACGATACGCGCGCTCCAGGCCGACGCGATGGCGCTGACGGCGCGCGACGTCCTGCTGCTCGCGGTACCGATGTTCCACGCCAACGGCTGGGGACTGCCATTCGCCGCCCCGGCGGCGGGGACCAAGCTGGTTTTGCCCGGACGCGCGATCGACGGCGCGAGCCTGGCGCGATTGATCCGCGACGAGGAGGTGACGGTGGCGGTGGGCGTGCAGACGGTATGGCTGGCGCTCGCCGACCATGTCGAGGCGACCGGGATCGAGTTGCCCAGCCTGACGCGCGTGGTGATCGGCGGGTCGACGTGTCCCGACGCGCTGATCCGGCGGCTCGAGGATAAGCTCGGCGCCGAAGTGCAGACGAGCTGGGGAATGACCGAATTGTCGCCGGTGGGCACGATCGCGCCGCCCGGGGCGACCGATCCTGCTCGTGGCTCGGGGCGGCCGCCGATCGGGCTCGATCTCAAGCTGACCGATGCCGATGGCGCGACCTTGTCCGAGCAGCGTGGCGTCCAGGGACATCTCAAGGTGAAGGGCGTGAGCGTCATCGACCGCTATTTCCGTGCCGAGAGCGATGCGCTCGACGAGGAGGGCTATTTCGACACCGGCGACCTTGCGACCATCGATGCGGCGGGCAACCTCACCATCTGCGGGCGCGCCAAGGATCTGATCAAGTCGGGCGGCGAGTGGATCAATCCCAACGAGATAGAGACGATCGTCGGCACGCATCCGGCGGTGCGTCATGTCGCGGTGATCGGCCGGCTCGACGCCAAATGGGGCGAGCGGCCGGTGTTGATCTTCGAAAGCGACGGCAAGGCCGATGCGCGTGTGCTGCTCGACCTGCTGCGCGGCAAGGTCGCCGATTGGTGGATTCCGGATCGGGTCGCCGAAATCGCGGCGATGCCGCTCGCCGCCTCGGGCAAGATCGACAAGAATCGGCTGCGGGCGGATTACGAGGCAGGCAAGATCGCGGCTGTGGCGATCGGGCGGTAATCCGTCCTACAACCGCGCTGCCCAACAACGTCCAATCGTGTTCCTGCGAAAGCAGGAACCCAGGGCAGTGAGGTATGCCGTTGCCTAGGCTACTGCTTGCGCAGGAGCACTGCATTTGTCTGCCCGATCAATCGCAGCCCGCCGTCCTGGGCGGAATCTTCGGTGCCGCGAGCCCGACATTCCAATTCCAGCCGATCTTGCCGGTCGCCTTCTTGCGGCACATCACCGCCTCATTGAGCGCATACATGCCGGGCATCAGGCCCTTGCTCGGCTCCGGCGTCGCAGTGAAATGCATGTAATTGGCGGCGGCGCCATAAGCCGGCCAGGCCGGCGCCTTGGCCGCGACCGGATTGCCGTCGCGCGCGAAACTGGTCCAATAATCGAGCATCGCATCGGACAGCGCGTGCTCCTCGGGCGTGTCGGGGATCTTCGGCCAATTGGGGCCGAGCGTGTCGGTCGTGCCGAACACATAAGGCAGTTCGCTGGCGTGGAAGGCGTGCAGTCCGGCGCTGTCCATCGCCTGATAGCCATGGTCGAACAGATAGAGATAGGCGCGCTGGCCGATCGCGGTCTGCTTGCGTGCCATTCGCTCGGCGGTCCAGCCGTAGAGCCCGTCGCGCGTCGTGGCGATGATGCTCTCTTTGTAATCGGCCGCCGGGTAGAGCTTGAGAAACGCGTCGGCGAGGTCGCCATAGCGATCGCGGATCGCCGCCTCATAGTCGGCCGCCGTCGCGGGCGGCTTGGGCGCGAGCATCATCAGCGAGCGGATCTCGCCCTGGTTGAACCCGGCGAGCAGCGGTACTGGCGCCTGGTTGCCCTGATCGAACGCCTCGATCATCTGTTGCGGGAGGACGAGGCCGTCGACCGTGCCCCAGGGCCCGTAGCCGAGCTTGGCGGCGCCATCGGTGATGGTCTGCGCATCGATCCCACGCAGTGCGGCGACGTCGGGCGCCTGGAGCGCGCCGCCGAGCATCTGCCCGGCCGCCTCGCCCGAAGGCGCGCCATACACCGCCTTCCTCAGCTCGGGCATCGAGATCATATACCCGCTCTCGGCAATCGCCTTGTTGTAGAGCCCGCGTGCGAGTGGAGATTCCAGTAGGTACATCACGCTGAGCGCGCCGGCGGATTCGCCCGCGATCGTCACGTTCTTCGCATCACCGCCGAACGCGGCGATATTGTGCCTGACCCAGCCCAGCGCCGCGATCTGGTCGAGTAGACCATAATTGCCCGACACGTGCTCCGGCGATTCCGCGGTGAGCCCCGGATGCGCGAGCCAGCCGAGCACGCCGAGGCGGTAGTTGATCGAGACGACGATGACGCCGCGTTCGGCCATCCGGCGCCCGTCATAGGTCGCCTCGCGGCTCGATCCGGTGACCAGCGCACCGCCGTGAATCCAGAAAAAGACTGGCGCGTTCTTCGCGCTCTTCGGCGCCCAGATGTTGAGCGTCAGGCAATCCTCGCTGACCGGGAACGGCGCGGCCGGCGAATAGACCGAGGCCGATTTGCTTTGCGGCTGGAAGCAGGCGGGCCCGAATGCGGTGGCATCGCGCACCGTTTTCCAGCGTTGCATCGGCGCTGGTGGGCGCCATCGCATGGCGCCCACCGGGGGGACGGCATAGGGAATGCCCTTGAACGCCTGGATGTCGCCATCGACGGTGCCGCGCAAGGCGCCGGACGGCGCATCGACCACCGGCCCCGATTGGGCGGAAACCGGCGCAGCCACGAGCAATGCGCCGAGCGCCAGCAGCGGAGGGAAACGGGTCATGCCGATGTCCTTTGTTCAAGCGCCCGGATCACGCGGGCGAGCCAGAGGAAGAGCAGGATCGCGACCGGATAGGCCGGCACGAGCGTGTAGAGCGCGGTGCGCAGCGAATGCGTGTCGCCCGCGGCCTTGAACCAGTCGCTCGCCGCGCCGACCCAGGTCGGGCCGAGGCCGAGCCCGATGAAGTTCATCACCAGTAGCAACAACGCGCCCGCAAGCACGCGCTGGTCGGGCCGTACTTCCTCCTGCACCAGCGCGACCGAGCAGGAGAGGTAGACATAATTGAACACCATGGTGATGGTCAGCAGGACGAGCGCGAGCGGCCAGCCAGGCGCCCAGACGAACGCGGCATAGAAGGGCATCGCGACGATCAGCGACAGCGCCGGCGCGATCGCATAGACGCGGCGCGAATGGCGCGTGAAGCGGTCAATCACGCGGCCAGATACCAGCATGCCCGAGCACATGCCGACCAGCACGACAATCGCGTACCAGATTGCGATCTGCTGCAAGCTCATGCCCTTTTCGCGGATCAGGAACAGTACCGCGAAATTGCCCAGGCCGTAGGTGACGAATTGCGTCGCGCCGCTGCCCAAAGCGGCGAGCAGCAATATCGGATGCGTGAAGAACATGCCGATGGTTGGCCAGAAACGCGCCTTCGCCGACACCTGCTGCACCATCGGATCGGTCGCGCCGCGCTCGGGTTCGCGCAGGAACAGGCGGACGAGGATGGCGGTGACGACGCCGATCGCACCGATCGCGATGAACGCGTCACGCCAATGGAAAAACGCCGCGATGGATGCACCGAACGCGATCCCCAAAGCCGCGCCGATCGGCGGCCCGAGATTGTAGATGCCGAACGCGATTCCGCGGCGCCCCGGCGGGAAGGTGTCGGTGATCAGCGCGTAGGAAGGCGGCACGCCGCCGGCCTCTCCGAAGCCCACCGTCATCCGCGCGGCGACGAGTTGCGGATAGGTCGCGGCGAGCCCGCAAGCGGTGGTTGCACCGCTCCAGATCGCGCAAGCGAGCGAGACGATGGTGATGCGGTTGGAGCGGTCGGCGAGCCAGCCGATCGGGATGGCGATGAAGCAATAGAAGAAGGCGAAATAGAGCCCGCCGATCAGCCCGAGCTGGCCATCGGTGATGTGCAGATCGTCCTGGATCGGCTTGGCCAAGATACCGAGTAGCTGGCGATCGAGAAAATTGAGCACGTAGACGAAAGTCAGTGTGCCGAGCATGACCCAGGCTCTGGCCGACGTGGCGGGGGCAGGGGCGGGCGCCGTCGCGATCGTTGTGGGCATCACCGGACTCGCCGGAATGGTGTGCCATACCGGGCGCGGCCGCGCGGCGGACCTAGTGCCGTCAGAAAACCCAATTTCCTCTCCCCGGCTTTTGCCCGTTGTCCCGCATGATGGTGGGAAGCCGCGGCGCGAGTCAACATATACATTATCACGAGGGTGAATATTGTTGGATGGCGCGAAATGCTTGACGCTGATGGATGAGGCTGGAAGGACCAAGGTCGTGACCAAGACCACCCCACCGCCGCGCCGGTCGCGCAAGGCCGAACAACGCGCGGAGACGATGGAGCAGATTCTCGATGCGGCCGAGGGACTGTTCGCGCAGCACGGTCTCTACGGAACCACGCTGAAGGATGTCGCCAAGCAGGTCGGCGTCCATCACACTCTGCTCAATTACTATTTCGCGGACAAAAAGGCGCTGTTCGATGCCGTGTTCGCGCGCCGCGCCGTCGTGACGCGCGAGCTCAGGATGAAAGTGCTCGACGATTATGAAGCGTCATGCGGCGGTAAGCCAACGGTGGAAGGCGCGCTGCACGCCTTTCTCGACACCGATCTCGACCTTTACAGCAATGGCGGGGAGGGATGGAGGAACTATGCCAAGCTGGGCGCCCAGGTTGCCAATACCCCTGAATGGGGCGCCGAATTGATGGACAAGCATTTCGATCCGGTCGTGCTGCGGTTGATCGATCTGCTCAAGAAGGCGCTGCCCGATTGCGCCGAGGCCGATATCTTCTGGGGGTATCATTTCGTGACCGGCGCGCTGATGCTCACGCTTGCCCGCACCGGCCGGATCGACAAATTGTCCGGCGGCGTGGCGCAGTCGGGTGATTTCGCCGCGATCAAGCAACGCATGGCGAAGTTCATGGCTGCCGGTTTTCGCGCCATCTGCAGCTGATCGCCGGGAAATATCTCTTAACCGCAAGCCGGCGCACATTCGCCGTGGCTTCAACGTCTCACCCGTTGCGGTCGGCAAGCCATTCGCGCATCGCGTCCGTGACCTTTTCGGGCGCTTCCCAGGGCGCGAAATGGCCGACGCCCTCCAGCTTGTGGAGCGTCAGATCGGGGACGAGCGTGTCCAGACCTTCGAGTTGCACCGGCAACAGCGCCTTGTCGTCCATTCCCCAGATGACCAGGGTCGGGATCTTGAGTGGCGGAAAGGGACCGGCGAGAAACGCCGGCCGCTCCGGTGTCGCGTCCATCGCCGGCACCTGTACCGCGCTGGCGCGATACCAGCTGAGCATCGCCGTCATAGCGCCGGGCTGGCCCCATTGCTCGAGATAGACCGGCTTCTCGTCCTTCACTTTCTCGAAGTCGGTGTGGCGCATGAAGCTGCCGTCGAAAAAAGCCGACAGGCCGATCGAGTCGATATGCTTTTCAAGATCGGTGTTGCGGAACGCCCGGATATATTGGCTCGCCTCGCGCTGCGCCATGTCGTCGAACATCGACTTCTGGAAGATGAAGGGATGCGGCGCGTTGATGATGATCAGCCCCGCGACGCGGTCGGGATAGTTGAGCGCCGCCATCCAGGCGATCGCGCCGCCCCAATCGTGCCCGACCAGGGTGAAGCGCTCGAGGTCGAAATGGTCGGCGAGCGCGATCATATCGGCGACCGGCTTGTCGGGTGTGTAATTCTCGACACCCTCGGGCTTGGACGATCTGGCGAACCCGCGCTGGTCGGGAGCGAGGACGAAATGGTCCTCTGCGAGGTCGGCGATCTGGTGCCGCCAAGTGCGATGCGACTCTGGAAAGCCATGGAGCAGGGTGATCGCCGGGTTGGTCGGATGGCCGGCTACCGCCACGTCAAGCTCGACTCCCGTGGGTAACGCCACTCGCTGCAGCTCGAAATCCGCCATCGCTCTCTCCTCTTGCGAGGAAACCCTGCCTCCATACCGCATATTCGACAAGAGCAGGAACGCTGTGCCCTGCTCTGCCGCCTATAAGGACGAGCGATTCTCCGCGAGCTCAGCCGGCATTCCGGCGATACCTTTTCGCGATCCACCACACCGCCAGGCCCACGCCGACGGCAATACCAATCGATGGAGCAACACGTTCAAGAGGAAGCCGTGGTGACACCGGCCATCGGGCACACAATCTCCAAGCGCCTCGGCCAACAGCAGGCATATGCCCGTCGGGACGCCGATCAGCGAGCCGATTAGGCAGCCGAACTTTCCTTCAGGTATTGGCCTGCGTTTATAGCCGTCGCCTGCCATCACATCCTTCCGAATGCGAACCCCAGGTAACTCTGACGCTCGCGTGCGCTGCTCAGGGATACGTCGCCGTCTTCGGTATCTCCGGGATCGGGATGAACTCCTTCTCGTCGCCAGGGACCTTGGCGAAACGGCCGGCTTTCCAGTCTTCCTTGGCCTGCTGGATGCGGTCCTTGCGCGAGCTGACGAAGTTCCACCAGACATGGCGCTCGGTCGCGAAGGCCTCGCCGCCGCACAGCATCACGCGGCCACCGCTGATCGAACGCAAGGTCATCGCGACGCCAGGCTTGAGCACGTAGAGCGTGTTGATCGCCATCGGCCTGCCGTCGATCTCGGCCTCGCCGATCGCCAGATAGACGGCACGTTCGTCGGCGCCGGCGTCGATCGGCATGCTGGCGCCGGGGACGAGCAGGATGTCGGCATAGATCGTCTCGGCATAGGTCGTAGTCGGCGCGCGCTGGCCCCATAGTTCGCCCATGATGATCCGCGCAGTGGCGCCATGCGCATCGATCAGCGGCAGCTCGGCCTTGGCGACATGTTCGAAGGCCGGGTCGATCTCTTCCTTATCCTCGGGCATCGCGATCCAGGTCTGGATGCCCGACAATTCGGGGCCGTGCGCGCGCTCGTCGCCGGGCGAGCGTTCCGAATGCGCGATACCGTGGCCGGCGGTCATCAAATTGACCGCACCGGGCTCGATCCGCGCGAAGGTGCCGATCGAATCGCGATGATCGATCGCGCCGGCGAACAGATAAGTGACGGTCGACAGGTTGATGTGCGGGTGCGGGCGCACGTCGATCCCGGTGCCGATATCGAGATGCGCCGGACCCATCTGGTCGAAGAAGATGAACGGGCCGACCATCTGGTGCGGCTTGGAGGGCAGCGTGCGATGCACCTTGAACCCGCCCAGGTCATGCGTCGTGGGGGTGATGATGCGGTCGATCAAATCGTCGTTGGTCATGCCGTCACCTCTGCCAGAATGTCGATCAGGTCTTCGGGGAAATATTGCTCGCCAAGCGCGGGAAGGTCGTGCGGCGCGACCCAGCGCCAATGCTGCATTACGCGCTGTTCGAGTTCGGTATGCCCGCCCGCATCGATTTCGCGAGCCTCGGTACGGACCAGGAAATAGCGCTCGTCGGCGGTCACTTCGACTCCCTCGATCGTCAGGAAGTCGGCGGTGCGCTGCAGGATTTCCGGGCCGGGATCGGCGATGATGCCGGTCTCCTCGTACAGTTCGCGCCGCGCCGCCTCTTCATAACTCTCGCCGGGATCGACCGCGCCGCCGGGCGTGCACCAGAAAGGCGGGCGCCCGTCCTCGGGCGTGAAGCGGAACATCAGCAGCCGGCCATGCTGGTCGACCAGCAGGATGCGCGCGGCGGGACGAGGAATACGTTGGGCCATCGCAGCGATCCTTAACCGCTCGCGACGTCGAGCGGGAGAGCCCTCACGGAAACGCTGCGTTTGCTTCAGGCCGCGTCGAGCTCCGAATAATAGCGGAAGATTCCGTCGGTGTTGAACGCGATGCGGCGCTCGCTTTCGAGGTATGCCGCGATTCCCGGCAGATCGGCGACGCGGTCGTGGAGCGCGACCAGCGCCGGGTAGTCGCCTTCGACCGCCTTCATCCGCTTGGGGAACATGTAGCGTAGCCCCTCGATCAGCTGAAAGAGCGAGGTGTCGACATGGCTCCAGCGCGGCCCCACCGTCCAGTCGCCCTCATTGTGGCGTACGGCCTTGTCGAAATAGCCCAGGAACTTGGGGATGCGTTTGTCGCGGAATCCCTTGGCCGCACGCGCCGCCTCGTCCTTCTGATCGTCATAATAATCGTCGAGCGCGACCGGGTGATGGACGTTATGCACCTCGGCGACGACGTCGGTGACGGTCAGCTGGAGCTGTTGTGCCCAGAAGCGATCGGCCTCGATCGTGGGACCGACAGCATCGTGGCGGCTGGCAAGGAAGAACAAGATGTCTGCGACCTGCGCGACGGTGAAGCCGGGCATCGACAGATAGGGCGGGGCGAAGGGGCCGCGGCGGTCGTGCCCCTTCATGTCGTCGATCAACGCGTCGACGCCCTCGTCGCGCGCGCAATCGACATAGGGAATGTGCGCAGCCTCCATCGCCAGTCGCACGAACTCGCCGCGCCCCTGGATCGAGGGCCAATACCAAAGCCGATAAGGCTCCATGTCATTCTCCCGGTGCGCGCGCCCGGATCGCGAGCGCGTGGATGCGCGAGGATAACAGATCGGCGAGCGCCTGGTTCACCAGCCTCTGCCGCGCCACCCGGTTCAAGCCGACGAAGCGCTCGCTTTCGACGATGACGGTGAAGTGCGATTCGCCGGTGCCGTCGTCGCCCATATGGCCGGCATGGTGATGGCTATCGTTGATCACTTCGAGCTGCGACGGCGCGAGCTGGTCGGTCAGACGAGCGGCGATGATTTCGGCCAGCGGGCCGGTAGCGGTGTCGGTCATCGTTCTTATATAGGACCCTTTTTTAGCCGGAGACACTGTGGCTCGCACGCCCCCGCACGACCGACCCAACACTCGCTTCCACGGCCGTGTGGCGGGAACGGGAAGATTGTGTGAGGAGCCCGGCTGCGACAATCCCGGCGAATTTCGCGCGCCCCGGCTCGACGGTCCATTGCCGCGGGGCGACGGTCCGACCGAATATCGCTGGCTCTGCCTCGACCACGTCCGCGCGTTCAATTCGCGGTACAATTTCTTCAACGGCATGAGCCCCGACGAAATCCACGAAGCGCAACGGCCCTATGCCGGATGGGAGCGCGAGACCCGCGCCTTTGCCGCCAATGGCGCCGATCGTCCCCCGCGCTGGGCGGACTTCAGCGATCCGCTCGACGCGATCGGCGCGCGTTTCCGCGAGCGGATGGCGAACGAGCGCCAGCGCCAGGACGGCAAGCCTTTGTCGAGTGCCGATCGCCGTGCGCTGAACGTGCTGGGATTGGACCAGGACACCGATCGCCGTGGGCTGCGTCGGCGTTATTCGGAGCTGGTGCGCAAATTCCATCCCGACCGTAACGGCGGCGATCGCAGCATGGAAAAGGCGCTGCAGGAAGTGATCGCGGCGTATCAGCATTTGAAAAGCGCGCCGGCGTTTGCGTGATATCTGATAATCCTCCCCGGA
>NZ_BCYU01000049.1 GCF_001598355.1 Sphingomonas asaccharolytica NBRC 15499
GGGCAGATTTCTTGGTTCTGCCCTCACCCTTCCGCGGCTTCGCCGCTCCCTCCCTCTCCCAACGGGAGAGGGAATTTCTACCCCATCCTTCTCGCCGGCGCTCTCGCCGCGATCACCGATTGCGCCGCGAGCCGGCCGGTCTGCGCGCCGCCGTTCATATACCCCGGATAGGCATCCGACAGATGCTCGCCCGCGAAATGGACCGGTCCCGCGCCCATCGGGGTCGAGGCGATGCCGTCGGTTTCGGTCCAGATCAGGTCGGCGAACTTGGTCAGCTGACCCGGGCGGAAATTGACGTACGCGCCCATCGAGAAGGGATCGAGATGCCAGTTGGTGCGGCGGACGGTCGTGCCGGTCGCGGCGCCCATTCCCTTCACGCCGCTTTCGGCCAGCCGCGCGAGCTTGAACGCCAGCGCGCGCGGATCGGCCTGGTCGGCGGCGAGCACTTCGTCGCCCCCGGTGAACCAGGTCCAGACGCTCCCCGGTCCTGCGGCCGGACGCACGCCGCCGTCCCAGCCGAGCGAGGACCCGGCGTCGTGGTCGGTCTGCCAGATCTCGCCGCCGCGCCCGATCGGCTTTTCCCACGGCCGCGCGGTCGTCACTGCCTGGACCTTGCCGTTCTTGCCCAGCCCGACCTCGGCAATGAACTGGCGCCACAGAAGCGGCAGGGCCACACCATAGCCGATCCGGCTCATGATCGAGGCAGGGGTGGTGACGATCACCGCTGAGGCGTCGATCTTCTCGCCATTGGAGAAGATCACGCGCGCGCCGCTGGCCGAGGGATCGATCCGCACCGCGCGGCGATACGTGGTGATATGGCTCGCCAGCCGCGCCGCCATCGCCTCGATCAAGGACGAACTGCCGCCCGCCATCAGATAGCGTTCGTCGCTGCGAGAGAGCACGTCGATGCGGCGTCCGTCGATCGTCGGCAGGTTGAACACCAATTCGATCGCCGACGCCTGCGAAGGCTCGCAGCCATATTCGGTGCGCGCGGTCGCTTCCATCAAGCGGCGCACCCAGGGTTCGGGGATCAATCGGGCATATTTGTCGAGATAGCCGGTGAACGACATCCGATCGAGCTCGGCCGCGACCTTGGCGTAATTCTGGTCGAGCCGCACCGAATCGGCGTCGATCTGGCCGGCGATGCCGCGCAGGCCGGCGACCAACTTGCCCTCGGGGACTTCGCGCGCGCCGTCGAGGATCATCGTGCGATGCTGGCCGGCCTTGCGGTCGATCAGCTGGACGCCGAAGTCGCGGCAGAGCGCGTGCATGTCGGCATGGTCGGTATTGACCAATTGCCCGCCGATCTCGATCGACGGCACGCCTTTCGCCCTGGCGGTGTACATCCGCCCGCCGAGCCGGGTACGCGCCTCGTACAGCCGCGCGTCGACGCCCGATTTGGTAAGATGCCACAGCGCGGTCAGGCCGGCGATGCCGCCGCCGATAATCACTACCGGCGCCCCATTCGACGCCGCGCGGGCCGGGCGAGGCAGCGCCGCGGTCGCTGCCGTCGCCGCCAGCGCGAGCAGGACTTGCCGCCGCGTCTGCCCATCACTGCCGGGTACGGGGATCGCCTCGCCGCGCTCGCGCAGAGTCTCCCGCCGCGCCGCCTCGAGCGCTTGCCAGAATGCCGTCGGTCCCCGCATCCGCCTTCCCCCCTGGCCATGCTGCATAGCGGCTGGGGACTCATCTTGCCAAGGCGACAGGGCCCTGCGCATAGGCCACACATCATGAGCGCTCCTGAACCCAAGCCCTGGATCATGGCGATCGCGCCTTATATTCCCGGGCGATCGACCACCGATGACGGCCGCAAGGTCGCCAAGCTCTCGTCGAACGAGAATCCCTTGGGCACCTCGCCCAAGGCGCGTGAGGCATTCCTGTCGGCCGCAAGCCGCCTCGAACGCTATCCCGACGCCAGCGGCACCGAATTGCGCGACGTGCTCGCCGACAAATACGGACTCGACCCGGCGCGGATCATCTATGGCAACGGGTCGGACGAAATACTCCACCTCGCCGCCGGCGCGTTCGCCGGGCCGGGCGACGAAGTGATCTTCGTGCATTACGGCTTCGCGGTGTACGAGATCGCCGCGCGGCGCGTGGGTGCGGTGCCGGTGATCGCGCCCGACAGCGACTATGCGACCGATGTCGATGCGATCCTGGCCTGCGTCACCGAGCGCACCAAGATCGTCTACATCGCCAACCCCAATAACCCGACCGGCACCTACGCGACCAAGGAAGAGATCGCACGGCTGCACGCCGGCCTGCGCCCCGACATCCTGCTCGTGCTCGACCATGCCTATGCCGAATATATCGAGGGCGACGCCGAGGATGGCGGCATGGCGCTGGCCGCGACCGCACCCAACGTGCTGGTCACGCGCACCTTCTCCAAAATGTACGGCCTCGCCGCCGAGCGGATCGGCTGGGGCTATGCGAGCCCTGCGATCATCGAGGCGATGCACCGCATCCGCCTGCCCTTCTCGATCACCATCGCCGGCACCGCGGCGGCGATCGCGGCACTGGGCGATACCGAATTCGTTGAGCACACCCGCGCGCACAACGCCAAATGGCGTGCCTGGTTCTCGCAGGAGATCGCCCAGCTCGGCAATGCGGGCTTACGCGCCGTACCAAGCCAGGCCAATTTCGTGCTGGTGCTGTTCGAGGGCAAATTGACCGCCGAGGCCGCCTATAAGGGCCTGATGGACGCCGGCTATATCGTCCGCTGGCTGCCCGGCCAGGGCGTGCCGCACGGACTGCGCATCACGGTCGGCACTGAGGACGAGACGCGCGGTGTCGCTACGGCATTGCGCGCGATGGTCGAGAAAGCCGGCTAAGTGTCGCCCTTAACTGCCCTCACCCTTCCCACTCGCCTTCGGCTCGCGGGCCCCTTCCCTCTCCCATTGGGAGAGGGAGGGAGCGCCGCAGGCGCGGAAGGGTGAGGGCAGAAAGAGAAACGACATGTTACCCTTCTCGCGCGTCGCCATCATCGGGCTCGGCCTGATCGGCTCGTCGATCGCGCGCGCGATCAAGGCGGACATGCCGACCGTGCGCGTTACCGGGCACGACATGGATCCGCAGGTGCGCGAGACATCGCGCGCGATCGGTTTCTGCGACGACATCGCCGACACTGCCGGCGCCGCGGTGACCGATGCCGACCTGGTGATCTTCTGCGTGCCCGTCGGCGCGATGGCCACGGCGGCGGAAGCGATTGCCGATGACCTTCCCGCCGATGCGATCGTCAGCGACGTCGGATCGTCCAAGGGGACCGTGCTCGCGGCGCTGAGCGCAGCGCTCCCGGGTGCGACGGTCATCCCTGCCCACCCCGTCGCGGGTACCGAGCGCTCGGGTCCCGAGGCCGGCTTCGCGACCCTGTTCCACGGCCGCTGGTGCATCCTGACCCCGCCCGAGGGCGCCGATCCGGCCGCGGTCGAGCGTGTCGCCGAATTCTGGCGGCGGCTGGGCGCCGAAATCGAGATGATGGACCCGCAGCACCATGACCGCGTGCTGGCGATCACCAGCCATTTGCCGCATTTGATCGCCTATACGATCGTCGGCACCGCATCGGATATGGAAGAAGTGACGCAGTCCGAAGTGATCAAATATTCGGCCGGCGGCTTTCGCGACTTCACCCGCATCGCGGCGTCGGACCCGACGATGTGGCGCGACGTGTTCCTGAGCAACCGCGAGGCCGTGCTCGACATGCTGCAGCGCTTCACCGAGGATCTGACTTCGCTCCAGCGCGCGATCCGCTGGGGCAAGGGCGACGAATTGTTCGACCTGTTCACCCGCACTCGCGCGATCCGCCGCTCGATCATCGACCAGGGCCAGGATGACGCCGCGCCGGACTTCGGGCGGCAGCACGATTAGTCCGCAGCGCTAACGCTCTATCGTCATCCCCGCGAAAGCGGCGACCCATCTCGTGCGCTATCCCGCTTCTGTGCGGTCGTGTCTTGATCATTCTGACGGAGATGGGTTCCCGCTTGCGCGGGGATGACGGCACTGGACGCGCCGTCCAAGACATTGATCGCCGAATGCACCCGTGCCTCGATATCCGCGCGCGGCAGGCCCGGCGGGATTGCCTCGCCGAAGCGGAACGTCACCACCCCCGCACGCTTCAGCCCGCCCTTCGGCCACAATTTCCCGACATCGGTCGCGATCGGCACCACCGGCAGGCCGAGCATCTTGTAGAGCCCGGCGAATCCCGACTTCAGCTCGGGCTGCTCGCCCGGTTTCACCCGCGTGCCCTCTGGAAAGATCATCACCGACCGCCCGCTCGCGCGCGCCGACTCCGCCTCGCGCATCAGATGCCTCAGGGCCTTGGACGAGGCGGCGCGGTCGACCAGGATCACGCCGTAGCGCTTGGTCGCCCAGCCCCAGATCGGGATGCGCGCGAATTCGCGCCGCATGATCGGTGCCGGGGCGCCGAGCTCGGCCACCAGCTCGATCGGCTCCATCAGCGACTGGTGCTTGCCGGCATAGAAGACCTGGCCCGACGGCCGTGGCCCTTCGTAACGGACGCGGATGCCGAGCAGCCAGCGCACGCACCAGCGATGGAAGCGAGTCCAGGCCAAGGCATAAGCGATCAGCGCGCGCTGCCCGAACAACGCCGAGAACGGCACCAGCAGCACGATCGGCAGCGACACGCCGTAAAAGACGATCGCGAACGCCACATTGCGGAGCAACGTCACCGGCACATGCTCATTGCCCGAACCCGAGCCACAAGGCGACCCGGCGCAACAGCAGCTTGTTATATTCGACCAGCAGCACGCCCAGTTCGGCATCGCCCTGCACGCCGTCGTCGACCACCGTCACGTCGTCGCCCAGTGCCGCATCCAGCTCCATCCGGGCGCGCGCCATATGCCAGTCCGAGGTGACCAGCCGCACCGACTTATAGCCGTGATCGCCCACCCATTTCGCGGTTTCCGCGCCGTTCGAGCGCGTGTCGACTGCCTCGTGTCCGAGGTCGACGCAGCAAGCGAAGACTCCCAGCGGGACCTTGTACTTGATCGACAGATCGATCGGCCGGACGCCGGGCGCAGCGCCGCTGATCAGCAGCCGTTTGGCCTGATGCGCGGCAATCAGCGCCAATCCGCGATCGATCCGGCCGGGCGCGCCGGTCGGGACGACGATCGCGTCGGTCTTCATATCCTCGAGCGGGCGCGGCAGGGTAAGCGTGTAGAGCACGAACCCGAGCAGATAGACGAGCGCGACGATGGCAATCAGGCGGCGGATCATTGCACCAGCCTCAACCGCCCGAGCACCGCGATCCGCGCGGCGAGCGTCGCCACGATCGCGAAGATCAGCGGCAACAGCGCGATCAGTACCCAATCGCCCCGCGTCAGCACGCCGCCCGACAGCAATTGCGAGCCAAGTCCGGCCATCTGCCCGGTCACTGCCCAGATCGCCAGCATCGCCGCCAGCGTCCCGATCACGCCGCCGACCATCGTGTCGAGCGCGATCCGCCGCTGGAACAGCCGCGCGACTTGCACATCGGTCGAGCCCAACATGTGCAGGATGGCGATCGTGTCGCGATGCGTCTCCAGCCCCGCGCGCGCCGCGAGCAGCACCACCGCGGTGGTCGCCGCCGCCATCAGCATCACCAGCACCGCCGCGGCATAGATCATTGTCCGCATGAAATCGGCGACCGGCGACAGCCAGCGCGACTGGCTGTCGACGCGCGCGGTCGCCGCGGTGGCGCGAACCGCCGCGGCGACGCGGGCAGCAGCCTCCTCGCTCGGCACGCTCAGATCGACGTCGATCAGCGCGGGCAGCGGAACGTCGGCATCGGTCGAGGCATCGCCCAGCCAGGGGCGCAGCAATTCGGTCAGACGTGCAGGATCGACCGGATCGGCACGCGATACCGCCGGCATTCCGCGTAGCGCCGCCAGCACTGCCTCCGTGTCGCGGTCGCGTACCGCCGGATCGGCGGCGACCACCTGAACGGTCAGTCGCCCGGCAAGCTCGCGATCGAGCGCGCCCGCCGCGTTGATCGTTCCCAGCCCCAAAGCCGCTGCGAGCACGGTCAGGAACAACATGATCGCCATGATCCAGGTCATCGCGCGCGTGCCGCGGCGGTCGTCGAGCACGCGTCGATCGGCGGCGGTCGAGAACATCGCCATGCTCACGCGGCCGGCCCCTTGGGCGGGTTGCGCAAGGCACCGGTCGGATCGAGCAGCCGCCCGGCCTCGATCCGCATCATGTGCGCATTCTGGATTCGCCCGAGCAGGTGAAAATCGTGCGTCGCCACCACCACCGTGGTGCCGAGCCGGTTGAGCGATTCGAACAGATGGAGCAGCCGCGCCGCCATGTCGGGATCGACGTTGCCGGTCGGCTCGTCGGCGACCAGGATTTCGGGCCGCCCGATCACCGCGCGCGCGATCGCGATCCGCTGTTGCTCGCCGCCGGAGAGGGTCGGCGGCGGCGCATGACTGCGCTCCGACAGCCCGACCCAGGCGAGCATCTCTCGCACCGGCGCCTCGACATCGCTTTCGGGCACCCCCGACAGCCGCAGCGGCAAGGCGATATTGTCGAATGCCGACAGATGCGGGACCAGCCGGAAATCCTGGAACACCACGCCGATCCGCCGCCGAAAGCCCGGCAGGCGCTTGCGCGGCAAGGCGCCGGCATCCTCGCCGAACAAGCGGATCACGCCATGGGACGGACGCTGGGCAAGGTAGATCAGCTTGAGCAGCGACGTCTTGCCCGCTCCCGACTGGCCGGTGAGGAAATAGAAGCCGCCCGAGGCAAGCGTGAAGTTGATCGCCGACAAGGTGTCGACGTCGCTGGCGGGATAGCGCAGCCCCACATCCTCGAACTGCACGATATTCGCCATGCCGGCGTTTGCTACCCGCTTGTACGCTGCCCCGCCAGCGCCTTCGCACGTAACCTGTTCCCGCTTCAAGCCGGGGCGTGCGTATCGGCAGGCTTGCCGCACTGTCCTTGCCCGCTTAGGGATTGTGACAGGGGCATTTGTGTTGGCCCCCTGCGGACGCCGATATGATCCTCGAATGCAGCGAATGCCATACGCGCTATCTCGTCCCCGACACCGCGATCGGGCCCGAAGGCCGCACCGTGCGCTGCGCCAAATGCAAGCATAGCTGGTTCCAGGAGCCCGACGCGCTCGACCTTTCGGGGGCCGCGGTGGTGGCGCCCGAACCGGCGGCCCCCGCTCCGCAACCGATCGCCGCGCCGACGCCCGCCGAAGCCGGACCCGCCGCCGACATCGCGCCGGATTACGACGCCTTCGCGCACGAGCCGCCATTCCGGCCGCGCCGCAACCCCGCCCGATTGTGGACGATTGCCGCGGTGACCGCCGGCGTGGCGATGCTGGCGGCGGCAGTCGCCTTGCTGTTCCTCAACGTCCCCAGCGTTGCGACGTGGCTGGGTATGCCGGCGGGCGGTGGCCAGACGCCGCTGACCTTCGTCAACGTCAAGCAGCCCGACCGGCGCGATCTGCCGACCGGCAGCGAATTGTTCGCGGTCGGCGGCCAGATCCACAATCCGACCGCCCAGCGTCAGCCGATCCCAGATATCCGGGTCGAATTGTACGACGCGCCCAAGGATGGCCGGATGGTCTATAGCTGGGTGATCAAGCCCGATCAGCCGACCATCGCACCGGGCGGCACGATCGATTTCTACAGCGGCAAGCTCGACGTCCCGGCCAATTCCAAGAACATGAAGCTGAGCTTTTCGAGCAGTGCGACCGGCGGCTGAAACCCCTGCGGACCTAGCGCTGAACGCGCCGTCCGATAAACTCCGGTTGCGTCGCACACATCGCTTTGCTAGGGGCGCTCGCCTGCCAGCCAGCGGCCCCGTCCGATGGCATCTAACACGTGCGGCCGTGGCGGAACTGGTAGACGCGCAACGTTGAGGTCGTTGTGTCCGAAAGGACGTGGAAGTTCGAGTCTTCTCGGCCGCACCAATCTCTCTCGGGAGATTGAATTTTCCGGTGATGTGACGGCCGGGCTGAAGCCCCCGTCGGCCGCCGATGTCCTGTTAGGAACACCCCGAGTCTACCTTCCCCCTTCCGGGGGAGGTCGCGAGACTTAGTGGCGCAGCCACTTAGTCGCGGCGAGAGAGGGGTATGCGGCAGGCGAGACGCTCACCGCCCCACCCTCTCCAACTCCGGCTAGACGGCAAGCCGCCAAGCCTCCGTATCCTCCCCCGTCAAGGGGGAGGAGTGATCGAAAAGACCGCCCTCTGGCCGAAGCGTACCGGCCAGCGACAAGATCAGACCGGCACCTCGACCCGCGCCAGCTTGGGGCTGAGCAGATGGACCACGCCGATCGCGATCAGATAGACGCTGCCGGCGACCGCGAAGATCAGGGTGTAGCTGTGCGTGGTCTGCAGGATATAGCCGGTGAACTTCGCCATCCCCATGCCGCCGATCGCGCCGACCGTGCCGCCGATGCCGATCACCGACCCCACGGCTGCCCGCGGGAACATGTCCGACGGGATGGTATAGAGATTGGCCGAGAATGCCTGGTGCGCCGCCGTCGCCAGTCCGACGATCCCGACCGCCAGCCACACGCTGGCGGCATATTGCGCGAAGAAGATCGGCATGACCAGGAAGGCGCAGACCAGCATGGTGATCTTGCGCGCCGCATTGGCGCTATAGCCGCGCTTCATCAGGGTCGAGGACGACCAGCCGCCGGCGACGCTGCCGATATCGGAGATCAGATAGATCGCGACCAGCGGCGGACCGAAATTCTTGAGATCGAGATGATAGGTCTTGGCGAGGAAATCGGGCGTCCAGAACAGGAACAGCCACCAGATCGGATCGATCAGGAACTTGCCCAGCGCATAGGCCCAGGTCTCGCGATAGCCGAGCAGCTTGAGCCAGCCGATCTTCTGCGGCGGGTCGGCGGGATCGCTCTCGATATAGGCAAGCTCGGTTGCCGACAGACGGGGTTGTTCGCGCGGGCGGCGATAGATCGCGATCCAGGCGACCAGCCAGACCAGGCTGAACACGCCGGTCGAAATGAACGCCATGCGCCAGCCATAAGCCAAGGTGATCGCGGGCACGATCAGCGGCGTGATGATCGCACCGATATTGGAGCCGGCGTTGAACACCCCGGTGGCCAAGGCGCGTTCCCTGGCGGGAAACCATTCGCTGACCGCCTTGAGCCCGGCCGGGAAATTACCCGATTCGCCGACGCCGAGCACGAACCGCGCGCCGTTGAATTGCATCGCCGGGGTCATCATCGTGCCGAACAGCTTGAACGGCCCGGTGATCAGGCCGCACAAGGTATGGCCGAGGGTCCAGATCACGAACGCGATCGAATAGCCAATCCGCGCACCGAGCGCATCGACGATCTTGCCGAAGCTCAGATAGCCGACCGCATAGGCAACCTGGAACCAGAAGACGATGTCGGCATAAGTGGTCTCGTTCCAGCCGAGCTCGGCCGAAATCGTCGGCTTGAGCACGCCGATCATCTGGCGATCGACATAGTTGATCGCGGTCGCCGCGAAGAGCAGCCCGCAAATCACCCAGCGATAGCGGC
Source organism: Sphingomonas asaccharolytica NBRC 15499 (assembly GCF_001598355.1). Taxonomy (GTDB): domain Bacteria; phylum Pseudomonadota; class Alphaproteobacteria; order Sphingomonadales; family Sphingomonadaceae; genus Sphingomonas; species Sphingomonas asaccharolytica. The sequence continues at coordinate 9,501 of NZ_BCYU01000049.1, forward strand.
CGACCCGCATATCCACCCGTCCGGCGTCCGGCATCCCGGTCGTCGCCATCGTCTCTCTCTCCCTCGAAAGCGACCTCTTAACGGGCCTTGATCGTGCACTCGACCGTCAAGCGGTCATCGAATCTCGCCTCGACCCGGTCGCCGACGCGCACCGGGTGTACCCCAGTTACCGCGCCGGTCGATATCCATTGTCCGGCCGCCAGCGCGATACCGCGCGCGGCCATCAATTCGAACAGGAAACGCGCCGCGCCGAACGGGCCGTCGAGCATCGTCGCGGTGGTGGCGGCACCGGCACGCTCGCCCTCGATCCATGTTTCGACCGGCCAGGTGTCGACGTCGATGTCGCGCCAGTCCTCGACCGCCGCGCCGACGATCAGGCCGTTATTGTTGCCGAAATCGGAAATGGTGACCGGCGCGCCGTGATCGTTGATCCCGGGGAATGGCGAACTGGCGATCTCGATCCCGACATGGACCGCATCGATCAGCGTCCGCGCCTCATCGATCGTATAATGGCGTTTGGCGGGATCCGGCGCAGTGCCGATGCGCAGCAGGAATTCGGCCTCGGCAGCGGCGAAGCCGTCGGCGAACACCGGCGTCGCGATCGGCGAACCGTCCACGATGACAACCTGATCGGTGAAGATCGGGCCGGCCAGCCGGTCGACCGCGCCGATCGGTGGATTGATCCGCCCGACTTTCCATCCGGCGACCTTGCCCTCGGTCAGCGCCAACGCGGCGTCCTGCACGGCATAGCCATCGTCGAGCGCAGCCGGCATGTCGCCGGGATAATCGGGCAGCGCATGGCCGTCGCGGCGCGCGCCGACGAATGAGCGCGCAATACGCGTGATATTGTCGACGTTATCGTCTGGCTGCACCGCCGAACCCCTCCTCGCCCTGATGGCTGTCTTCGTTGTCGGATGCGTATGGGAAACCGGTGTCAATGACAAGCCCGCGAGATTGTCAGGCGAGCATCTCGCGTGGGTTTTCGCCCTGAAAGGCGGCTTCCGTGGCCGCTTTCAGCAACGCGACAAGCGCTGCGTCGCTGCCGATCGCCGGCGGAAAGCCCAGCCCCTCAGCGATCAGCCCTTCGACCACACGCGCCGGCGTGTCGGCCAAGGCCAAAGCGGACAGCCGGTCGCCCGCCGGATCGACGATACGAGCGCCCGCTCGCGCCCGCCGCATGAGGAACGCGACCCAGCCGCCCAGTGCCGCGATGACATGGCCCGGCATGCGCCCCGCCGCGCGATTGGCAAGCAAGGTATCGCCGAGCCGATACGGCAGCTTTTGCGACCCGTCCTGCGCGATCTGATCGAGCCGGTGGACGATCGCCGGGTTGGCGAAGCGCCGCAGCACCGCATCGGCATAGGTCTGGAGATCCAGCCCCGGCACCGACGGCAACATCGGGATGATATCCTCGCGGATCATCGCATCGACAAAGCGCGCCAGCACGGGGTCGCCGATCGCCTCGGCAACGCTGACATGGCCGCGCAGCAACCCGGCATAAGCGAGCGTCGAATGCGCGCCGTTGAGGATCCTGAGCTTGGCGCGCTCATAGCCGCCGACATCGGCGGTCAGGGTCGCGCCGACCGCGCCAAGATCGGGCAGCCCGCCGATATCCTCGATCACCCATTGCGCGAACGCTTCGCGCTGGACCGCGGCACGATCCTCGACGCCCAGCGCCGCCGCGACATCGGCATAGAGCGCGTCGTCCGACGCCGGGGTGATCGAATCGACCATGGTCGACGGCACGGAGATTTCGCCCGCCACCCAATCGCCCAGCGCCGGGTCGAGCCGCCCGGCAAACGCCACCAGCGCGGCACGCAACTTGGCGCCGTTCGTGGCGAGGTTGTCGCACGGCATCGGCACGAACGGGGCAGTGCCGCTGGCATGCCGCGCCGCCAGCCCGGCGACGATCCAGCCGATCACGCTCGTCGGGACGGCCGGCCGCGCCAGATCGTGGACGATGTCGGGATGACCGAAATCGAGCGTTCCGTCCGCGGCCAGGCAATAGCCCTTTTCGGTCACCGTGGTGGTGACCAGCCGCGTGTCGGGCGCGGCGAGCAAGGCCAGCGTCCGCGCGGCATCCTCCGGCCCCAGGAATTCGGTATGCGCGCCGATCACGCGCATGCTCGACTCCAGGTCGCGAATGGCGAGGGTATAGAGCCCGTTCTGCTCCGCCAGCGCCTCGATCGTGCCGCGGCTGCGCAGCGACACCGCGGCGATCCCCCAGCGCGGGTCCTGATCGAGCAAGCGGTCGACATACGCGGCCTGGTGTGCGCGATGAAAGGCGCCGGGACCGAAATGGACGATCCCGGTCGTGACCGGCCCGCGCGTACGCGGCGCGGATATCCCCATCGGCAGCCCGGCCAGGGCAGCACGCGACAGCCGGGTCACAGGGTCACCCCACGCTTCCAGATCGCGATTTCGCGCTCGCCATTGCGTTCGGCCGCGGTCGGCTCGCCCGAAGCGATCGCACACAACCGCTCGGTCAGCGCCGCCTCCATCGTCTCGAACCCCTTGTCGAGCACCATGCCCGCATCGAAATCGATCCAGCCCGGCTTGCGCGCGGCGAGATCGCTGTTCGACGATATCTTGATCGTCGGCACCGGGAAGCCGAGCGGGGTGCCGCGCCCGGTGGTGAACAGGATCGCGGTCGCGCCCGCGGCCGCCAGTGCGGTCGACGACACCGCGTCATTGCCCGGCGCTTCGAGCAACGTGAGGCCGTCTTTGGCGACGCGCTCGCCATAGTGAATGACATCGGCGATCGGCGCGCGGCCCGCTTTCTGTACCGCGCCGAGCGACTTCTCCTCAAGCGTGGTGATGCCGCCGGCGATGTTTCCGGGCGACGGATTTTCGGACACCGGCTCGCCGTGATCGATGAAATATTGCTTGAAGTCGTTCACCACGCCGACGACGCGGCCGAACACGTCTTCGTCGTCGGCGCGGTTCATCAGCATCTGCTCGGCACCGAATATCTCGGGGATTTCGGTCAGCACGACCCGCCCGCCCGATGCCGTGACACGATCGCTCATCCGACCGACCAGCGGGTTCGCGGTCAGCCCCGATAAGCCGTCCGACCCGCCGCATTTCACGCCCAGCACGAGGTCGGCGAGCGTCGCTTCCGACCGTTCGCATTGCGCCTGCGCGGCGAGTTGCTCGACCAAGGCGACTCCTTCCGCGACCTCGTCGCCAGCCAGCTGCGTCGCCAGCGTGCGGATCGCCGGGCGGCGCCATTCGGGGATGGTTTCGACCAGTCTGGCGATCTGGTTGTTCTCGCACCCCAGGCCGAGGATCAGCACGCCGCCGGCATTGGGATGGCAGGCGAGCGACGCCAGGATCGCCCGCGTCCCGTCGAGATCCTCGCCGAGTTGCGAACAGCCGAACGGGTGCATGAAGGCGTGGACGCCGTCGACTGTTCCGGCCAGCGCCGCCCCGGCCTGTGCGGCAATCCGCTCGGCGGTCCGCGCGACGCAACCGACCGTCGGCAGTACCCAGATCTCGTTGCGCGTGCCGACCCGCCCATCGCCGCGGCGATAGCCCTGGAACGTGGCCTCACCCGGCGCGAGATTGGCGAGCGGCGCCGGCGCATAGGCATAGGCCTGTTGGCCGGCGAGTGCCGTCGCGACATTGTCCGAATGGACATGTTCGCCCGCCGCGATCGAGGCCGTCGCGCGCCCGATCGGAAAGCCGTATTTGACCACCGCCTCGCCCGCCGCGATCGGCGCCAGCGCGATCTTGTGCCCGCGCGGAATCGCCATCGCGGCGGTTACCGGCGCGCCGTCGGCGACCACCACGTCACCCGCCGCCGCATCGGCGAGCAAGGTCGCCACATTGTCGTTCGGATCGATCCGAACCGCGTTCGCCGTCATTTTTCGCCTTCTTGAACAACCGGTGTCAGCTTTGCCCGCCGGTCCGTCCGGAAGCAAGGCTAGCCCAGTAGCGCGCCGCTCGCTATGCCTGTGACGATGGAGAAGACCGGCCAGCCGACGATCAACGATGTCGCGCGCATCGCGGGGGTGTCGAAGAAAACCGTCAGCCGCGTCATCAACCGTTCCCCGCTGCTCAACGACGATACGCGCAAGAAGGTCGAGGACGTTATCGGCCAGCTCGGCTACGTCCCCAATCCGCAGGCGCGCGCGCTGGCGTTGCGGCGAAATTTCCTGGTCGGGCTGGTCCACGACAATCCCAATGCCCAGACGGTGATGAACGTCCAGCAGGGCATGCTGGAAGCGATCCACGACAGCGAGTTCGAGATGGTGGTGCGCCCGGTCGATCGCGGATCGGCGACGATGCTCGAGGATCTGCGCCTCTTCCTCGAGCGCCAGCGATTGTTCGGCGTGCTGCTGATGCCGCCGATCAGCGAGAATGACGCGGTCGCCAAATTGTGCAGCAATCTCGGCTGCCGCTACGTCCGCATGGGCTCGGCCGAGCTCGACACGCCGGAGCACATGGTCGCCTCCAACGACCGCGAAGCGGTCCACGAGGCGACGCAATATCTGATCGCGCAGGGGCATCGCCGCATCGGCCTGATCGCCGGCCCGCACGGCTTCCGCTCGGCGCGCGAACGCCGGTTGGGATTCGAAGACGCGATGCGCGACGCCGGCATCTCGCTGCCTCGCAGCATGATCGCCGAGGGCAATTATACCTTCGAATCGGGGCTGATTGCGGCCGAGCGCCTGCTCGACGTGGTGCCGCGCCCGACCGCGATCTTCTCGAGCAACGACGAAATGGCGGCAGGCGTGATCCACGCCGCATGCCAGCGCGGGTTGATCGTGCCGCGCGATCTGTCGGTGATCGGGTTCGACGATACGCCGATCGCCGCGCATATGTGGCCGCCGCTGACCACCGTACGCTGGCCGATCGCCTCGATGGCGCGCTCGGCCGCGCTCAAGCTGATCAGCGGGATCGCCGACAATGACGATGATGCGGCCGTGCAGGAACCGTCGATGTTCCTGTCGACCCTGATTCGCCGCGCGTCGGTGTCGCCGCCGATCGATTGAACGCGTTCACGGCCGGTTGAACTATTTGCTGACACCGGTTACCAGAGCCACGCTCGACAGAAGCAGGGAGGATGGAGATAGCTGATGGCTGGCACGCTGGAATTGCACCCCGATCGTCTGTTTCCCGCCGATCCCGGAACGCGGTCGATCGCCCGCAATCTGTATGCCGCCATTGCCGATTCACCGATCGTCAGCCCGCACGGCCATACCGACCCCGCCTGGTTCGCGACTAACGACACATGGAGCGACGCGACCACCCTGCTGCTCGCGCCCGACCATTATATTTACCGCATGCTGTACAGCCAGGGCGTCGATCTCGATGCGCTGGCGATCCCCTCGCGCGCCGGCGTTCCCGCGACCGATCCGCGCGCGGCCTGGCGGCTGTTTGCGTCGCATTACAATCTGTTCCGCGGCACGCCGTCGCGGCTGTGGCTCGACCATGTCTTTTCGGCGGTGTTCGGGATCGACCGTGAACTCGACGCCTCGACGGCAGATACTTATTTCGATGCGATCGGGGAGAAGCTCGCGAGCGAGGCCTTCCGCCCGCGCGCATTGTTCGACCGCTTCCGGATCGACTTCCTGGCGACGACCGAGGGCGCGCAGGACGATCTGTCGCACCATCATGCCATCCGCCGTTCGGGCTGGGGCGGGCGCGTCGTCACCACCTATCGCCCCGACGGCGTGATCGATGTCGAGCATGAGGCCTTCAAGCCGGCAATGGCGCGGTTCGCCGAGCTGACCGGCGAGGATGTCTATGACTGGCAAGGCTATCTCGCCGCGCATCGCAAGCGTCGCGCCGATTTCCGCGCGGCGGGGGCAACCGCGACCGATCACGGCCATCCGACCGCGGCGACCGCCAATTTATCGGCGAGCGATGCCGAGCGCCTGTTCCGCACCATCGTCACCGGCACCTGGACCCCGGCCGATGCCGAGCTGTTCCGCGCGCAGATGCTGACCGAAATGGCGGCGATGTCGGTCGAGGACGGGATGGTGATGCAGATCCACCCCGGTTCCTGCCGCAACCACAATGCCGGGCTGTTCGCCAGCCATGGCCGCGACAAGGGCGCCGATATCCCGACGCGGACCGATTACGTCCATGCGCTGAAGCCGTTGCTCGACCGCTTCGGCAATGAGCGCGATCTGTCGATCATCCTCTTCACGCTCGACGAATCGACCTATGCGCGCGAGCTGGCGCCGCTCGCCGGCCATTATCCGTGCCTCAAGCTCGGTCCCGCCTGGTGGTTCCACGACAGTCCCGAAGGGATGCGGCGGTTCCGCGAGATGACGACCGAGACCGCCGGTTTCTACAATAGTGTCGGGTTCAACGACGACACCCGCGCTTTCCTGTCGATCCCGGCGCGCCACGATGTCGCGCGCCGCGTCGATTGCGCCTTCCTCGCCCGATTGGTCGCCGAGCATCGTCTGCACGATTGGGAAGCGGCCGAGCTGATCCGGGATCTGACCACCGGCCTGGTGCGCCGCGCCTATAAAATCGACGATCCCCAATTTGCCGCACGTGCGGCCTGATTCCCGACGGAGAGTTTCATGTTCGATCGTACCTATTACGCCACCCATCCCGACATGATGGAGTGCGTCTCCAATGAGGAACTGCGCGACCGCTATCTGATCCAGGGCCTGTTCCGCGAAGGCGAGTGCGTGCTCAACTACACGCATGCCGACCGCTTCGTGATCGGCGGCGTCGCGGTGGGCGGCGCGCCGGTCAAGCTGCCCGCGCAGACCGAGCCGCCCTCGGCGGTCGGGCATCCGTTTCTCGAACGCCGCGAACTCGCGATCGTCAATGTCGGCAAGGTCGACGGCAAGGTCATTGTCGATGGCGAGGAATTCACGCTCGGCAACAAGGATTGCCTGTACGTCACGATGGGCGCCACCCATGTCGAATTCTCCGGCCAGGGCGCGCGTTTCTATCTCGCTTCGTGCCCCGCGCACAAAGCCTTTCAGACCCGCAAGCTCGGGATCGCCGACGCCAATGCGCTCGAGCGCGGCAGCTTGGCAGAATCGAACGAGCGCACGATCTTTCAGCTCGTCATTCCGGGTGTGTGCGACAGCGCGCAGCTGGTGATGGGCCTGACCGTGCTCAAGCCGGGCAGCGTGTGGAACACCATGCCGCCGCACATCCATGAGCGCCGCAGCGAAATCTATTTCTATTTCGAGCTCGACAATCTCGACAATGACCGCGTGATGCACTTCATGGGCGAAGGCGAGGCGACGCGGCACATCGTGATGCAGAATGAGGAAGCGGTGATCAGCCCGCCCTGGTCGATCCATATGGGCGCGGGCACCAAGGCCTATGCCTTCATCTGGGCGATGGCCGGCGAGAACCAGGATTATACCGACATGAACGTGCTGGATATCTGCCAGCTGCAATGATCGTCATCCCCGCGACAGCGGGGACCCAACTCCTGCGGGAGCCGCTTGATGCGACGGGGGGAGATAGGTTCCCGCTTTCGCGGGAATGACGGAGTATAAATGACCAACCCCTTCGACCTTTCCGGCAAAGTCGCGATCGTCACCGGCGCCAATACCGGCATCGGCCAGGCGATCGCGCTGGCGCTGGCCGAGGCCGGCGCCGATATCGCCGCGGTCGGCCGTACTCCTGCTCAGGAAACGGTCGATAAAGCGCGCGCGCTCGGCCGCCGCGCCGAAATCGTCTCGGCCGATCTCTCGACCATCGAGCCTGTGCAAAGGATTGTGGACGAAACGGTGGATAAGCTCGGCGGCTTGGGCATCCTGGTCAACAATGCCGGCATCATCCGCCGCGCCGACGCGGTCGACTTCACCGAGGAGGATTGGGACGCGGTGGTCGACACTAATCTCAAATCGGTGTTCTTCCTGTGCCAGGCGGCGGGGCGGCACATGATTGCACGCCATGAAAAAGAGGGCGGCGGCGGCAAGATCATCAACATCGCGTCGATGCTGACCTTTCAGGGCGGCATCCGCGTGCCGAGCTATACCGCGTCGAAGAGCGGGATCGGCGGGCTGACCAAATTGCTCGCCAACGAATGGGCGTCGAAAGGCGTCAACGTCAACGCGATCGCGCCGGGCTATATCGCGACCAACAACACGGCCGCGCTACAGGCCGACGAAGTGCGCAACAAGTCGATCCTCGACCGCATCCCGGCGGGGCGCTGGGGCGATGCGAGCGACCTGGGCGGAGCGGCCGTGTTCCTGGCGAGCCGCGCCGCGGATTATGTCCAAGGGCATATCCTGGCGGTCGACGGCGGGTGGTTGGCTCGGTGATGGCACGATGATCGTGCCGCAAGTTCATCGTCACCCCGGGCTTGTCCCGGGGTCCACTGAGCCTCACACCGGTGCGCCTGCGGCTCCGTGGTGTTCGAGCGAGATTGCGTCCCCCGGACGCAATCTTGACTTGCCGGGGGCAAGTCAAAGCTCGGACACGGCACAAGGCCGGCATGACGAATTGGGGGGACGTTATTGATGGGCCAATTCCTCGCTTTCGGCGAAATCATGCTGCGGCTCTCGCCACCCGGGCGCGAGCTGATCCTGCAAACCCCGAAATTCGACGTCTGGGTGGCGGGCGCCGAGGCGAACGTCGCGACCGCGCTCGCCCGGCTCGGCCACGATGTCGGCTTCGTCAGCGCCGTTCCCGCCAACGACCTCGGCGATGCGGCGGTCACGACTCTGCGCGGCCACGGCATCGACACCAGCAATATCCAACGCCGCGGCGACCGGATGGGACTCTATTTCGTCACCTCGGGCGCCGGCATGCGCGCGACCGAAGTGATCTATGACCGCGCCCATTCGAGCTTTGCCGAGGCGCCGGCCGATGCCTGGGACTGGGACAGGTTGCTGACGGGCGTCGACCGCCTGCATCTGTCGGGCATCACTCCAGCGCTCGGCCCGGTGCCCGCGCAAGCCTCGATCGCCGCCGCCGAGGCCGCCGCGGCGCGTGGCATCCCGGTCTCGTTCGACGGCAATTGGCGCGGCAAGCTCTGGGAACGCTGGGATGGCAAGCCGCGTGAAATCCTGTCGCGGCTGGTAGCGCAAGCCGACCTGATGTTCGGCAACCATCGCGACATCGCCTTGCTGCTCGACAAGCCGTTTTCGGGCGATGGCGAGGACCGCCGGCGCGAAGCCGCCGACGCCGCCTTCGCCGCTTTCCCCAAGCTGCAGACGATCGCCTCGACCGCGCGGCACACCGAGGACGTCGATCGCCATTTATTGTCGGCGCGGATCGACACGCGCGACGCGCATGCGCAATCGGCCGAGATCACGCTGGCCGGCATCGTCGACCGGATCGGCGGGGGCGATGCGTTCGCGGCGGGCGTTCTCCATGCACTGCGCAACGGCGGAACCATCGACGATGCCGCGCGCACCGGTCTGGCACTGACCGCGCTCAAACATTCACTGCCCGGCGACGCCAGCCTGTTCCGCCAGGCCGATATCGACGCCTATCTCCAAGGGGGTCTGGATGTCCGGCGCTGAAGGCTGGAACCGTCGCACCCTGATCGGCGCCGGCGCGAGCGCGGGGGCAGCGATGTTGCTGTCGGGCACGGCGCGCGCGGTCGCGGCGCCTTATGTGCGCACGCCGTCGGGCGATTTCGTCGGCGAGAGCGACCGCGGCGTCATCGCCTATCGCGGCATCCGCTACGGTGTCGCGCAGCGATTCCGGGCGCCGGTCCCCTATGCCGCGCGCGGCCAGATGCGGCAGGTGCAGAAATTCGGGCCGGCCTGCCCGCAATCGGGCAGATATCAGCCGCAGTCGGAGGATTGCCTCTACCTAAACGTCTGGACCGCCGAGCCCAATCCCGCGGCGAAGAAGCCGGTGATGCTCTACATCCATGGTGGCGCCTATTCGAACGGCAGCGTCACCGACCCGCTCAACGACGGGCACAATCTGGCGGCGCGCGGCGATGTCGTGGTGGTGACGGTCAATCACCGCCTCAACGCGTTCGGCTATCTCTATCTCGCGCGGCTCGACCCGCGCTTCGCCGATAGCGGCAATTGCGGCCAGCTCGACTTGATCCTCGCGCTCAAATGGGTGCGCGACAATATCGCGGCGTTCGGCGGCGACCCCAATTGCGTGATGCTGTTCGGCCAGTCGGGCGGCGGCGCCAAGATCGCTACCCTGACCGGCATGCCGGCGGCGAAGGGCCTGTTCCATCGCGGGGTGACGATGTCGGGCCAGCAGGTCACCGCCTCGGGCCCGCTCCACGCCACCGACCGCGCGCGCGCCTATCTCCGCAAGCTGGGAGTGAGCGACAAGGATCTGGGTCCGTTGCTCACGGCGCCAACCGAGAAGCTTGTCGAAGCGCTGTCGGCCGACGATCCGATCCTCGGCGGCGGGGTCTATTTCGGCCCGGTGCTCGACATGAAGTGGCTCACGCGCCATCCCTTCTGGCCCGACGCCAATCCACAGGGCCTGTCGATCCCGCTGATCCTGGGCAACGTGCATGACGAAGCGCGCGCGTTCATTCCGCCCGATTCGGACAAGGTGAAGGGGCTGACCTGGGGCAATATGCCCGATCGCCTAGCGCCCGAATTGCGCATCGACGCGCTGCCCGAATGGGTCGTGGCCGAATATCGCAAGCAATTCCCGACCTGGTCGCCGACCGACGTCTTCTACGCCGCGGTCACTGCCGGGCGGAGCTGGCGCGGCCAGGTGATCGAGGCGGAGGAGCGCGCCCGCGCGGGCGCCCCGGCCTGGGTCTATCAGGTCGATTTCACCTCGCGCACCGACCCGCGCCGCGGCGCCTTCCACACGATGGATATCCCGCTGGCGTTCGGCACGCTCGACGCGGCGGGCTCGCAGACCGGCACCGGCATCGACGCGCGCGCGGCGTCGAAAGCGGTGCAGGACAGTTTCGTCGCCTTTGCCAAGACCGGCAATCCCAATCACCCCGGCCTGCCCGTCTGGCCGAAATACGATCTGGCGCGCCGCGCGACGATGGTGTTCGACGTCAACAGCCATATCGAGAACGATCCGCGCAAATGGCAACGCGAGCTGTTCGCGCGCATCCCCTACATCCAGCCGGGCACCTGACATGACCGAAGTCGACCGCCGCACCGCCTTGTTCGCGACATTAGGCGCGGCGGTAGCGGCCAGCGGCGCCGCGGCGCAGACCGCGCTCCCGGCCGCGCCGGGCAACCCGCCGCCGACCCTGTCGCAGCCCGACGAGACGATCGACCTGTGGCCCAAAGGCACGCCCGGCATGCCGGCCAAGCCGCCGGTCGAGGTCACTACCGAGCGCAGCAAGGACACCGCCAAGCTCAACGACCGAGCGATCGCCGGCGTGTCGACGCCGCGCATGGCGGTCTTCCGTCCCGCCAAGCCGAACGGCGCCTCCCTGCTGGTCTTTCCCGGCGGCGGGTACGTCCGGATGGCGATCGACAAGGAAGGCTATGAGATCGGCCGCCTGCTGGCGGCACGCGGCGTCACCGTGTTCGTGCTGTTCTACCGCCTGCCCGGCGAGGGCTGGGCTAACCGCGCCGACGTGCCGTTGCAGGACGCGCAGCGGGCGATGCGGCTGATCCGGTCGCGTGCCGCCAAATACCGGCTCGACCCCGAGCGCATCGGCGCAATGGGATTTTCGGCGGGTGGGCACCTCTGCGCCGATCTCGTCGCTCGGTTCGCGACGAAGACCTACGACCCCGTCGACGCCGCCGACACGCTGTCGGCACGGCCGATGATCGCGGCTCCGATCTATCCGGTCGTGACGATGGACTTGTCGGTCGCGCACGCCGGGTCGCGTCAGGCGCTGCTCGGTCCCGATCCCTCGCCTGCGCTGATCGCGGCGCACTCGCCGGACCGCAACATCACGTCCGCCAGCCCGCCCTGCTTCCTCTGCGCCGCGGAGGACGACGCAACCGTGCCGGTCGAGAACAGTCTGTTGCTCCACGCCGCCTTGCGCGCGGCCAAGGTGCCCGTCGAACTTCACCTGTTCGGCGAAGGCGGACATGGTTTCGGCTTGCGGGGCGTCGTCGGCAAGCCGGCGCATGTCTGGCCGGACCTGTTCCTGACGTGGGCAGAGAGCCGGGGATGGCTCCCAAAAAGTTAAACTCAGCGCCTCCCCGGCGAAGGCCGGCGCGGAGGGTCACCGCACCGGCCGATGGAAAGTCAGATCAATAGTTGAACCGGAACCCGGCCAGGAACTCGCGGCCGGTATGGTGATAGACCGACAAAAGATTGCGGCTGTCGTTATACTGGTCCTGATACTGGTCGGTCAGGTTGATCCCCTCGAAGGTCAGTTTGAGCTGCTTGGTGAGGGTGATCTGCACCGAGGTGTCGATATTGAGCGTCTTGTTATAGCCCTGACTGTCGATCCCCTGGGTGCCGACGGCGTCGGACAGATACCCCGAACGATAGGCCGCCGAGACGCGGGCGCTGACCACCTTGTCTTCGTAATAGAGCGTGGCGTTGGCGCTGTTGCGCGACAGACCGGTCAAATCGTCAATCTTCACCACGGCGCCGGCAGAGTTCAGATATTTGATGTTCGATTCGACATGAGTGTAGTTCAACAGCACACCGAAATTGCCAAGGAAGCCGGGCAGGAACTTGAACGGCTGCTGGAAATTGACTTCCACGCCGCGCAGGCGGCCGCCCGGCGAGTTGCGTGGCGCCGAGAAGGTCCAGTTGGTCAGCGACGGGCTGCAGATGCCGGGATCGAGATTGGCGCATGCCGCAATCGCCAGGCTGTCGGGCAGACCGAACGGATTGTTGCTGTACGCGCCCGACGACTGCACCGTCTGCACGAAGCTGTCGATATCCTTCTGGAAGAAGGCAACCGAGAGCAGCGCGCCCGGCATGTAATACCATTCGGCCGCCGCATCGAGCGTCGTGGCACGGAACGGATCGAGCCCAGGGTTGCCCACCGACACCGATCGGTTCGCACCCGATACCGACACGGTAGCGGAAGGCGCCAAGCTGGTGAGGTCAGGCCGCGCCATCATCCGCGCCGCCGCCAGACGTATCTGGAACTTGGGCGAGAATTCGAACACCGCGTTCATCGACGGCAGCCAGTCGTCATAAGTGCGGGTCGCGACCAGCGGCACCGCTACGCCGCCTGAATAAGAATAGCCCTGCGAACGTTGGAACGTCTGGACGTAGCGAACGCCGGCATTGCCACGCAGCGTGAAGGGACCGAAATTGCGGTTGAAGTTGAACTGCAAATAGCCGCTCTTGTCGTGCTCATCGACCGCCACGTTGCCGGAGAGCCCGGGCTCGATCCCGAGCCGGAACGTGCCGCCGCGCGCGGTCGGGTCCTCGAGGCCGAAATAGGCGGCCGCCTTGTGGTAATCGGCGTCGAAGAAGGTCTGGCCTTCGATCGTGACCATCTGACCGAACTGGTTGAGATCGCGATCGGCCGGCAGCGTGCAGCAGGACAGGTTGGTGTCCTGAGACGCCGTCGTGCCGTTGCTACGGCGCAGATCGGTCGACTTGAAGCCATAGCCTTTATACGAGGCTCCGCCTTCGACCGAGAAGCCGTCGGTCACGTCCCAGGTAAAATTGAGCTGCCCGGTCTCGTAGGTGTTCTTCGCCGAGGCCGCACGCAGGCGCAGCTGGCTCAGCACCCAACCAGTACCGTTGGCGAGATTTGCCGTGCCCCAATTGAAGGTCGGGTGCTGGCGATCGGTATAATCGTAGGCGAAATTGTCGACATTATATTGGTCGAACGTGACCGTGTTCTGGATCGGATTCTGGTGATCCGATTGCGAGTGGCCCAGGATCAGGTTCAGCTTGAGCTTATCGCCGATATTCTGATCGACGTTGAACGTCAGCTGCTTGAACTTGGTATCGAGCCGGTCGAAGCGGTTTTCGACACGAAGGTCGACATCGTTGAACGTTCCGGCGACCAGCGAGCCGTTTTGAACGGTGGCGGCCGTCACATCGATATCGTTGACGCCGCAGGTGGTAGCGCGGTTCCCTGCGGTGCAGGCGCCGGCCACCGAAAAACCGTTGGCCTCGAGATAACGTTCTTCCCGTGTCGCTTTGAAATCAGCGTACAACCCATCGATGCTGATCGTCGTGCTGTCGGTCGGCTTCCACTGGATCGACCCGGTCAGGCCGATGCGCTGCTGGTCGTCGACATAGTAATCGTATCGCGGGAAGCGCGGGTGGAACAGATTGTTCGCGGTAACACACTCCGGCGTGGTCGAGGGCCCGGTTGAGGTCGGGTAAGCGCAGGTCGTGCCCAGATAGCTTTGAAACCCCGGTGCCGCGCCGGCCGCGTTGGTTGTCCAGCGCACCGTCGAATAGCCGCTCTCGACCAGCTTGCGCTTGGTATAGGCCGCGGAAATCAGCGCACCGAAAGTCTTGTCCTCGTTCGACCAGGAAATCATCGCCGCCGCGCGCGGTGACGCCTTCTGGGCGAGGTCGTTATAGCTCCCCTGACCCGACACCGCGATGGTGAAGCCCGACTTATAGTCGAATGGCCGCGCGGTGCGCAGGTCGACCGTGGCGCCGAGCGAACCTTCCTCTGTCGCCGCCTCGGCGGTCTTCTGCACCGTGATCGCGTTGAACAGGTCGGCGGCGAAGACGTTGAAGTCGAAACCGCGACCGCGGTTGGTGCCGCCCGAGGCGTCCGAGCCGCCAGCGGTAGCGATCGCTTCCATGCCGTTGATGCGGACGCGAGTGAATTGCGGGCCCAGGCCGCGGACCGAGATCGAACGCCCTTCGCCGCCGTCGCGCGACAGCGCGACGCCCGGGATGCGCTGGATCGATTCGGAGAGGTTGAGGTCGGGAAACTTGCCGATATCCTCGGCCAGGATCGAATCGATCGCGGTGGCCGATGCCTTTTTCTGGTCGAGCGCCTTGGCCAGGCTGCCGCGGAAGCCGGTGATCACGATATCCTTGCCGGTATCCTGATTGTCCTGCGACGTATCGGCCGCAGGCGCCGTCTGCGGCGCTTCGGTCACCGGTGCAGCCGATGCCGCGTCATTTGGCCCTGCCGGCGCGGTCTGCGCCTGCGCCGCCCCGGCGCTGACGGCGATCGCCAGCACGGCGAGCGAGGCGCCGCCCCGCAATAACGTTTCGAACCGAGAACCCTTTTGCATCTGCTACCTCCCTGGGATCGGGCCAGAGGTGTTTTCCCCCTTGGCCGCCTTTACCTAGCTGATTGACTTTCCTCTTGAATTCCGAAGCATTCGACGATCGAGCGATGTCAGGCGCAGTCGCCCGTCGGCGATCGCCGCACGATGCCGCCGCGGCAGGTCAGTTGCCGCGCCGCGCCCGCAGCGATCCGCCAGCGCCAACCACGCCAGCGCCTCGCCCACGCGTGCGCCGGGCTCCAGACACACCCGTTGGATGTCCTGATCGAACGTCGCGAAAAAGGCTGGCTCGCCTTGCATCCTCTCGAGCGTCTCCCGCGCTTCCCGGATAGACCATCGCTCACCATGGACACCGGTGTCAATGACCGATCTGCACAGCCGGAACATTAGCCAGTGCAGGAAACCGAGCCGCGCACGGTCGTTCCCGGCAAACGCGCCCCGCCGCGCCATCAACTCCTCGGCATAGATCGCCCAGCCCTCCTGGAAGCCGGCGGTATATTCGGTTCGAATCGCATGGGGTTGCGCCCGCGTGTCGAGGGGCATCTGCACTATATGGCCCGGCAGCAACTCGTGATGGACCACGCTGGCCAGGCTCCAGTCGGGCCGGCGACGAATGTCGGACAAATCGACGAAATAGCTGCCCGGCGTGCCGTCGGGCGTCGGCAGGACGCGATAACCGCCTTTTTTCGCGGCCTCTTCCACCGGTGTCATCCGCCGCACGGCGACATTGGCGCATTCGGGCGGGAGCGACTCGAACAGGCGCGGCAATTGTGCCCGCGCGCGGCCGAGCCAGCGATTCATGTCGGCGACCGCGCGGTCGCGGCCGTCCTCGCTGTCGGCGTAGAGGAAGCGCGGATCGCGGAACGCGGCGCGAAAGCGCTCACCGGTGGTCTTGCCGGCATAGCCCAATCGCGCGAGCAATTCATCGGCTTCTGCCGCCACGTCCTGCGCCTTGGCCAGCACCCGGCGGTGGATCGCCGACGCGTCGCGCCCGCCGAACTGTCGATCGATCAACAGGTCGAAATATTCCGGCCCGTGCGGCAGCCTGCCGACTCCCGGTTCGCCGGCACGCGGTGCCAGCGACGACAGCAGCCTTTCCTGTTCGGCGAGCGCCGCGGCCACGCTGCCGCTGGCGCCGGCCGACGCTGTCGATAGGCCCGTGATGGTGCGGTCGAGCGCATCGCGCGGCAGGACGATCCCGGCTGCGGCCTCGGCGCGTATTGCCGCGCTATCGGCGGCGATCCGGTCGGCGGCGTCAGGCGCGGCGAGGTCGCGCCATGCTCCGCTGGACGGCGTGACCGAATAGGGACTTCGCCCCAGCCGCCCGAACGGCATGATCGCCGCGATCCGCGCGTCGATCGCGAGCCCCTCGCGCGCCGCTTCGAGATCGAGCAGCGCGCCGGGCGACAGGTCATGCGCGGCGACCCTCCCCAGCTTTTTCAGCTTGGCGGCGGGGCTGTCGAGACTCGCCAACCCGTCGAGCATCGCACGCAGCACGGCATCCCGATCGCCCGCGGCACGGGCCAAGGGCAAGACCGCTACCGTCGTGGCCGCTGTCGCCCCGGCCAGGAAGCTGCGCCGTCCGATCATGCCCCTTTCCCCCGATCTTTGGCCATCACCGCCGCCGGGTTACTGTGGGGAGCGCCACCACATTGTTGAGCCAGGTCACTTCGGGCGTGCCGTCGGGCAGCGCGATACGCACGCGCCAGCCCGCGCCGGCGCCGGTCGGCAACGGTATCCGCACCGAAGCGGTCTTCGGCGTCAGGTCGGTCGGCGCGTCCAGCGTCGGCACCGCGATGCTGGCGACGACCTTGCCCGTGGCGTCGACCAGCTCGGCGCGGCCGCCACTGGCCGGGAGCGCGCCGAGACTGTGCACGGTCACCTCGACCGAGCGGCCAGTGACCTTCACGTCGTCCATCCCGATCCCGAGATCGGCGCGGCGCTCGGTCGGGACGCCGGGTGTCTCCAGCGTGAAGTCGAGCACGGTCGTGGTGCGCGGCGCGAAGCTGACCTCAAGCGATCCGCTGCGCTCGAGCGTCACCTCGCTCGCCACCGGATTACCGTCGGCGGTATCGCCGTCCGACGCGCTGGTCCCGGCAGTCATCTTCCACTTGCCCGCGGTCACGTTCCAGGTCGACATCGTCGCCGGCTGCGCGACGTCGCTAATGTTATAGGCGATCACTTTGAAATGGCCGGTGGTCGCTCCCGGCACCAGGATCGCGACCATTTCCGCCGCGCCCGGATTGGCGAAACGCCAGCTTACGGTATTCCCGGGATAGGTCTGGTTGCGAACCAAAGCGATGCCGCCGAGCCGCTGCCGCTGCAGCAGGTCGTTGGGCATGTCGACGCGGTCGGTCCACCAATGGCCTTCGGTGTACATGTACATATGCTGCGACTTGAACGCGATCGCGTCGCCCGCTTGCTCCTCGAGCAATTTGCGGTTCCCCGTCGCATCCCAGCTGGCGACGCGGCCGAAATCGCTCTTGGTCGCGGCCAGCGCCTTGCCCCAATCGGCCTTGCCGAGCGCCGCCACGACATTCTCGTTAAGGTCGTTGAGCGAGCCTACGCCGTTCTTCGCGGTGCGGCTGAGGATCGGCGTCAGATATTTGTCGTCACCAGTGAAGCGATAGGCGGCCCAGATCGACTGGTAAGGCGTCGCGATACCGCCGCCGTCTCCGGCGCGCTCGGCATCGGTGCGCCAGTTGATCTCGTTGGGATAGGTCCAATTGCCGTCGGCGCCCCTCTTGCCGTGCGCCATCCAGCCGTCGGCCACGCCCGTCACCAGGCCGGTGGCGATGGGATTGGCATTGTACACGCCCATCAGGATCGGCGCGTGCATGACGGTGAAGCTGTACGGCTTCTGCCATTCCCACGGCCCCTCGCGATAGACTTTGCGCCCGCCATACCAATTGCTGGCGAAGTGCATGTGCCCGGCGGGATTCTTGAGGATGATGCCGGTCAGCGCCTTCGCCGTCGCCATCAGCCGCTCGACCGCCTTGGGCTCGCCCCAGTTGAGATAGAGCCGCTCGGCGTCCGAATTGAGCCCTTCCTCATAGGCATGAAGCTCGTCGGTGGTGATATAGCCGAGCCCGTTGACCCGCATGCCGTTAGTGTAGACCGAGTCCGACAGCGCGCGGAGCGAGGCGTTGATCTTGTCGGGATCGACTCCCATCAGCGCCAGGCCGGGCCATTGCTCGAGCAAGTCGACATCGTCCGAAATGCCGCCGCCGAAATCGCCATAGGGCACCTGGCGATTGTCGATCCACCAATCGACGAACTGACGCGTGAGCTTGAGGTCCTCGAGCTGGCGGAACGCCCAGAGCGGCACGCCAGCCGGCGGCGTCGGCTGGGTGAAGGGCGGCATGCCCGTCGCGCCATAGCTGATATCGGCCCAGTAACGCCGCCCTTCGAGATTGTCGGGATCGACGCGGAGCAGGTCGGTGATGTCGCCCTTGAGCCGCCGGAACAGCCCCTCGCGGCCCGAGGCGGTATGCTCCTCGACCAGGAAGCCCCAATTATCCTTCACCTGGTTGAAGCGGTCCTGGATATGCTCCTTCTTCGCCTCGTCGCGATCCTTGAACACCAGGCGCACGTTCATCCCGTCGAGCGAGTCCGCACCGAAATCGGCCGAGGCGCTGGCGATGGTGATGTAGAAGGGATCGTTGGTCAGGACGCGGTCGCGCAGATCGAGCCAGACGGTCCGTGTCTGGCCCGGCTTCACCGACACTGTGACGTCGATCATGTCGCGGTCGGGCCAGATCGGATCCTTGATCCGGATGTTGAGCGGGATCACCCCGTCCTTGTTCGCCGCAACCCTGAGCGCGGGGATATCGAGCGCGATGCCGTCGAGCCCGTCATGCATATTGGCCCAGGTGTAATTCCAGGCGCGTGCCAGTGGCTTGCCCGGCAAGGCGTCGCCGAAATCCGACGGGATCAGGATATGGACGATCGGCGCCTCGTTGCGCCCGCGCTCCGCATTGCCCGCTTCGGTGGCACTCCCCGCGCCGGGTGCGGCATGGCCGGCGCTGGCCGGCAGCGCGACGACGGTGGCGCGTTCGTTGGCCGGAAAGCGACCCGCAATATACTTCGTCAGCGGCGCAAGGTTGGCGAAGGCCTGGGCGGTCTTTGAATCGACGACGTAATTCAGCTTGAGCGTGCCCTTGGGCTCGGCACCCTGCTTGACATCATAGGCCCAGATTTCCTGGATCGGGGTTTCCTGCGCGATGTTGGTGAAACGCAATTTGCCGCCGGTCTTGTCGCCGAAACTGGTGATCGACTTCTCGACCCCTTGCGGACGCTTTGCCAGCGACGCGTATTTGCTGCCATCGGCGGTGTAATCGAGCGCGCCATAAGCGGCGCCGCGGATCTCCACGCGATTGACCGTCTCATTCGCGGGAAGGGTCAGCTCATAACTCTTGCCGCCTTCGACATAGACGTTCCAGTCGGGCAGCTCGAAATAGTCGTCCCGCCCGGGCAGGCGCGAGCGGTTATAGACGCCTGGCCAGGTCGTCTCGGCGATGCCGTCGACGCCTTTCCACATCCATTCCTTGAGGTCCTTGGCGTCGGCGAACTCGACCTTGCGGATCGTCGTCTTGTCGGCGGTCAGCAGCGGCGGCGAAGCGCCATCGAAGCCATAGCGATGGAGGAAGGCGGTACGCTCGTCGCTCGCGACTGGCTTGTCGTCGGCCGGGGCGCTGTTGTTGGCGAGTGCTGCGACCGCGCCGGCATCGAGCATCTGGTCGTAGACGCGGATCTCGTCGACATCGCTGCCGCGCATGAAGCTGTAGCGGCTCTGCACCTGGTGCGGCGAGATGATCCGCCCGGCCAGGCCGAACTGGTCGAGCCCGCTGTCGAGCACCGCCTTCTGGTCCTTGCGCGCGACTTCCTTGCCGTCGACGAACAGCCGGACGCCGACCGCCTCGTCCCAGGCAAAGGCGATATGGTGCCAGTCGGTCGGCGCGGGCAGCGCATCCATGCGGAAGGAGACACGCTCTCTCGCGAGGTTGTTGTCGGTGACGAAGGCGTCGAAGCCGTGGCCGTTCCAGTCGATCCTGAGGAACGCCATGTCCCAACTGGTGTGGTCGGCATATCCGACCCGGAACAGCACGAACGGCGCCTCGCCGACCGGAGTACGCGAACGCCAGAAGAAGGAAAGCGTGCCGCGCCGCGCATAGATATTGCCGGGCGCCTTCCACGCGACATAGCCGTCGTCCTGCCACTCGATCGCGCCGCCCGATTTGCCGGTAGGAACGATCGCGACCTTTGACTGGAAATTGGGGACCGCATCGCCGCCCGCGGTGTCGGCGGTCAGCGTCTTGTCGGCGGAGACGTGGAACAGCAGCTTGGGCGGCGCGTCCTGTGCATTCGCGCCCGACCCGATCATTGCAGCGGCACAAACCGCCGCCAGCAATGCCACCCGCTTGTTGCTCGCCATGTCCGCTCTCTCTCACATCTGGCCGCTCGTTGGCGGCCGACTCTCCCAAGCCCTTGCGGGCATTCGATCGATAGAAACTTATGACACCGGTATCAATGATGTTTTCCCGGCCGTTTCGGCCCGACCACTCGAAGCACTGAACGGCGTCCCAAAAAGGCTGAGCTTTGGGCGATTGCAATAGATCGATCCTTCATCGGGATCGGTCCCGTCTCGACCTGGAACGGCGTGCTGGCGCGTCGGCGCAACTCGCCGTAAGTGGCCGGCATGACGACGACCAGTTTCGACGCCGCACGGGCCGGAATCATCGCAGTGGGCCGCCGCCTCGACGCGCGCGGCTGGGCGCCGGCGACCGCGGGCAATTATTCGGTCCGGCTCGAGGACGGCTTCGCGGTGACCGCGTCGGGCTGGCACAAGGGACGGCTGAGCGACGAAGGCGTGTTGCGCCTCGACATGGATGGCCATGTCGTCGGCGCGGGCAGGCCATCGGCCGAAACGCATCTCCATCTGTCGATCTATCGCCAGTTTCCGGCCGCGGGCGCGGTGCTCCACGGCCATTCGCCGCAAGCGGTCGGCCTCACCCGCGCCTTTCGCGACCTCAAGGCCTGGAATTTCGTCGGCCACGAATTGCTCAAGGTGTTTCCCGGCCAGACCACCCACGAAACCGAAATCGCACTGCCGATCGTCGACAACAGCCAGGACATGACCGTCATCGAAGCGGCGATCGCCCCGGCATTGGCACGGCCCGGCGCAGCGCCAGCCTATCTGATCCGCGATCACGGCCTTTATGCCTGGGGCAAAGACCTTGACGAAGCCGAGCGCGTGCTCGAAGCCGTCGAATGGCTGATCGCCGCCGAACTGGCCGAACGCAGTTTCAGGGAGAGCGCGTCATGACTCGCCTTCGCGTCTTTACCGCCGATGACGGCGACAACCCGGTGCTCGACACCAGCGACCCCAAATGGATCGGCGATGCGCTGAAGCGGATCGGCGTGCGCTACCAGCGCTGGCCGTTGCGCGACACCGGTGGCGCCGACACCGACGCCGTGCTCACCGCTTACGCGCCCGAGATCGACAAGTTGAAAGCCGAGCAAGGCTATCAATCGGTCGACATCATCGGCGTGGCGCCCGACCATCCCGATCGCGCGGCGATGCGCACGAAATTCCTGTCCGAGCATCGCCATTCGGAAGACGAGGTGCGCTTCTTCGTCGCCGGCGAAGGACTGTTCACGCTGCGCACCGACGACGACCGCATTCACGCGGTCTTGTGCACCGCCGGCGACCTGATCTCCGTCCCGGCAGGCATGCGCCACTGGTTCGACATGGGCCCCGAGCCGAGCTTCACCGTGATCAGATTGTTCGAGAATCCCGACGGCTGGGTCGCCAAATTCACCGGCGATGCGATCGCCGACCGCTTCCCACGGCACGAGGCCAGCGCCGGCGAACCGAAAACCAACCGATCCTCCTGAGTTCGCAATGACCGATACGCCGCCCAAGGTGATCCTGCTCGATATCGAGGGGACGACCACCAGCATCGCCTATGTGGCGGACGTACTGTTCCCATACGCCCGCGCGCGCATTCCCGCCTGGGTGCCGATCCATCGCGAGGAGCTCGCGCCGGTAATCGCCGCGATGCCGCCGGGCGATCCGGTCGCGACCCTGCTCGCCTGGATGGATGTCGACGCCAAGGAAACCGCGCTCAAGCATATCCAGGGCCGCATCTGGCGCGAAGGTTATGAAGCGGGCGAGCTCAAGGCGCATGTCTATCCCGACACGCCCGTGGCGCTGAAGCGCTGGAGCGAAGCGGGGATCAGGGTGTGCATCTACTCCTCGGGATCGATCGAGGCGCAGAAGCTGATCTTCGGGCATAGCGAGGCGGGCGACCTGACCTTCTACCTCTCCGGCTATTTCGACACGACTACGGGTCCCAAGCGCGACCCTGAATCCTATACCAAAATCGCCGCCGCGCTGACCGTGGCTCCGGCCGACATTTTGTTCGTGTCCGACGTCGCCGCCGAAACCGATGCGGCGAAATCGGCCGGCCTGCGCGCGCTGCTGATCGACCGCGACACGGGTCAGGGCGATGTGGCCAGCTTTGCCGAGATACTGCCATGATCCTGGACGGCGAACGCACGCGGTCGATCCTGCCGACCGCCGACGGCAAGGGCGCACGCATCCTCGACCAGCGCCAGCTTCCCTGGGAAGTGCGCTGGGTGGAGCTCAGGACCGAGAACGACGCGGCAGTGGCGATCCGCGACATGTGGACGCGCGGTGCGCCGATGATCGGCGCGGTCGGCGGCTATGGCCTGGCGATGGCGATCGCCGCCGATCCCGGCGATGCGGCAATCGACGCGGCCTATGCGCGCCTGCACGAGACGCGTCCGACCGCGATCAACCTCAAATGGGCGCTCGATCAGGTCGCCGCCGCGGTACGCCCGCTGCCGCCGGCCGAACGCGCCGCCGCGGCGTTCGCGCGCGCCCAGGCGATCGTCGACGAGGATGAGCGTTTGTGCCGCTCGATCGGCGAGCATGGCCTGACCCTGCTGCGCGAACTCCATGCCAGGAATCCCGATCGCCCGCTCAACATCCTGACGCATTGCAACGCAGGCTGGCTGGCGACAGTCGATTACGGCACCGCGACCGCGCCGATCTATCTCGCGCACGATGCCGGGCTGCCCTTGCACGTCTGGGTCGATGAGACGCGACCGCGAAACCAGGGCGCCTTGCTGACCGCGTTCGAGCTGCGCAATCACGGTGTGCCGCACACCCTGATCGCCGACAATGCCGGCGGACTGCTGATGGCGCGCGGCCAGGTCGATGCGGTGATCGTCGGCACCGACCGCGTCACCGCCAATGGCGATGTCTGCAACAAGATCGGCACCTATCTTAAGGCGCTTGCCGCGCACGATACCGGCGTGCCGTTCTACGTCGCCCTTCCCTACACCACGTTCGACGCCGCAACCCCCAGTGGCGACGCCATCCCCATCGAGGAACGCTCGCCCACCGAACTGACCGAGATCACCGGCGTGACCGATCACGGGCTGGAAACGGTGCGGCTGACTCAGTCCGATGCCTATAACCCCGCCTTTGACGTCACCCCCGCGCGGCTGGTCACCGGCTACATCACCGAACGCGGGGTGCTGGACCGGCTGCAGACTCCCTTCTAAGGAGGCGCGCAAACCTCGAAGGGGCGAGCACCAATGAAGCTGATGACCGGCAATTCGAACCTGCCACTGGCCAAGGCGATTGCCGGCTATCTCGAACTGCCGCTGACCGACGCGCTCGTGCGGCGCTTCGCCGACGAGGAGATCTTCGTCGAGATCAACGAGAATGTCCGCGGCGAGGACGTCTTCGTGCTGCAGTCGACCTCGTTTCCGGCGAACGACAATTTGATGGAATTGCTGATCTGCATCGATGCGCTGAAACGCGCATCGGCCAAGCGGATCACCGCGGTTCTGCCCTATTTCGGCTATGCCCGCCAGGATCGTAAGCCCGGCCCGCGCACCCCGATCTCGGCCAAATTGGTCGCCAATCTGATCACCATCGCCGGCGCCAACCGCGTGCTTTCGGTCGACCTTCACGCCGGGCAGATCCAGGGCTTCTTCGACATCCCGACCGACAATCTGTTCGCCGCGCCGGTGATGTCGACCGACATATTGGCGCGCCATTCGGGCAAGAATTTGATGGTCGTGTCGCCGGACGTCGGCGGCGTGGTGCGCGCGCGTGCGCTGGCCAAGCGGCTCGACAACGCCCCGCTGGCGATCGTCGACAAGCGCCGCGAGCGCGCCGGCGAATCCGAAGTGATGAACATCATCGGCGACGTCGAAGGGCGCTTCTGCATCCTGATCGACGACATCGTCGATTCGGCCGGCACCCTGTGCAACGCCGCGGCCGCGTTGAAAGAAGCCGGCGCCGAAGGCGTCGTCGCCTATGTCACCCACGGCGTGCTGTCGGGCGGCGCGATCGCGCGAGTCGAGGGATCGGTGCTCGAGGAATTGGTCATCACCGATTCGATCGGCAACCACGACACGATCGCCGCCGCGAACAAGGTCCGCCACCTGACCATCGCACCGCTGCTCGCCGAGGCGATCCGACGGATTGCGGACGAGAGCTCGGTTTCCAGCCTGTTCGACTGAGACGGCGGCCAATCTCCGCAGTGCTCTTGCGAAAGCAGGAGCCAAGAGCCCGCGCGCAGTGCTTCGTAACCCTGGGTTCCTGCTTCCGCAGGAACACGGCACGGTTCGGCGCGGTCCGAGGTCGCGAGCCCATAAACGGCCGCTATCGGCAAAAGGACTGAATGGCCGAATATGGGTGGACAGCGGGCGAGCAGGTTTTGGCGACGCGGGCAGCAATAGCCGCCGTTGCCTAACCTCTTGACCTCTCCGAAAAAATATCAATGCGCGCTATTAACATATCTTTCGTACGGAGCGGCCAAGTAAGGTTTGGTGCCACAATCAGATGATGGTCTCTCCCAATGTTGACCCATGATCGAAAACAACCTCTCCGTTGGTTCGCTTGGATTTTTCTGCCACTCGTGATCTTACTTCCCGCGATCATAGGCGGCTACGTAGACGGCTGGAAGCCAAGCCTTGGATTTACGGGCATAAAAATTGCGGCTGACCCATTTGTATGGCCAAAGGGGTGTATGCCAGCTTTGTATAATATCGGTGACGCTATTCCTCGATCGTGCGCTGCAAAGAGCAATGAGATGCCAAATGCAGATGACTATGGTTTGCCTGCTTATAATGGCAGCAAAGGCAAACGATGGTATCGACTGGGTAACGACGCTTTCGTTATTTTTTGTGGCTTTGGATGGGGAGATTGCTCGGTATACTCGAAGGTGCCCGGTAAGTTTGTGACGCAACGGAGTTCTGCCATCGATAAGTCAGCATCCGAAGATTTGTTTAAACGGCAGGTTCTTGAACGACGTGTAAATCCAGCGAAAGACTAATTGTGGGTCGTCGCCAGCCCGACCGCTTCTGGATCGTCCCCAATCTGGATCGCTAGAGTTCGCAAGCGACGAGTACGATAATCTCGCGCAGTTCCGACCCGTTGTCGGAAACGCCGGTCTTGAGGCCGCCCCTCATGTCTTTCGATCAGGAATGTCCCTCGACGCTCAGGTCGATAGGAGGCTTGTTACACGCCCATTATGCGATGCGCCGTCTCATGCCACCAAGTCTTGTCCCAAGCCACGACGACCAAAGTCGTCACTGGAATATAAAACGCGAGGAACACCCAATAGGCCTGATGAACCCGACGGTGACGAACCACGTCCCAGACGAATAATGGCGCAAGGCTGGCCAACACGTAGACGTAACTCGCCCATGGGCTCCCGGGCATGCTGGACGGCAGCCAGGACATCCGGTCGATTGCAGCACCGAGCGGTACCGCGGTCGCGAGGAACATCATCCTCTTGTGCAGTCCTGCGTTCGTTGCGCGCGCTTTCAGTGCAATTGTCATGAAAATGCCGAAGAGCACGCCCGCGCTTATTTGAAGCAACAGGATATTCTCCACGATTGGCACGATCGGCGCCAATGCTGTCCGGACAGCAGGCGGGCCGAATTTCGCCCCGCCCCAGACTTGGTAATACATGGTCGGCGCCAGGAGAAATCCAACGCCTATCAGGGCTGGTACCAGCATATAGGCCGCGATGCCGACTTGCTTGTGTAGCGCGCCGCGTCCCGTCGCGACCATGACCGTTTGCGAAAGCAGCAGCAGGAGAAAGCTGCCCATCAGCACGGCGTGAACGTGCAGAATGAAAGGAAAAGGCGCTCTCGCTCCAGCGTTGATCATCGCCACCTTCATCATCGAATCCGGAACGAAGCCCACCAGGACGATGGCGATAAACCAGAGCGCCATACCGACGAAGATCCAACGGTCGACGGAATGTGCGCGTGGCATGCCCGATGGATAATCATCGCGGCGCTCCCCGAATTGAGCGTCTGCGACTGTCGCCATGATTTTTCTCCCCTATTTCGATCCCCGGCCCGATTAGGCCCG
The DNA here is from genome assembly GCF_001598355.1 of Sphingomonas asaccharolytica NBRC 15499. GTDB lineage: Bacteria > Pseudomonadota > Alphaproteobacteria > Sphingomonadales > Sphingomonadaceae > Sphingomonas > Sphingomonas asaccharolytica. Next base: position 35,952 of record NZ_BCYU01000049.1, read on the forward strand.
GCCCTCTTCCGAAGAACCAGCGTTCGTCCGTAAGCCGCGTCGCACCTGGGCTCGCCATTGTTGCCAACGTCGCTTCCCATTGGCCGATCGGCACGTCCGGCCAAATTCTGGCGCCCAGTCGGTATCGTCACGAAAGGGTCAGCGTATTGGATCAATGCGACGCGAGCTTGTCGGCTATGGGTCGGAAGCAGACAGGCCGCTTGTTACGAGACTACCGCCTAATGCCCCAACGTCTTGACGATGTGGTCAAGCACCGGCGGGTAGAGCGGCTGGCGGAAACTGCAGCCGATCTCCAGGCCCTGGCGCCAGGCGATCGTCGCTTCGAGTCCCTGCATGCCCGGAATCACCAGCCAGACGATCTGCCCCACGTCGAGCGAATAATCCGCCTCTGCACGGAAGCCCGTGACCGACAGGTCGAGCAGGTGAACATTGTATTTGTTGGAGTGCCGATCCCGCAATCGCGCCCGCAGGACGATCGGCACGCGCTGCTGGTGGCGATGATCGTCGTCATCGCCAGTCGCTCGATCGGATCCGGACATATGGGCGTCCATGACGCGCATTATCGCCTGGCCGCTCTTAACATTTGGCAAAGACCCGGCCGATCCGGACCGATACGCCGTCAGGCGACGGCGTCCCACAGCAATTTCGCCCCGACCAGCACCATCAGCGCGTAAATTGCGGCATAGAAGCGCTCGGCGGAAACGCGCCGCACCAGCCAGACGCCGGCGAAGGTCGAGGCGATAGCGACCGGCAGGAGCGCGGCGGCGGTCAGCAGATTGGCGTGGGTGAACTGGCCGAGTGCGATATAGGCCGGTACCTTGATCCAATTGACCGCGGCGAAGAAGATCGCGGTCGTCCCGACCAGCACGTCGCGCGACAGGCGGCGCGGCAACACCCAGACCTGGAACGGCGGCTGGCCGGCATGGGCGATCTGGCTGGTGAAGCCCGAGGCGATTCCGAACAGCGTGCCGAGCCACTCGGGAAAGCCCCTGGCCACTTGCGGCGGGGC
>NZ_BCYU01000050.1 GCF_001598355.1 Sphingomonas asaccharolytica NBRC 15499
CCGCGACCAACAAGCAACAAGCCAGGAGGCGGCCGAAGGATGGGGCCCCTCCACCATCGCTGGCGCGATGGTCCCCCTCCCCGTTCCGGGGAGGATTTTGGGGTCGCCCTTCACGCCTGCACCTGAAAATGCGCCGGGCCGTTGTCGAGCAGCACGAAACTATCCTTGGTCCCGCCGCCTTGCGACGAATTGACCACCAGCGAGCCTTCCCGCAGTGCCACGCGGGTCAGCCCGCCCGGCACCACTTGCACCCCCTTCGATCCGGTCAGCACGAACGGACGGAAATCGACATGCCGCGGGGCAAGCCCCTGCTCGACCAGGGTCGGTACGGTGGACAAGGCCAAAGTCGGCTGCGCGATGTAACGATGCGGTTCGGCGATCAACGCCGCGCGGAACCGTTCGATCTCGTCCCTCGACGCGGTCGGCCCCACCAGCATGCCGTAACCACCTGATCCGTCGACCAGCTTCACCACCAGCTCGTCGAGATGCTCGAGCACATATTTGAGCGCCTCGGACTCGCGGCAGCGGAAGGTCTGGACGTTAGGCAGCTTGGCCTCGGTGCCGGTATAATAGCGCACGATCTCCGGCATGTAGGAATAGATCGCCTTGTCGTCGGCGATGCCGTTGCCCGGTGCGTTGAGCAAGGCGACATTGCCCGCCGCATAGGCTGCGATCAGCCCCGGCACGCCCAGCATCGAGTCCGGGCGGAACACCAGGGGATCGAGATAATCGTCGTCGATCCGACGATAGATCACATCGACCTTCACCCGCCCGGCAATCGTCCGCATCCACACGATATCGTCGTCGACCACTAGGTCCGCCGCCTCGACCAGCTCGACGCCCATCGAATCCGCCAGAAAGCTGTGTTCGTAATAGGCCGAATTGAAATGACCCGGTGTGAGCACGACGCAGACCGGATTGCTCCCCGTCCCTTGTGGCGCGACCGACTTCATCGTCTGGAGCAGACGGTCGGGATAGGAATCGACCGCGGCGACACGGAACTGGCGGAACAATTCAGGGCACAGCCGCAGCATCGCCTCGCGATTTTCGAGCATGTAGCTGACGCCCGACGGCGTCCGCGCATTATCCTCCAACACGAAGAAATCGTCGGGTCCGGTCCGCACCAGATCGATCCCGCAAATATGCGCCCAGATGCCGTGCGGTGGACGCATGCCGGCGATTTCGGGCCGGAATTGCGGATTGCCGAAGATCAAGTCCTCGGGAAGGACGCCATCCTTCATGATCCGGCGCGCGCCGTAAATGTCGTCAAGAAAGGCGTTGATCGCCTGGACGCGTTGCTCCAGCCCCGCCGAGAGCCGTGCCCATTCGTCGGCCAGGAATACGCGCGGGACGATGTCGAACGGAATGATCCGCTCGCTGGCGTCCTCATCGCCATAGACCGCGAAGGTGATGCCGAGCTGACGGAACGTGACTTCGGCCGATTGCTGGCGGCGCTTGAGTTCGGCGGCATCGGTGGTGTCGAGCCATTCGCCGAGTGCGGTCAATTCGCGACGAACGAGCGCAGCACCCGAAGTGCCCATGATCTCGTCAAACGCCGGCCCGATTCCCACCAAATGCCAAAGCCCCGCCAGATGTCAGAGTTCCATGCTGCAATGGAATGCTGCGGCGCACAAGCATCACCGATAAGAAATCTGCGCGGGGCGCAGATTTCTTATCGGTGATGCTCGGCGAGCTAGCGAGCCGCTGGGGAGCTACCTACTCCGCGATCGCCTGCTGCTTGAGCAGTTCCTTGTCGAACGCCGCCTTGGACTCCGCGACCATTTTCGGCAGCAGGGCCGGCGTCAGCCATTTGCCGCTCGCCTTGCGTCCCATCACGTCCGATAGTTCGGGGTGCGCCGTCAGCACGATATCCGCCTTCATCGCGCCGAGCCGTTTGAAGCTCGCGCGGTAATCGGCGACGATGCCGGGATAGGTCTTGTTGCCGTAGAGTTTGTTGCCGGCAACCGACAGGCTGCACGGGAACACGACGCTCTTCACCCCGGCCTTCACCCTCACCGTCGTCGTCCAGGTCGTACACCCGTGCGTGTGTCCGGCGGTCAATATCGCGGTCATCGTCACGCCGCCCAGCGTCACCTTGTCTCCGTCATTCAGGTGCCGATCGACCTTCACGGGTGGAAAAATGCCGACATAATTCTGGTCGCCGAAATGCTTGCCGTTCTCGAGCGCCCAGACATCGCCTTCCATCGCGTCGAGCTTGGCGCCGGTATCGCGCTTCATCGCGGCGAGGCCGCCGGCATGATCGAAATGCGCGTGGCTGTTGAGCAGGATCTTGATGTCCGACAGCTTGAACCCAAGCGCCTTGATGTTCGCCTCGATCGCCGGGACGTTCTCTTCCATCGTGGGGTCGAGCAGGATCAGCCCCTTGGACGTGACGATCAGATAGGATGCCAGGCCGGCGGTCCCGACATAATAGATGTTGCCGGCGATGCGGAACGGCTTGGTCGGCTGGGTCCAGGCGGGCGGATCGTCAGCGGGGGCAGCCGGCGCGGCAACGACCAGCATGAGCCCCACGGCGGCCATTCCCAGCATCCTGGCGATCATTGCAATTCCTCCAACAGCGACGGCGTCAACACCTGCGGCAGTATCCGCGGTCCGCCGCCGCCCGCCGGATAATAAAGATAAAGCGGCACGCCTGCGCGATTATGCGCTTCGATGAAGCGCCCGAGCACCGGATCGCCATTGGTCCAATCGCCGACGAGCACCGCGACGTTCTTCGCCTTGAACGAGGCATGGACGGCATCTGTGTCGATCGCGACGCGCTCGTTGACCTTGCAGGTCAGGCACCAATCGGCGGTGAAATAGGCGAACACCGGACGCCCCTGCGCGCGCAACTGGGCGAGCCGTGCCTCGCTAAACTTTTCTTCGCCGGCGGCGACGACGGCCGCTTGGCCCGGATGATCGCGCACCAGCCAAACACCCGCCACCGCGACCAAGGCGAGCATCACCAACGCCACCGCGCCAAAGCCCAGCCCTCTCGCCTGCCGCCGTCCCGCGGCCCATAGCACGATGCCGGCGCCCAGCGAGACGAGCAGCGCCAACGCCATGCCATCGACGCCAGCCTGCTTGCCCAGCACCCAGGCAAGCGCGACCGCGGTCAACCACATCGGGATCGACAGGATGCGGCGCAGCGTATCCATCCACGCGCCCGGTCTCGGCAGCCGCTTGCGCAGCGCCGGCACGTACCCGAGCAGCAGGAAGGGCAGCGCCAGCCCCAGTCCCAATCCTCCGAACACCGCCAGCGCGGCGGGCCAGGGCAAGATCAGTGCGGCGCCGAGCGACGCCGCCATGAACGGCCCGGTACACGGCGTCGCCACGAACGCGGCGAGCGCACCGGTGACGAACGCACCGCCCGCGCTACCGGTACGGTTGACGAAACCGGGCACCGGCACCTCGAACACGCCGGCGAGATTGAGCGCAATCGCCACCGTCAGCAGCAGCAGCAGCATGACGACGTGGGGGTCCTGCAATTGGAACGCCCAGCCCACCGCGCTGCCACCGGCTCGCAGCGCCAGGATCGCCGCACCGAGCGCCAGGCACACGGCGGTCGCACCGCCGGTATAAGCCAGCGCCTCGTGCCGCGCCGCGAGCTCGTCGCCGCCGGCGCGCGCCAGGCTCAATGCCTTGAGGCTCAGGATCGGGAACACGCAGGGCATGACGTTGAGGATCAAGCCGCCCAGCACGGCGCCGAGAAACGCGATCAAGGCGGTCGACCAGCCGCCCTCAGCGGTGGTTGCAACGGCAGCGGGCACGACCCCCGGCGCCGCCGCCAGCGCCAGCGCATGGCCGTCGACGCTCAGCACGCCTTCGATCGGCCCGGGCGCGCCCTTGCCCTTGGTGGTAATGACCAGCCGATCGCCGTCGCGCGCCACTTTCTGCGGTTCGGCATAGTCGATCGCATCGGCAGTGATCGGATAGAAATATGCCCCCGCCCCAGCCGCGCTGGCCGGATAGGGGATCGCGATCTGCACCGCGCCGCCTTGCGCCTGATAGGTCGCGCGCGAGCCGAGCGGCTGCGGCAGTGCGCGCCTCCATTGCGCGAATTGCGCCGCCAGCGCAGGGTCGGACTGCCCGTCGCCGACGGTCAGCTCGGTTGCCAGATCGGCCTGTTCGGGAACGCATAAGGTCTTGGTGCAGACGAGATATTGCAAGTGAAGCTTGATCGGCAGCTTGCTTCCCGCCGCCAATCCCTCGGGCACGGTCAGCGGCACGATCACCGCATAGGGCTGTTCGAACACATAGTTCATTAGCCCCGCCACGATCAGTTGCTGCGGTGCCGGATAGCGCGGGTCGCCCGCGGTAGCCTTGCTCGGCAGCGTCCAGGCGAATTTGGTCGGAAATCCGGCATCACCGGGGTTCTGCCAGTAACCATGCCAGCCCCGCTGCGGCGTCGAGTCGAGCGCGAGATTGATCTTGCTGCCCGCTTTGGGCCTGCTGGTTTCGGCGACGAGGTGGATCTTCAAATGCGGGGGCGGATCATTCGCGGGATCGGCTTGCGCCTGCGCCGGAAGGGCCCAGGCGACCATCGCCAGCATCATCGTCACGAAAGCGAAACCGAGCGCGCGCATGCGACCCCTTGTACCTAACACACCAGCCCCTTAGCGGTCCTTCCACGGCTCGCCCAGCCCGACAGCGGAGTTTCCCCCCGATGCGCCTTGCCAAGTTCGCCCCGATCGCTCTCGCGCTCTTCGCCGCACCGCTCGCCGCACAGGATGCGCCGCCGACCCCGGCGCCCGCCAAGGCGCGCCCGCCGAAGCTTGTCGTGGTGATCTCGGTGGACCAATTCTCGGCCGATCTGTTCGCCGAATATCGCAATCGGTTCACTGGCGGGTTCAAGCGTCTGCTCGACGGTGCAGTGTTCCCTGCCGGATTCCAGAGCCATGCCGCGACCGAAACCTGCCCCGGCCATTCGACGATCATGACCGGTGATCGCCCGGCGCGGACCGGGATCATCGCCAACGAGTGGTATGAATGGACCGGCCCACGCCCCGGATCGATCTATTGCGCGGAAGACCCGTCGAAGGGCTCGGCCAAGGACTATGTGGCCTCCGACATTCACCTGCGCGTGCCGACGCTTGGCGAGCGGATGAAGGATGCCGACCCCGACGTCCGCACCGTGTCGATCGCGGGCAAGGATCGCGCGGCGATCATGATGGGCGGGCACAAGATCGATCAGGTCTGGTTCTGGCGCGACGGTAAGGGCTTCATCTCTTATGGCGGCCGCGCCGAGCCCACCGCGGTGACCGCCGCCAACGCCGCCGCCAAGGCCGAAATCGCCAAGCCCGGCGCCGCCTTCGCCGAGCCCGATTGGTGCAAGCCGGTCGACCGCGCGATAGTCGCCAACGGCCAGACCGTCGGCGCTGGTCGGTTCGAACGCCCCATCAATAACGAACCCAAATGGAAGGCATCGCCGGCCTTCGACAGCGCGATCGTCGGGCTCGCCAGCGCGATGGTCCGCGACATGAAGCTCGGACGCGGTAAGTCGACCGACATATTGACGATCGGCGCCTCGGCGACCGATTATGTCGGCCATACCTATGGCACTGAGGGCTCGGAGATGTGCATCCAGCTCGCCACGCTCGACCAGACCCTGGGTAAATTGTTCGCCGCGCTCGACAAGACCGGCGTCGATTATGTCGTCGCGCTGACCGCCGACCATGGCGGCAACGACATTCCCGAGCGCGAACGCGAACGCGCGATGCCGATGGCCGACCGTGTCGCACTCGCGCTGACGCCCAAAACTGTTGGAGACGTGATCGCCAAGGACATGGGGCTGACTGGCCGCGTCCTCTACGGCGGCACCAATGGCGACGTCTGGATCGATCCCAAGCTGACCCGCGATCAGCGGGCCCAGGTGCTCGCCGCCGCGGTCGCACGCTATCGCGCCGATCCCCAGGTCGCCGCGGTCTTTACCCAGGCCGACATCGCCGCCGGTCCGCTGCCCGAAGGCCCGCCCGAAGGCTGGACCTTGCTCCAGCGCGAACGCGCCTCGTTCGATCCGGCGCGGTCGGGCGATTTCGTCGTGTTTCTGAAACCGCGCATCACCGCGATCCCGCCCGGCGGCTATCCCGGCGCGGTTGCGACACATGGGTCGCCGTGGGATTATGACCGTCGCGTGCCGATCCTGTTCTGGCGCAAGGGGATGAAGGGGTTCGAACAGCCGCTTTCGATCGAGACGGTCGACATCATGCCCAGCCTGGCCGGCGTGCTCGGCTTCGCGCTCAAGCCCGGCGATGTCGACGGCCGCTGCCTCGATCTCGATGGCGGCACGGCGAGCACCTGCCCATGAGCTACGCGATGCGCCGCGTGATCATCTTCACGCACAATTTCGCCGCGATGCGCGATTTCTACCGCGACACGTTCGGGCTGGAGGTCGTCGAGGAGGATGACGGCTGGGCCGATCTGGCGGCAGGCGGCTGCAACATCGCGATCCATGCCGCAGGCAAAGGCGTCAAGATCGGTCCCGATTTCGAGGGCCCGCACAAGATCGTCTTTCATGCCGACGATGTCGCCAAAGCACGCGAGGACCTGGTGTCGCGCGGCGCCAGGATGGGGCCGGTCAAGGTCTTCGGCAACCTCCATCTGTGCGACGGCGACGATCCCGACAAGAACCGGTTTCAGCTGTCCAATCGACCTTAAACGATTCACCTTCCATGCTCCTGCGAAAGCAGGAGCATGGCGCCGCGATCAGCGCTCTTCGTACTTGCGGATACCCGTCGCTAGCTGGTTCTCGCCGACGTCGAGCCGATCACGTCCGACATTGGCGACGAACGCCGGGCTCTTGGCGAAATTGGGCGCGAGGGTCGCGACATTGTCGACGACTTTCAGCCCGGTGGATGGATAGGTCCGCCCTTCCGCCGCGACGACGATGAAGCCGGTCCAATTCTCCTTGTTCGGTCCGTCGGCGAAGGTGTTGCGCGCGATCAGGCCGGTGCCGCCTTCCGACAGGTCGATCATATAATTGGTCTTGCGGCCCTGGCTGTCGTCGAAGCTGTTATCGGTGATCGACAGGTTCGGCACGCGCAATTTGACGTAATGCCCGCCGGTGCCGCGCTCGAAGCGCGAGCGCGTGATCGTCACCGATCCCTTGTTCGCGAGATAGATCGAATGCGAACAATCGACCGTCTCGTCGCACTGGCCGAGCCCGGAAAAGGTCGAGCGGTCGATGACGATCTGCTGACCCGCGGGCTGGCCGCCGAGAATGCCTTCCTGACTGTCGAGGAACATCGAGTTGCGCACGGTCAGATTGCCCATCTCGGTGCGGATGCCGGCGCCGTTGCCGTCCGACACGCGCATGTTGCGGAACACGATGCCGTCGACCACCGACGACAACCCTCGCAGCACGAACGCCGCTTTCCCTTCGCAGGTCTCGCCATCGAAGATCGCGGTGCCGGGTTGCGCCGCCTTGAAGGTGATGTTGCCGCCGGCCTGGACGGTGCATTGATGATAGACACCCGGCGCGATCACGATCGTCGCAGTGCCCATGCGGATCGACTGCACGGCGTCATCGAGATTGACGTAGCCTTGGCCGGTCTCCTGCACGGTGAACGGCGCGGCGCCCGGATCGGCCTGGAGCGGCGCCGCGGCGAGTAATGGGAGCAGGGCGAATAAGGCACGGCGCATTGAGAGACTCCTTCGCGCGTGGCCATCCTACGCTCGGCGTTCCGACAGAAGGGCAAATGACGGTTAATGACGTCGTTGGGGCGAGGGTCGCTGCCTTGGATATGAACGACCTGCCGTGGTGACCCAACGGGGGACAAATTCTTCTGCCCTTGTGGGGGGATAAACCGCTCAACCAGCCGCCATCGCGCTCGCGGCCATCTGTGCCATCGTCGCGGTATCGGCGAACTCGACCAGCGACACCGTCTTTAACTCGTCGTCCAGCGTCCAGATGTCGCATATTTCGGTGACGTCTCGCCCGCCGCCGCGCGCCGAGACCTCGATACGCAAATGGACGAACGCGGTGTGATCGCTCACCGCGGCATGTAGCCGCTCCATCTCGTGGAAGGTGAAGAGGTCGATCAACTCGTTGATCGCGCCCAGCGCGTCGACCGGACCGACGTCGAACCCCATCACGTCGCTTCGGCCGACCACCCGGAACGTAGCGTCGGGCGCAAAATGCGTGGCGAGCGCTTCCTTGTCGCCCCGTTTGCGCGCGGCATAAGCGGCATCGATTGCTGCGAGCACGGCATCACGATCGGCCATCAGTCCCTCCCCATTTCGATCGGGGAAGGTTACCAGTCGAAGACCGCCGCATCCATGCGAGATGCCTCCGTTTCGGACGCGATCTCAGTCGAGATTGGGCCGCAGCCACCGTTCTGTCGTCGGCAGGTCCGTCCCCCGCCGCACGGCATAGTCCTCGACCTGGTCCTTGCCGATCCGCGCAACGCCGAAATACTCAGCCTGCGGGTGACCGAAGTAAAAGCCGCTGACGGCCGCAGTCGGCAGCATCGCGAAGCTTTCGGTCAGGCTGATGCCGGTTGCGTGATGCGCATCGAGCAACTTGAACAAGATCGGTTTCAAGCTGTGGTCGGGGCATGCGGGATAGCCAGGCGCCGGGCGGATGCCGCGATATTGCTCGCGGATCAGCGCTTCGTTGGTCAACTGCTCGCCCTCGGCATAGCCCCAGAGCGTCGTGCGAACATGCTGGTGAAGCCGCTCGGCCAGCGCCTCGGCGAAGCGGTCGGCGAGCGCCTTTAGCAGGATATCCGAATAATCGTCGATCGCCGCCTTGAACCGCGCGAGGTGTGGTTCGATGCCGTGGATCGACACCGCGAAACCGCCCAGCCAGTCGCCGGCGGTATCGATGAAATCGGCCAGGCACATGTTCGGTCGGCCCTCGCGCTTGGCGATCTGCTGGCGCAGGAACGGGAGGCGCACGTGGCTCTCGTCGTCGGGCAGATTGAGAAAATCGAAGCTGCGCAATTGCTCTGCGGTCCAGTCGCCCTCCGGCGCGAGCACGACGTCGTCCTCATAGCGTGCGCACGGCCACAGACCGACCACGCCGCGCGCGGTCAGCCACTTCTCCGCGATGATCTTGTCGAGCATGGCGTTGGCGTCGGCGAATAAAGACCGCGCGCTTTCGCCGACGATCTCGTCGTCCAGGATCTTGGGATAGGTGCCGGCGAGTTCCCAGGCGCGGAAGAACGGCGTCCAGTCGATACACTCGCGCAGGTCGCTCAAATCCCAGTCGGTGAAGACGTGACGGCCGGGCTGTTTGGGCGCGGGCGGCTTCAGCGCCATATCGGCCTTGAAGCCATTGGCGCGAGCTTGCGCCAGCGGCAGCAATTCGTTCTGGCCCTTATTCTCTCGCGACTTGCGCACCGCGGCATAGTCGTCGGCGACCTTAATGACATAATCGTCGCGCTGCGTGTCGGACACGAGCGTGGTTGCGACGCCGACCGCGCGGCTGGCGTCGAGCACATGGACGACAGGACCGTCATAGGCCGGCGCGATACGCAAAGCGGTATGGACCTTCGACGTCGTGGCGCCGCCGATCAGCAGCGGCATCGTCATCTTGGCGCGCTTCATCTCCTCGGCGACGGTGACCATCTCGTCGAGGCTCGGGGTGATCAGCCCCGACAGGCCGATCATGTCGGCATCATTCTCGTTCGCCGCCTCGAGGATCTTGGGCCACGGCACCATCACGCCGAGATCGACGACTTCGAAGCCATTGCACTGAAGCACGACGCCGACGATATTCTTGCCGATATCATGCACGTCGCCCTTGACGGTCGCCATGATGACCTTGCCCTTGCCCTTCGCGCCGGGCTCCTTCGCCGCCTCGATATAGGGCAGCAAATGCGCGACCGCCTTCTTCATCACGCGCGCCGACTTGACCACTTGCGGCAGGAACATCTTGCCCGATCCGAACAGGTCGCCGACGACGTTCATCCCGTCCATCAACGGACCTTCGATCACCTCGATCGGGCGCGCAGTCTGCAGGCGCGCTTCCTCGGTGTCCTCGACGACATATTGGTCGAGCCCCTTGACCAAGGCATGCTCCAGCCGCTTGCCGACCGACCAGCTGCGCCATTCCTCGGCCGCCTTTTCGGCCGCCACATCGGTACCGCGGAATTTCTCGGCGAGCACGACCAGTCGTTCGCCGGCATCGGGATCCTTGTTGAGGATGACGTCCTCGCACGCCTGGCGCAGTTCGGGATCGATCGTGTCGTAAACGTCGAGCTGGCCGGCATTGACGATCGCCATATCCATGCCTGCGGGGATCGCATAATAAAGGAACACCGAGTGCATCGCGCGGCGCACCGGCTCGTTGCCGCGGAACGAGAAGCTCAGGTTCGACAGGCCGCCCGAGATATGGACGTGCGGGCAGCGTTGCTTGATCTCACGCGTCGCCTCGATGAAGTCGACGCCGTAATTGTTGTGCTCCTCGATGCCCGTCGCGATCGCGAAGACGTTGGGGTCGAAGATGATGTCCTCGGGCGGGAATCCGATCCCGATCAGCAATTTGTAGGCGCGCTCGCAAATCTCGACCTTGCGCTCCTTGGTGTCGGCCTGGCCGGTCTCGTCGAACGCCATGATCACGGCCGCGGCGCCATAGGCCATGCACTTGCGGGCGTGTTCGAGGAATTGCTCCTCGCCTTCCTTCATGCTGATCGAATTGACGATCGGCTTGCCCGACACGCATTTCAGCCCGGCCTCGATCACCGACCATTTCGAGCTGTCGATCATCACTGGCACACGCGCGATATCGGGCTCGGCGGCGATCAGCTTGAGGAAGGTGGTCATGGCGTGGACCGCATCGAGCAGGCCCTCGTCCATATTGACGTCGACCACCTGTGCGCCGTTCTCGACCTGCTGGCGCGCTACCTCGACCGCCTTGGCATAGTCGCCGGCCATGATCAGCTTCTTGAACGCCGCCGAGCCGGTGACGTTGGTACGTTCGCCGACATTGACGAAATTGGCGGAGGAAGGCGTGGCAGTCGTCATTATTTTCCCATTCGTCATCCCAGCGAAAGCTGGGATCTCACGCAGCAGGCGCGCGCTATCAATCAAAGACCCCAGCTTCCGCTGGGGTGACGGTTTTGCTCAGGCCGCCATGATCATCGGTTCGAGACCCGCGAGCCGCGTCCGCACCTCGGGCGTGACGATCTTGCGCGGGGTCAGGCCCTTCACCCCGTCGGCGATCGCCTTGATATGCGCGGGGGTCGAGCCGCAGCAGCCGCCGAGGATGTTGACCTGCCCGGCCTCCGCCCATTCCCCGACCAACCCGGCGGTCGTCGCCGGCTCTTCGTCATAAGCGCCGAGTTCGTTTGGCAGGCCCGCATTCGGGTAAACCATGATCAGCGTATCGGCGATCCCGCTCAACGTCTTGACGTGCGGGCGAAGCTGCTCGGCGCCGAACGAGCAATTGAGCCCGATCGTCACCGGCTTGGCGTGGCGCACCGCGTGCCAGAACGCCTCGACGGTATGACCCGACAGATTGCGGCCCGAGAGGTCGGTCAGCGTCATCGACAGCATGATCGGCAAGTCGCGGCCGAGCGCCTCGCCCGCCTCGATCGCCGCCATCACGCCGGCCTTGGCGTTGAGCGTGTCGAACACCGTCTCGATCAGCACGAAATCGATCCCGCCCTCTACCAGTGCGTCGATCTGCTCACGATACACGTCCTTGAGGTAATCGAAGTCGATCTCGCGATAGCCGGGATCGTTGACGTCGGGCGACAGCGACAGCGTCTTGTTGGTCGGCCCGATCGCCCCGGCGACGAAACGCGGGCGGCCGTCTTTGGCCTCAAACTCGTCGGCGATGGCGCGCGCCATCTTGGCGCTTTCGAGATTGATCTCGCGGACCAGATGCTCGGCGCCGTAATCGGCCTGACTGATACGGTTGGCCGAAAAGGTGTTGGTCTCGGCGATGTCGGCGCCCGCTTCGAAATAGGCGCGGTGGATCGACGCCGGCACCTCGGGCTTGGTCAGCGCGAGGATGTCGTTATTGCCCTTCTGGTCGTGACTCAGGCCAAGCGAGCCGGCATAATCGGCTTCGGAGAGCTTCCAGTTCTGGATCTCGGTTCCGAATGCGCCGTCGGTAATCAGGATGCGCTTCGCGGCTTCGGCGAGCAGTTTTTCACGTGATGTCATCATATCCGTCATCCCAGCGAAAGCTGGGATCTCCCAGTTTTGAGCGTGCCATTTGCGGCGCGAGACCCCAGCTTTCGCTGGGGTGACGACAAATTACGCCGCCTCCGCCTTCGCCGCGTCCTTGGGCCGGATCCCCAGCAAATGGCAGATCGCATAGCTCAGCTCAGCGCGGTTGAGCGTGTAGAAATGGAAATTGCGCACGCCACCGGCATAGAGCCGCCGGCACAATTCCGCGGCGATGGTCGCGGAAACCAATTGCCGCGCGGCGGGATGATCGTCGAGGCCGTCGAACAGGCGGCCCATCCAGCTCGGCACCGCGGTGCCGCACATCGCCGACATGCGCTGTACGCTGGCGAAATTCATTACCGGCATGATGCCGGGGACGATCTCCGCGTCGACGCCCGCCGCGGCGAGCGCATCGCGATAGCGGAAGAAGGTCTCCGCCTCGTGGAAGAACTGGGTGATCGCACGGCTGGCGCCGGCGTCGAGCTTGCGCTTGAGGTTGTCGATGTCCGCCGTCGCGTCGGGCGAGTCCGGATGGCATTCGGGATAGGCCGCAACCGAAATCTCGAACGCATGGAGCTTGCGCAGCCCCGCGACGAGATCGGCGGCATTCTCATAGCCGCCGGGATGCGTGGCATATTTCTCGCCCGCGCGCGGCGGGTCGCCGCGCAGCGCGACGATGTGGCGCACGCCGGCTTTCCAATAATCGTCAGCGACCTGGTCGATCTCTTCCCGGGTCGCCTCGACGCAGGTCAGGTGCGCGGCGGCCGGTATGTTTGTCTCGCGCGCGATCCGGGCGACGGTCGCATGCGTCCGCTCGCGGGTCGAGCCGCCGGCGCCATAGGTCACCGAGACGAAGCGCGGGGCGAGCGGGTTCAGTGTCTGCAGCGACTCCCACAGCGTCTCTTCCATCTTCTCGGTCTTGGGCGGGAAGAATTCGAAGCTGACCTGGGCGTCGCCCGCGACGTCCGCGAACAACGGGCTTGCCAGCGCGAGCCGCGCCTCCGCCATCTGCTTGACCGAAACCATTACGCTGCCTCCGCTATACGCGCCGGCGCGCTTGCCTTGCGCGCCAGCCACAATTTCACCGTCAGTTCGCCACCCTCGAGCGTCTCGGTCCGCACCGGCGCGAGCCCCGAATGCTCGAACCAGCCGAGCATCTGCTCGTCCGAAAAACCCAACCGCGCATGCGCATCGCGCATCCGCAATTCCTCACGCCCATGCGGCGCGAAATCGACGATCAGCAGCCGCCCGCCCGGCCCCAGCACGCGCGCCGCCTCGGCGATCGCCGCGTCGGGCGTCTGCGCGAAGTGAAGAACGTGGTGCAGAATAGCGAGGTCCGCCGTCCCGCTGTCGAGCGGCAGCGCGTAGAGATCGGCCTGGCGCAATTCGGTATTGTCGAGCCCACGCTCGGTCAGCTTGGCACGCGCCAGCCGGAGCATTTCGGAGCTGCGGTCGATGCCAAGCGCATGGTCGGCCTGCCCCGCGAACAATTCGAGCATCCGACCGGTGCCGGTGCCAATATCGATCAGCCGCTCGACTCGCGCATCGCCCAGCACCGCGGCCATCGCCGCTTCGACCTGCTCCTCGGCGATGTGAAGCGAGCGGATCGCATCCCATTCGCCGGCATTGCTTTCGAACCAGCCCGCCGCATGCGCGGCACGATCGGCCCGCACTGCCGCCAGCCGTGCCGCATCGGCCTCGGCGCGGGCATGCGCTCGGTCGCCTTCCCAGGCATCGAGCGCGATGCACAATGGCGCGGCGACATCGCGCGCACCCATCGCGACGAAGACCCAGCTGCCTTCCTTGCGACGCTCGACGATGCCGGCATCGGATAATATCTTGACGTGCCGGCTGACGCGCGGCTGGCTTTGCCCCAATACTTGCGCGAGTTCGCCGACCGACAGCTCCATCGAGCGCACCAGCGCGACGATCCGCAGCCGCGTCGAATCGGCAAGCGCACGGAAGATGTCGAGGGCGTTCGGCATGACAGATAGAGATATAAAGATATCTTTATATGCCGTCAACGCGTTGCGCGCGGAACGGGGTGGCAGTAGCGGTGTTTCGACCCCCATTGGCAGGAGATTTCCCGATGACCAAGGCTCCCAAGACTCTCGCCGTATCGCTCGCGATCATCGCCACGCTCGGCATCGCCGCGTGCAGCAACAAGGCGCAGAACGAAGCGGCGCAAGCGGCCAACACGATGGCGGGCGACGCCAACGCGACCATGGCGCGCGCAGTCAACACCACCGACGCCGCGGTCGATTCGGCGCTGGGCGCCGCCGAGAACCACATGGATGCCGCATCGAACAAGATGGACAAGGCGACCAGCGACGCGAAGAAGGACGCCGGTCAGGCATTGAAGGACGCCGGCAACGAGATCGAGGATTGATGCGCGCTCGCCTCGCTTTCGCCGGGCTCGCCCTCATGATGGGCACGGCGGCGTGCTCGAGCCGCGACGATACCGGCGGCGTATCGGCCGACGACCAGCGCGCGTTGAACGACGCCGCGGCGATGCTCGACGCGAACAATGCCGTGCCGGCCCAGCCATCCGACCCGACGCCGTCCAACCAGGGAAATGCGCAATGACCGATCTCCGCCGTGTGGGCGCCAGCCATCTGCACACCCCGAAGCTCTGCCTCGGCGGCAACGTGTTCGGCTGGACCGCGGACAGAGCGACGAGCTTCGCCGTGCTCGACGCCTTCGTCGACGCCGGCGGCACGTTGGTCGACACCGCCGACGTCTATTCGGCTTGGGTGCCGGGCCACAAAGGCGGTGAATCGGAAAGCGTGATCGGCGAGTGGATCAAGTCGAGCGGCAAGAAGATCGGCGTCGCCACCAAGGTCGGCATGCTGCCGAGCACGGCGGGCGAGAAGCTCGCCCCCGCGCGGATCGCCGAGGCCTGCGATGCGTCGCTCCAACGGCTCGGCGTCGAGCAGATCGCCCTCTATTATGCGCACCAGGACGATGAGGCGACATCACAGGAAGCCTATATGGAAGCGTTCGCCAAACTGGTCGCGGCGGGCAAGGTCGCGGTGCTGGGCGCGTCCAATTTCCACGCAGCACGGCTCAAGTCGGCCAATGACGTCGCGCGCGCGGCGGGCCTGCCGCATTTTCAGGTGCTGCAGCCCGAATACAATCTGGTCAGCCGCCACAAATTCGAAGGCGAGCTGCAGGATTATTGCGTCGAGTATAACATTGGTGTGCTGCCTTATTACGGGCTCGCCTCCGGCTTCCTGACCGGCAAATATCGCTCGGCCGACGACCTTGGGAAAAGCGTGCGCGGCGGGCGGATGACCGCCTATCTCGAGGGCAAAGGGCCTGCGGTGCTGAAGGCGATGGACGAGGTCGCGGCGGAAACCGGCGCGACATTGGCGCAGATCGCCTTAGCATGGCTCGCCGCGCAACCCGGCGTCACCGCACCGATCGCCAGCGCGACCAGCGTGAAGCAACTCGAGGAATTGCTGCCGGCGATCGACCTGAAGCTCAGCGCCGACCAGCTCGACAAGCTCGACGCCGCCGGCGCCTGACTCCTCCAAACAAAGGGCGGGCATGCATCTCGACCTGATCCAGTCGCTGTCGATTGCGGGCGATTCGTCGAAGGCGAATGACGACCGCGCGGGCGCGGGCCATGCCCATGCCTGGGTGATCGACGGCGCGACCGATCTCGGAGAGCCAGGGCTGCTCGACAATCGCGGCGGTGCGGCATGGATTGCGGCAGAGGCCGACCGCGCCTTCGCGGCGGCCGATAGCGGATCGATCGAGCAAGCGTGTCGCACCGTGTTCGAGCGCGTCGCCGCTGCCTTTGCCGAGGAACGCACGCGCGCGCCCGAAAGCTGGGAGCTCCCTTCGGCCTCATTTCTCGCCGTGGCGATCGCCGGCAATGTGATCGATTGCGCCTGGCTTGGCGATTGCGCGGCCCTGCTGATTCGTGACGGGCAAGCGACACGGATCGGCCCGCAGCGGGATATCCGCGACGACGAGACCGATCTCGCGCGGAGCGTCGCGCATCACGGCTTGGGATCGGTCAAGCGCGCGGCGCCCATACTCGACGTGCTGCGGACGGCGCGCAGCCGGCCCGACCGGCTGGTGCTCGGAGTCGATCCGGCGGGCGCCGAGCATATCTATTATTCGAGCCAAGCCTGCGTGGCCGGCGATGAATTGCTGCTGATGAGCGATGGCTTCGCCGCCGTCACCGATCTCTATCGCCTGATCGATCAGGCTGCGCTGCCCGGCCTGCTCGCCGAAAGCGGGCTATCCGGCATTGCCGCGCGGTTGCGCGCAGCCGAGGCCGAGGATGCCGAATGCGCGCGCTGGCCGCGCTTCAAGCAAGGCGACGACGCCACCGCGATCTGGCTGCGCGTCGCGGCGTAATCCTTGCTCGCACGCGAATAGGGGGTCACAAATAGGAAGTGACGGCCGGCGGTTCCCACCAGGCGTTGTCGCGCCCGTTGCCGAACTTGACCGGTGTCTCCGCCAGTTCCTGATCGCTGACATCGTCGAGGCAATTGACGTTGACCGATACGTAATCGCCACCGATCGCCTCGACATGACCATCGCCGAACGACGCGACGCCGCAGGTCTTGCAGAAGCGGTGATGGCCGGATTTCGTCCCGAACTGATAATCCGACAGATTGTCGGCGCCCGACAACAGCCGGAACTGGTCGGGTTTGAGCAATGCACCCCAGGCGCGGCGCTTGGTGCAGATCGAGCAATTGCATTTCCCGGTGCCGGCGGCGAGATCGATATCCGCCTCGAAACGCACCGCACCGCAATGGCAGCTGCCGTGATAGATCTTCAACATCGCTGACTCTCCTGTCGTTTCCTGTCGTCCACGAGAACCGACTTACTGCCACCCTGCTGCCACCATGCTGTCAGCATCGTGCAGTTAGAGAGCGGAAATGCGACGCGCCGACCGCCTGTTCCAGATCGTCCAGATCCTCCGCCGCGAGCGGCGGCCGATCACTGCCGAGGCGATCGCGATCGAGATCGAGACCTCGAAACGCTCGGTCTATCGCGATATCGCCGCGTTGATGGGCCAGCGCGTGCCGGTGCGCGGGGAAGCCGGGATCGGTTATGTGCTCGACGACGGTTATGACCTTCCGCCACTGATGCTGACATCCGAAGAGGCTGAGGCTGCCGCGCTGGGCGCGCAATGGGTCGAGGGCCATGGCGATCCCGCTCTGGCGCGCGCCGCGCGCGACCTGCTCGCCAAGATCGCCGCAGTCGTGCCGAACGACATGGTCCCACGGATCACCGACGCCGTGGCGCGCACGACGCCGGGCTGGCGGATCGCGCCGGACAGCGTCGACGCCGGCCGATTGCGCACCGCCATTCGCAGCGGCAGCAAGATCCGACTCTCCTATCGCGACGAGCAGGGCCGGGTCAGCGAACGCATCGTCTGGCCGGTAGCGATCGGCTATCTCGACGCCGCGCGGCTGCTTGCCGCCTGGTGCGAGTTGCGCGAGGATTTCCGGTCTTTCCGCCTCGACCGTATCGTCGCGGCTGATATCCTCGACCAAACCTATCCGCCAAGACCGGCGGCGCTCAGGGCGCAATGGCTCGCCCGTTTTCGCGACGGTGCGGCATAGTCGGCGGGCGGCGCCACCGCGCTCCGGATGGCGCATAGTCGTGAAAATGAAACGGCCCGGAGGGGCTACTTCCTCCGGGCCGTCCATGGTTCGCCGCAAGCGGGGGCTGACGCGGCGAACGTCGCGGCGCGGGCCGCGAACTTACTTTGGCAGTGACGCTGCGGCGAAGCCGCGTCGTCGGTCGGGGCTGTCGGCCCCGTCGGCCGGGCGTGATCGCGAGCGCGAGATAGCGGATCGCTATCCCGCTCGATCACGCCGCGAACTGGTTCATCGTATTATGCGCCCCGCCAGCCTTCAGCGCGGCTTCACCGGCGAAATACTCCTTGTGATCGTCGCCCAGGTCGCTGCCCGACATGTTCTGGTGCTTCACCGCGGCGATGCCCTGGCGGATTTCCTGGCGCTGGACGTTCTTGACGTAGCCCAGCATCCCCGCCTCGCCGAAATATTCCCGAGCCAGATTGTCGGTCGATAAAGCGGCGGTGTGATAAGTCGGCAAGGTGATCAGGTGGTGGAAGATACCCGCCCGCTTTGCGGCATCCGCCTGGAAGGTCCGGATCCGCTCGTCGGCCTCGGCCGCCAGATCGGTCGTGTCATAATCCACGCTCATCAGCTTCGCGCGATCGTATGCCGACACGTCGCGGCCCGCCTCGGCCCAGGCATTATAGACTTGCTGACGGAAATTGAGCGTCCAGTTGAAGCTGGGTGAGTTGTTGTAGACCAATTTCGCGTTGGGCACGACCTCGCGGATGCGATCGACCATCGAGGCGATCTGTTCGATATGCGGCTTCTCGGTCTCGATCCATAACAGGTCGGCGCCGTTCTGCAGCGAGGCGATGCAGTCCATCACGCAGCGGTCGGCCCCAGTCCCTTCGCGGAACTGGTAGAGGTTCGACTTTAGCCGCTTGGGGCGGACGAGCTTGCCGTCGCGTTCCATCACGACGTCGCCGGCTTTGAGGTCGCCGATCGCGATCTCCTCGCAATCGAGGAACGAATTATACTGATCGCCGAGGTCGCCAGGCGCGTGGCTGATCGCGATCTGCTTGGTCAGGCCGGCGCCCAACGAATCGGTGCGCGTGACGATGATCCCATCCTCGACGCCGAGTTCGAGGAAGGCGTAACGGCACGCGCGGACCTTCGCCAAAAAGTCCTCATGCGGCACGGTGACCTTGCCGTCCTGATGCCCGCATTGCTTTTCGTCGGACACCTGGTTCTCGATCTGCAGCGCACAGGCTCCCGCCTCGATCATCTTCTTGGCGAGCAAATACGTCGCCTCGGCATTGCCGAAGCCGGCATCGATGTCGGCGATGATCGGCACGACGTGCGTCTGGTGATTGTCGATCGCGTGGATCAGCCGCTGTTCGGCAACTTCGTCGCCCGCCTCACGCGCCTTATCGAGCTCGCGGAACATCATCCCCAACTCGCGCGCATCGGCTTGACGCAGGAAGGTGTAGAGTTCCTCGATCAGCGCGGGAACGCTGGTCTTTTCGTGCATCGACTGGTCGGGCAGCGGTCCGAAGTCGGAGCGCAACGCGGCGACCATCCAGCCCGACAGGTAAAGATAGCGGCGCTCGGTCGAGCCGAAATGCTTCTTGACGCTGATCATCTTCTGCTGACCGATGAACCCATGCCAGCAGCCCAGCGACTGGGTGTAGTTGGCCGGATCGGCGTCATAGGCCGCCATGTCGCGGCGCATGATCGCCGCCGTGTAGCGCGCGATGTCGAGCCCGGTGCGGAACCGGTTCTGGACCTGCATCCGCGCCACTGCCTCGGCGCCGATCCCGTCCCAGGTGCCATTATGGCTCTTGATAAGCTGGCCGGTAGCAGCGATCGAATCTTGGTAGGTCACGGTACGTCCTCGCTTGTAGTGATGCGAGGTTATGTACAGCTATTTACATAGTTCGCCGCAGCTCAACGAGGACGATAGAGGTTATGATGTGACCACGAGAGCAGATTTATCTGATAATCTGTCATCAGATTTACAAGCTAATCGACCTTGCGCCAGACCGAGATCGGGATGTCGCCATTGGAGCGCGCGGCGACGGTGTAGCGCAGCACCTTGCCCTGCAACTGGTATTGCCTGACCTGTCTCGTCCCGTTCCAATTGGCGAAGCTTGCCTGCTCAATGGCGAAGGTCAGCGTGTGCGCCTTCACGTCCGCGCTCAGCATTCCATAATGCACGCTCATCCCCAACGCGGTGTCGCGATATTCTTCCGGGGTGCCGGTGGCGCGATCGCCCGAGGCGAAGCGGGGCCGTTCGCTCTTGTAGATCATGAGCGTGTAGCGACCGGCAGCATCCACCATCATGCTGCCGCGCGGCGCTGCACCATAGTCGTGGCCGATACTGCCGTCAGGGTGCCGGACGTCCGCGGCGACCAGCGTCCAGGTGCCGACTAGCGCGCGGGGCAGCGCCGGGCGCTCACCCGCGGCGGATGCCGTGGCGAACGAACCGCCGAAAAGGATGGCAGCGACAGCTACCTCAATCGTGCGCGGCGGCGGCAACAGTCTGAACATCGCAAATCTCCTTCCTGACCGCTGCTACCCAACCCTTTCCATCCATAAAAACGCATAGTTTTTATGTTTCACTTCAGTTATTCTGAAGCAATGCTCCTGCCCAATCTCGATATGGACGTCCTGAGGACGTTGGTCTTGGCCGAACAATTGGGCGGGTTCGGCCGCGCCGCGGAACGTGTCGGGCGCTCGCAATCTGCGGTCAGCCAGCAAGTCCGCAAGATCGAGGACCAGATCGGAGAGCCCCTGTTCGAAAAACAGGGCCGCGGCCTGGCGCCCACGCCGGCCGGCGAAATCCTGCTCGCTTATGCCCGTCGCATCCTCGACCTCAACGACGAGGCGCTCATCGCGGTCCGCGGCACGGCGGCGCAGGGCCAGGTGCGCTTCGGTTTGCCCCCCGATCTCGCCGAAACCTGGCTTCCCGACGTGCTCGGACGATTCAATCGCGCGCATCCTGGCGTGCGCCTGGAAACGATCGTCGATCGCAATCGTGCGCTGATCGAGCGACTGGACCGCGGCGAGCTCGATGTCGCGCTCGCCATGAACCAGACCGACCGCGCCGATGTCCGGCCGCTGGTCGCGCTCAAGGCAATCTGGATCGGGCCATCGCCCCGCCGCTTGCATTGGGATCCGGAGGGTGGCGAGCCGCTGCCACTCATCCTGACCGAAGCGCCCTGCTTCTTTCGTCAGCGCGCACTCGCCTTGCTGGAAGCCGCCGGTATCCCCTGGCGCGTCGTGCTGACCAGCGCGAGCGCGCGCGGCCTGTGGGCAGCGGTCGAAGCCGGACTCGGCGTGACCTTGCGCATTCCCGTCGGCGTCCCGGCCGATCTGCACGTCCTCGGCATTGAAGAGGGACTTCCCGATCCGACCGGCGAGCCGTTCGTCTTGTCGATCCATGATGGCGGCCGCATCCTCGAGCCTGCCGCACGGCAACTCTACGATATCCTGGCCGCCGCGATGACCGACAGAGTTGGCGGCTAAACTTCAATCGAGATCGTCAATCGCCGCCGAAGGTGAACGGGCTGACCCCGCGCTCGCGTTCGTTGACCAGTAGGGCGCGGCCCGCCGGCGCGGCGCTGCGTTGCGGGCAGGATGGTCGGGCGCACGCGCGACAGCCCAGGCCGATCGGGGTAGCCTCCCCCGTCAGGTCGATTCCTCGTGCCGCCGCCATGCCGCCCGCCACGTCCGCCGCGACACCCAGTCCAACCGCGAATTCCGCCTGCACCGCGCCATAACGGCGGCCCTGCGGCGTCACGGTGCGGGAGAGCGTCAGCCAGCGCGCACCATCCTCGAGTTCGACCAGCTGCACCGCAAGCTCTCCGGGCCGGTCGAACGCCGAATGCACGCGCCAGAGCGGGCAGCGCCGGTCGCTTTCGACCAGCGGCGAACCGCTCGCTCCCGAGAACCGCTTCGAGACCTGACCGGCGCGATCGATCCGCACCATGAAGAAGGGCAGCCCGCGCGCGCCCACACGCTGGAGCGTGGTCAGCCGGTGCGCGACCTGCTCGAACCCGGCGCCGAAGCGCCGCTGCAGCAATTCGAGGTCGTAGCCGGTCGCCTCGCAGGCGCGCAGGAAGCGGGCATAAGGCATCATCACGGCCGCGGCGAAATAGCTCGTCAGATAACGGCGATAGAGTCGCTCGCCCGCCCGGTCGGCGAACGCGGCGCCCTGAACCAGCGCCTCGACCATCGACCGCGCCTCGATCTGGCCGAGTTGATAGGCGGCGGCAAAGGTGCGGCTGGCGGCGTCGAGCGTCTCGGACACTTGCAGCTGGCGGGCATGGAGGTCAGTGCGCCGCAGCAGATCGGGCATTACGTCGACCGGCAGAATCCGGATGGTAAGTTGATGCTTGACGCGCAGGCGCTCGGCAATCGCGCCATAAAGGTCGCCGGCCCCCATCCGCAATTCGTCGGCCAGCGCCTCCGCCGCCGCGTCGAGATCGGCATAATGGCCGCGCCAGCGCTCGATCTCCTTGCGCAATTCGGCGATCACGTCGGCCGGGCCGCCGACATCCCCTGTTGCCGCTCCTTGCCCCAGCCGATCGAACACGCGCGCAAAGGCTTCGGCGCCGCCCGGCGCACCCGCCAGCCATTCCTCCACTTCGTTACGGTCGATCTCGAGGTCGGCGAATATCGGATCGGCCAGCCGCCGCCGGATCGCCGCCGCCCCGCCGCCGGGCTCACCTGCCGCCAGCGCGCGCGGATCGAAGTCGAACGTTTCGGCGAGCTTGACTAGCAGGGCGGCAGATAGCGGACGCTGGTTCTTTTCGACCAGATTGAGATAGCTGGGCGAGATGACGAGCATCTCCGCCATTCCCGCCTGAGTCAGTCCAGCGCGCCTACGCAACCGTCGAACCGCATGTCCCGCCAGCAATTTGCGATCCGCCATCCCAGCCCTCGAATAGAATTGCCCAGCAGCAGCGATCCGGTGGTGGCGGCTAATTGTCAATATTTTACATACCGACCGGCTATGTAGCCCGATCAGTCGACATCCTGACCTCGGAGCAGACCGATGCGATATCGCCCCGCGCACGAAATTCGGCCAGATGCCCGCTCAGAGACGAGCGTCTGCGCTTCAGTCTTGTAAGGTTTCCGACTTTCCTGGGGAGGAAAGGATGCCCGCCGGGTCGATCTCGGCGGGCATTTTCTTTGCCAAAATCCTGCAGTGGTGGGTGCGCACGGCTGAACCGATGCCGCGACACGCCGAGGGTCAGTCGATCGGCACCAGCTCGACCACGTCGAGCAAAGATTCGAAATGCGGATAGGGCAGCACCAGCCGCCAGCGCCGCGGCCCGATCCGCTGGACGATTCCAGCCATGTCGCGATTGGCATCGCGGCCATAGTCCATCGGAAGCTCTTCGTCGCCGAGCGACAGCGTGCCGAGAAATATCTGGCGATAGCCGCCGTCGTCGAACACCAGCCCCGCCGGGCGTTGCGAGCCGCCGATTTTGTAGAAACTCAGCATCTCGCCCTCGGGATCGATGCGGCAGCGGAAGGCGGGATAGGCAGTGAAATCGCGATTGCCCGACCGCTGTCCGCCGAGCTTGAAGACGCGGCATCGATAATCACCGGCGGGCGGCTTTGCACCCACCAGGGCGCGATCGGGATCGAACAGCATGCCTTGCGCGGCAATCGCCCAGCCCTGGCCCGCGGCGCGCGCCTTGGCCAGCCCCTCCAGCCACGCCTGACGGGTATTGCGCAACCGCGTGCGGTCGTCCGGCGTCGCGACGCGGTGCCAATCGGCGGGAATGTCGTCTTTCGCCGCCGCCGGAACGGCCACGGCAATGATGAGGGCACCCGCCAGTGTCCCCAGATGCGCCCTTTTCATATAGCGACAACCAACCGCCGGGCGGTTGGTTGCGCAAGCGATACGTCAGGCCGCGGTCCAGCCGCCGTCGACAGTCATATTGGCGCCGGTGATCGACTTGGCCTCGTCGCGGCACAGGAACAAGGCGAGCGCCGCGACCTGTTCTGGGGTGACGAATTCCTTGGTCGGCTGGGCGGCGAGCAGCACGTCGTTCATCACTTGCTCGCGCGTCAGGCCACGCGCTTTCATCGTGTCCGGGATCTGGTTCTCGACCAGCGGCGTCCAGACATAGCCAGGCGAGATCGCATTGACCGTGATCCCGTCGGTCGCGACTTCCAGCGCCGCGGTCTTGGTCAGGCCGGCGATGCCATGCTTGGCGGCGACATAGGCCGATTTGTTGGGGCTCGCGACCAGGCTGTGCGCCGAGGCGGTCGAGATGATCCGACCCCATTTCGCCGCCTTCATGTAGGGGATCGACGCGCGCATCATGTGGAACGCGCTGGTCAGGTTGATCGCGATGATCGCATCCCATTTATCGATCGGGAACTCGTCGATCGGCGCGACGTGCTGGATGCCGGCATTGTTGACGATGATGTCGGGCCCGCCGATCTCGTCATGGCAGCGCTTGACCATCGCCTCGATCGCCTCGGGCTTGGTCATGTCGGCGGCGTCGTACAGCGCCTTCGCCCCACTCGTCGTCTCCAGCGCGGCGCGTTCCGTCTCGATAGCCGCGGCGTCGCCAAAGCCGTTGATCATCACGTTCGCCCCCTCGGCGGCGAACGCCTTGGCATAGGCCAGCCCGATGCCCGAGGTCGAACCGGTGACGATGGCGCTCTTGCCCTTGAGGAACATGCGGGTCTTCTCCTTAGCGGGGGGTGAGGTCGAAAGCGGCGGTCTTGCCGTCGATGATGTTCTCGGCGACCAGTTCGGCATTGGCCATCGTCGCCGCGACATCCTCGCTGCCTGCCTGCCAATGCTCGCGCATCGTCCGCGCCGAGAATTCGAAGTCTCGCGCGCCGCCCTCCCAGGCATTTGCGCGATAGATCAGATGGACCAGATTGACCGGATATTCGGCAGACCGCTCCGCGAGCGCGCGGACGTCGGGGTCGTTGCCCATTTCCGGCGGCAATTTGGCGAGCACGCGCCGTGCGATCTCGCGATCCTTGCGCAACCGCATCAACTGGGTCGAGATTTCACGCGACCGGCTCGAAAAGCGGATTTCCTTCTCGCGCGCCATCACGTCCATGATCGTCCGCGGCCGCACCGCGATCGACGGAAACAGGTCGACCTGGAACACCAGCAGGCCCTCGGTCTGATGATCGAGCACATGGCTAAGCGGGGTGTTGGAGACGAGACCGCCGTCCCACCATAGCCGCCCGTCAATCTCCACCGGCGGCAGGCCGGGCGGCAACGCGCCCGAGGCCATGATGTGGCGCGCATCGATCCGCTCGAGCCGGTTGTCGAAATAGCGGAAATTGCCGTTTTCAACATCGACCGCTCCGACCGACAGCCTGACCGGCCCGTCATTGAGCAGATCCCAGTCGACCAGCTCGTTGAGCGTATTTTCGAGCGGCGCACTGTCGTAGAAACTAAGGGCGGCATTGGACCCCGGGGCCGCCATCACCGGCGGCAGGCCACGCGGCGAGAAGAAGCCGGGAACGCCCGCCAGCATCACGAACCCCGCCGACCATTCGTGCAATGCCTCACGCACCATATCGTCTGGAAAGATAGGAAAGCTGGGCAGCGAACTCGTCACCTTGTCCCAGAACGCCGTCAGTCGTTCGACCCGGCGCTCGGGCGGGTTGCCGGCGACGATCGCGGCATTGACCGCGCCGATCGAAATGCCGGCGACCCAGTCGAGCTCGATCCCATTGGTCTCCAGCCCTTCGATCACACCGGCCTGATAACTGCCGAGCGCTCCACCCCCCTGGAGCACCAGGGCCACCTGTTCGGGCAATGGGAGCGCCTTGGCGCGGCGGCGGGCTTTGGTCTCGGCCATCGCGAGTCCGCATGGGCCAAGAGCCCGAGTCGATCAATCGGGCGATTGCAACCATGGGCGTTGGGGCGCATTTTGATAGGCGACGCAAACGACGAGAGGGGTAGCCGATGCGGCTCGACGATTATGATCCCAACATCAATGTCGAGGATCAGCGCGGCCAGGGCGGCAGCGGGTTTGGCGGATTCGGTGGCGGTGGAGGCGGCGGCGGGCTGCTGTTTGCGTTCCTGCCGTTCATCTTCAACCGATTCGGCTGTCTGGGCGTGGCGGTTGTCGTCGGGCTGTTCTTCCTGTTCAGCGGCGGGCTGCAATTCGCCGATACCGGCAGCACCGGCGGCAGTCGCGCCCCGACCGAGGCGAGCCGTACCGCCGGCGGCAGCGATGTGCGGTCCAGCTGCAATCTCGACGCGTCGTCCAAGGTGGCGTGCAATGCCTTCAGCTCCGCGGACAAGACCTGGGCAGCGATCTTCCAACAGCAGGGCCAGCACTTCGTCGCCCCCAAGCTCGTCTTCTATGGCGGCAACGGCCAGTCAGGGTGTGGCGCGGCGCAATCGGCGATGGGGCCATTCTATTGCCCCAACGACCAGGGCATTTATCTCGACACCAGTTTCTTCCAGGAATTGTCGCAGCGCTTCGGCGCGCCCGGCGACTTCGCGCAGGATTATGTCATCGCGCACGAATTCGGCCATCACATCCAGAATTTGATGGGCACGTCCGACAAGGTCACCCGCTTGCAACGCAGCTCGAGCGAGGCCGACGGCAATCGCCTGTCGGTGATGCTCGAGCTCCAGGCCGATTGCTACGCCGGCGTCTGGGCGGCACAGAATCGTGACCGCCTGGATCCCGGCGATTTGCAGGAAGGCATGACCGCCGCGCACGCGATCGGCGACGACACGTTGCAGCGCGAGACGCAGGGCCGCGTGGTCGAGGCGAGCTTCACGCACGGTACCTCGCAGCAGCGAATGAGCTGGCTCAAGCGCGGGATGGACAGCGGCGACTATCGCCAGTGCGATACCTTCGCGGGGGCGATCTAGACCTAGCCCTTCACCGTCCCCCCGGCCTTGTGCCGGGGTCTGCCGGGCAAGGCGGCCGGGGATTAAAACTTCTTGCTGCTCGCTGCCGGCACGGTGGATGCCGGGACGAGCTCGGCATGACGTTTGAGGTCACCCCACAACCCGCGCAACTCCGTCATCGACGCGGATCAGCGTATCGCACAGCCGCAAGCTCGAATCGCGATGCGCGACGATCAGGATCGTCGGGCGCGGGTCGAGCGCGGCCAAGCGCGTGAGCAGATCGCCCTCGCTTCCCTGATCGATCGCGTTGGTCGCCTCGTCGAGCACCAGCAGGCGCGGCTTGCGTAGCAGCGCGCGGGCGATCGCGAGGCGCTGACGTTCGCCGCCCGACAACAGGGCGCCTCGCTCCCCCACCACGCTGTCGATCCCCCGGGGCATCCGCGCGACGATCGCAGTCGCGCCGACCGCGTCGATCGCCGCATGCATCATGTCCTCGCTGACCGTCTCATCGCCCCAATCGAGGTTGCGGCGCACGCTGTCGTGGAACAGGAAGCCGTCCTGCGGGACATAGGCGATCGCTCCGCCCCAGCCGCCGCCAAGCGCTCGCCCGCCAACGGTTATCGTACCCGCTTGCGGCTCGAGCAGGCCGGTGATGACGTCGACCAACGTGGTCTTGCCGCCGCCGCTCGCGCCGGTTAGCCCGGTGATCGATCCTTCGGCGATGGTCAGCGTGGCGTCGCCCACGCCGCCGCCGCCCTGATGACGATAGGTCACGTGCGACAGCTCGATCGGCCCCGGCGGAGGGACGTCGGCCTCGGCCTGAGCGAACGCGCCGAAATGGCGCTCCGCCTCACGCACCGCTTCGAAGGCAGGGACGCCATAAGCGACTTGCTGGATCGATTGCTGAATCGCCTGGGCCGGTCCCACCATCCGGCCGAACACCAGCACGACGATGATCAGTCGTGCCGGCGGCACACCCAGCAGGTTGATCCCCGCCAGAACGACTCCCGCCAGCGCCACCGCCGACCCCAGTGTGAACCACAAGCGCGCGCGCGCCTGGTCGCGCTGGAACCATAATTGCCGCCGCCGCGCGACCGATTGCGATGCGGCGAACTCGTCGACAAAACGATCGCGCATCTGTTGCGCGGCCGCGATCTTGAGCCCGCCGAGGAAGCTGCTGGCATTGCTCATCATATTCTGGCCCGCGCGCATCGCCAGCTCGCCGCTGCTGTGGTTGCGCGCCTGGTTGAACGCGATCAGCACCGCGCCGATTACCAGTCCAATGCCCGCGATCAGCGCCAGCATCGGGGCAAGTGCAGCGACTACCGCAAGTTGCACCAGGGTGGAGATCACTGCGACGCCGATTTGGACCAATTGCTGGGCAGTGACGCCGATCCGCATCACGTCGATCCCGATCAACGTCGTCGTCCGCGAATGATCGAGCGCAGCGATTTCCCGCCACGGCGCAACCGCGAGCGCGCGAAGGATGCGCAGGCGCTGGGCATCGACGAACCGCGCCTGGAGCGACTGCATCGAAAGATCGCGCGCATAGAGAACCAGCCCGCGCACGACCATCATCGCCATGAATGCGATCATCATCCACGCGATCAAATGCGGGGTGCCGGCAATGCCCCATTGCGCGGCGTAGCGATGCACCCAGCCGGGACCGCCACCCGTCACCACAGTCAGGATCGGCACGAGAAGCAACAGGCCTGCACCTTCGACCGCGGCGCCGCCAAGCGCGAGGCCCAAGGCAATCGCCGTTCGTCGCGGGCTCATCGCGGCCAGGGCGCGCATGATCGCCAATATCATACGCAGCGTTCTTGTGGCGTCGCCCCCGGTCACCCCGCCTTGTTAAAGGCGAAGCGCACCGCTGTCACCGCGTGTTAGTCAACCAACGCGAGCAGCCGCTCCGGATCGGCGCGTTCGGGTATTGCGCAGGCGAACGCGTCCGAGCCCAGCGTCGAGAGAAGGCCGACCAGCCGCTCCTCGGCATGCGTGCCGATCGCGCTGCGATTGCTCGGGTGCCCCGGCGTCAGACTGCTCGCATCGACAAAGCGGCTTCCCCAGCTGTCGGCCAGCGCCAGCACCTGTTCGACCGCAGGCGACGGATCGCAGGCGACGATCGACGGGAACGGCAGCTTGGTGGCAGGGCTGAGGCGGACGTTGCGTGCGATCGCCGACTGGCCGAAGCCATAGCTTAGCGGCGACAAGAGCACCGCGCCGCGGATGTTGCGTAAGTACGAGCGCGGCGAGAGCTGCGCCCACCAGGCGACCGCCAGACAGGCCACGCCCTGCGCCAGGATGACGGCGGGCTCGGCGCGATTGGCCATTACCGCATCGAGCTGCAATGCCCAGCGTCCGCTGTGAAAGCGGGAAAGATCGAGATCCACGCGCTGCAATCGCGCCGCGATCTGGGTATCGCCCTTGACCGAGACGATGATCGGAACAGGCTTGTCGAACGACGTATCGAAGTCGCGATCCATGACAGCTCTCCCAAGCGGGCGCGTCGCCTCTGTTCTTGCGAGCGCCTCCGACTCGGCGGCGCCTGACCCAAAGCTATTCCGATCGGTTTGATGTACAATCGGCCTTGCGACGAAATGAGGTGCGGCAGAGCCGGGCCGGCAAAAAACCGGTTACACGGCGAAGGCGAGCGAGAATTCGGCGCCGCCATCGGGATGGTTGCGCGCGGCGATGCCGACCTGCATCGCTTCGGCGAACCCCTTGGCGATGGCGAGGCCGAGCCCGCTACCGCCGCTGCGGTCGCTGCCGCGCCCTTGTGCGAAGGTGTCGAACACGCGCTTTTCCGACCCTGCCTCCAGCCCTGGGCCGTGATCGCGCACCGCCAGCAAGACGCTGTCGGGCATCCGCTTGCCGACGATCGCGACGCGGCCGTCGCCGCCATGGATGGCGGCATTGGCGAGCAGGTTGATCAGCACATGGTGAAGCAAGGTCGGGTCGGCGCGGACCAGCGGCAGATCGACCGGCACTTGCAAGTCGATATGCACACCGCGCAACAAGTCCTTGAGATCGTGAACCGCACTTGCCACCGCGTCGGTCAGGTCGATCGCCTCGGGGGAAATCACCAGCGCGCCCGAATCGAGCCGCACCATGTCGAGCAGATTGTCGAGGAAACGCCGCAGCCGGGCGATGTCGGCCCGCGCCAGCGGTACCGCCGCGGCATCGGGATATTGCCGCGCCAAGGCGTCGACCGAGGCAGCGACCGAGGTCAGCGGCGTGCGCAGATCGTGCCCGATCGACGACAGCAACGCCGCGCGCAGCCGGTCGCGCTCGCGCAGGACCGATACGTCGCGCAATTGATCCTCGAGCTTCAGCCGCTCCTGCGCCAGCGCGGCCTGGCCGAGCAAGGTGGTCAGCAATACCGCGCGATCGGCGCCAACCGGGTTGCCGCCGTCCTCGGCGAGCAGGCCCACGACGCCTAGCACGCCAAGCGAGGTCTTGAGCGGCTGGAACTGCCAGTCCGCGGAGACCAGGGTGGCAGTACCGACCCCGGTCGCCTCGCCCCTGCTCCACGCCCAGTCGGCGGCGGCGCGATCGACAGTGCCGAGTTCCGCCGTCGGGCCCGGCGCCGACGCGATGCAGGCGAGTTCGCCGTCGCGCTGGTCGAGCAGGATCACGGTCACGCCGAGCAGGCGTGCCGCTTCGCTGCAGATCGTCTGGCTGGTCGTCCGCCAGTCCGAGGCGCGGGCCAGCGCTTGGCCGAACCCGGCGACCGCAGCATTCTCCTGGGCGCTGCGCGCGCCGATCGTCGCCCGTACCCTAAGCCGGCCGGTCAGATTGGCGGTGAAAGTGGCGATGCCGATCAGGACGAACATCGTCAGCACGCTCTGCGGATCGGCAATGGTGAAGGTGTAGAGCGGCGGCAGGAAGAAGAAATTATAGGTCAGCCCCGCCAGGATGCCGGTTCCGACACCAGGCCACAGCCCTAGGCGCGCCGACGCCACGATCACCGGCAGCAGATAGATGAGGTCGATCCCACCGGGTCCGATCCACGGCTCGACCGCCTGGGCCAGGACCGTGGTCATGGCCACCAACAGCAGCGGCACGAACGCGTCGATCGCGAGGCTCCAGTCGCCGCGTGGAACATTGGTCCTGATCCGCTGCGGCGCGTCGCCGGCCGGAATGACATGGACTGCCAAGCCCTCGCCCGTCGCCAGCATCGCTTCGACCACCGAGCGGTGGCGCAAGGCGAACCACCAGCTGCGGCTCGATTTGCCGATCACCAATTGGGTGATCCGCGCCTCGGCGATCTGGTCGCGCAGGCCCGCTGTGACGCTCTCGGCAGGCACGGTGGCGATCGTCGCACCCAGGCTGGCGGCGAGCCCCAGCATATCGGCGATCTGGCGCCGCTGCTCCTCGCCGAACCCGGCTGCGCGCGGCGTTTCGATGAACACCGCTTGCCATGGAGCCTTCAACGCATCGGCCAAGCGCTTGGCAGAGCGGACCAATGTGTCCGCGCCCGGCAACTCGCTGACCGCCACCAGCACGCGCTCGCCACCCGCATAGGTTCCCGTCACGGCATGGGTATCGAGATGCTCGGTCAGTGCCTGATCGACGCTCTGCGCGGCCCGGCGCAGCGCCATCTCGCGCAGCGCCGACAGATTGGCCTTGGAGAAGAAGCGGTCGAGCGCACGGGTAGCCTCGGCCGGGATGTAGACCTTGCCCGCCTTCAGTCGCTCGATCAGTTCATCGGGCGGTAGGTCGACGACCTCGACCTCGGCGCCGTCGAACACACTGTCGGGGACGGTTTCGCGCACCCGCACGCGGGTGAAGCTGGCGACCACGTCATTGAGGCTGTCGACGTGCTGGACGTTGAGCGTGGTATAGACGTCCATCCCGGCATCGAGCAGTTCCATCACGTCCTGCCAGCGCTTGGGATGGCGGCTGCCCGGCGCATTGGTGTGCGCGAATTCGTCGACCAGGACGAGCTGCGGCCGGCGCTCCAGCACCGCGTCCAGGTCCATTTCCTCGAGTTGGTGTCCCTGATAGTCGATCGGCCGGCGAGCTATAACCTCGAGCGGTTCGACCAACGCCTGGGTCTCCGCGCGGCCATGTGTCTCGACCACCGCGACCACCACGTCGATTCCGGCGCGCTGGCGCTCGGCGCCTTCGCGCAGCATCTCGAACGTTTTGCCGACCCCGGGCGCGGCGCCGAGGAAGATCTTCAGTCGTCCGCGCTCTTCGGCCTTCGCTGCCCGGAGCAGCGCGTCGGGTGAAGGGCGGTTATCGTCGGGCAAAATGTGCAAAACTCCAATGTTCCGGCGAAATCAGGAGCACGGGATCGGCATGAACCGCGGATAAGGCAAGTCACGACGGTCCGATTCTAATGGCTTCTTAATGCCGCGGCCACGCTTTCGCCCGCGCACCTTAATGCCCTACCCTCCTATCTCGCCGGCCGACCAATAGGAGGCCGATCATGCCCGACATCATCTGGCTCGCCATACTCGGCGGGCTGTTCCTGGCGACGCTCGCCTTCGTGCGCCTGTGCGACAACGCCTGAAATGAACCTGCACCTCGCGCTCGCTGGGCTGACCGCATTCGGCCTGCTGATCTATCTCGTCGCCGTCCTTGTGCGGCCCGAACGGTTCTGAGGATAAACTCATGACGCTTCAGGGATGGGCGCTGATCGCGCTCTTCGTCGCTATTCTCGCCGCGCTCGCCAAGCCGATGGGACTATGGCTGTTCGCGCTCTATGAAGGACGCCGCACGCCGCTCCATGCCGTGCTCGGCCCGGTCGAGCGCGGCTTCTATCGCTTGTCCGGGATCGATCCCGACACCGACCAGAGCTGGCGCCGCTATGCGGTCCATATGCTGGTCTTCCAGCTGATCACGGTGTTGCTGACCTATCTGATCTTGCGCGCGCAGTTCTTCCTGCCGTTCAACCAGAGCAAGCTGCCCGGGGTCGGCGCGGACGGGTCGATGAACACCGCCATCGCCTTCGTCACCAACACCAATTGGCAATGGTATGTCGGCGAATCGACCATGTCGAACCTCAGCCAGATGATGGCGCTGACGATCCACAATTTCCTCAGCGCGGCGACCGGCATCGCCATCGCTTTCGCGCTGTTCCGCGGGTTCGCCCGGCGCCCCTCCCCCAACCCGGCGCCGGGCGGCACCGCGTCGAACGGTATCGGCAATTTCTGGGCCGATATCACCCGGATTACCCTCTATCTGCTGCTGCCGATCTGCGTGATCTACGCGCTCTATTTCGTGCTGAGCGGCGTGCCGCAGACCTTCGCCATGTCGGTCGACGCGACCACGCTGGAAGGCGTCAAACAGACCATTACGATGGGCCCGGTCGCCAGCCAGGAAGCGATCAAGATGCTCGGCACCAACGGTGGCGGCTTCTTCAACGCCAATTCGGCGCATCCGTTCGAGAACCCCTCGGCGCTGACCAACCTTGTCCAGATGCTGTCGATCTTCGCGATCGGCGTCGGGCTGACCTACACGTTCGGCAAGGCGGTCGGTGACACACGTCAGGGCTGGGCGATCCTTGGCGCGATGACCATCCTGTTCCTTGCCGGCGCCATCGTCGTCTATTGGCAGGAAGCCGCAGGTAACCCGGTCCTCCATCATCTCGGCCTCGCAGGCGCGAACATGGAAGGCAAGGAAGTCCGCTTCGGCACCCCCGCCAGCGCCTTGTTCACCGCGGTCACTACCGCCGCCTCATGCGGCGCGGTCAACGCGATGCACGACAGCTTGACCGCGTTGGGCGGCCTGGTCCCGCTATTCAACATGCAGTTGGGCGAGATCGTCGTCGGCGGGGTCGGCTCGGGGATGTACGGCTTCCTGTTGTTCGCGATCCTGGCGGTGTTCGTCGCCGGGCTGATGGTCGGCCGCACCCCGGAATATGTCGGCAAGAAGATCGAAGCGCGCGAGGTCAAACTCGCGGTGCTGGCGATCGCCGTGCTGCCATTGTCGATCCTCGGGTTCACCGCTCTGTCCTCGGTCATGCCCGACGGGCTGGCCGGGCCGCTCAACAAGGGACCGCACGGCTTCACCGAGATCCTCTACGCCTTCAGTTCGGCGACCGGGAACAACGGCTCCGCCTTCGCCGGCCTGACCGCGGGCACGCCCTGGTACAATGGCCTGCTGGCGGTCGCGATGTGGGTCGGACGCTTCTTCATGATCGTCCCCGTGCTCGCCATCGCCGGCAGCCTGGCGGCCAAGAAATACACGCCGGCCGGCGCGGGATCGTTCCCGACCACCGGCGGCCTGTGGGTCGGGCTGCTCGTCGGGATCATCCTGATCCTGGGCGGCCTCACCTTCCTGCCAAGCCTCGCGCTCGGACCGATCGCCGATCATCTCGCGATGATCCACGGCCAGCTCTTCTGAGAGTAACCCAAGATGACAATTGCCACCTCGATGTTCTCGGCGAACCTGGTCGTCCCGGCGATCGGCGACTCCTTCAAGAAGCTCGATCCGCGCCAGCTGATCAAGAACCCGGTGCTGTTCACCACCGCGGTGATCGCGCTGCTGCTGACCGTGCTGCTCGCGCTTGGCGGCGAGAAGCTGCCCGTCGGCTTCCAGCTCCAGCTGATCGTCTGGCTCTGGCTGACCGTGCTGTTCGGCACCTTCGCCGAAGCGCTGGCCGAAGGGCGCGGCCGCGCCCAGGCCGCCAGCCTGCGCGCCACCAAGTCCGAACTCCAGGCCAAGCGCCTGACCGGCGTCGGCGATACCTGGGGCAAAGTCGAAGCGTGGCGGCTGCAAAAGGGCGAGATGGTGCTGGTCGAGACCGGCGACCTGATTCCCGCCGACGGCGAAGTGGTCGAGGGCGTCGCCAGCGTCAACGAAGCCGCGATTACTGGCGAATCCGCGCCGGTCATTCGCGAGGCAGGCGGCGACCGCTCGGCAGTGACCGCGGGCACCCGCGTCATCTCCGACCGGATCAAGGTCCGCGTGACCCAGGAGCTCGGCCAGGGATTCCTCGACCGCATGATCGCGTTGGTCGAAGGTGCCGAGCGGCAGAAGACGCCGAACGAGATCGCGCTCACCATCCTGCTCGTCGGTCTGACGATCATCTTCCTGATCGCCGTCGGCACGATCCCCGGTTTCGCCAGCTATGCCGGCGGCAGCGTGCCTGTCGCGATCCTGGCGGCACTGTTGATCACCCTCATCCCGACCACCATCGCTGCCTTGCTGTCGGCGATCGGTATCGCGGGGATGGACCGCCTGATCCGCTTCAACGTGCTCGCCAAATCGGGCCGCGCGGTCGAGGCCGCGGGCGACGTCGATACCTTGCTGCTCGACAAGACCGGCACGATCACGATCGGCGACCGTCAGGCGAGCGAGTTCCGCCCGGTGACCGGCGTCGATGTGAAGACGCTGGCCGAGGCGGCGATGCTCGCCAGCCTGGCCGACGAGACGCCCGAAGGCCGCTCGATCGTCACGCTCGCTCGCGAGAAGTTCGCGCTCGCCACGACCTTGCCGGCCGACGCCGATATCATCCCCTTCACCGCGCAGACGCGCAGCTCGGGCATCCAGGTCGGCGACAACAAGGTGCTGAAAGGCGCGGTCGATTCGATCCTCAAGATGCTGGGCGCCGACACGCCCGGCGCGGTGGAGATCAAGCGGACGACCGACGAGATCGCGCGCGGCGGCATGACTCCGCTCGCCGTGGTCCGCAACGGCAGGCTGTTGGGTGCCGTCGCGCTCAAGGACGTGGTCAAGGCGGGCGTCCGCGAGCGCTTCGCCGAGTTGCGCCGCATGGGGATCCGCACGGTGATGATCACCGGCGACAACCCGCTGACCGCCGCCGCGATCGCCGCCGAGGCCGGAGTCGACGATTTCCTCGCCGAGGCGACTCCCGAGGACAAATTGGCGCTGATCCGCACCGAACAGACCGGCGGCAAGCTGGTCGCGATGTGCGGCGACGGCACCAACGACGCCCCCGCCCTCGCCCAGGCCGATGTCGGGGTGGCGATGAACACCGGCACCCAGGCAGCGCGCGAGGCGGGCAATATGGTCGATCTCGACAGTGACCCAACCAAGCTGATCGAGATCGTCGGCCTGGGCAAACAGCTGTTAATGACGCGCGGCGCTCTGACGACTTTCTCGGTGGCCAACGACGTCGCCAAATATTTCGCGATCATCCCGGCGATGTTCGTGGTGCTCTATCCGGTCCTCGGCGTACTCAACGTGATGGGGCTCGGCAGCCCGCGCTCGGCGATCCTGTCAGCGATCATCTTCAACGCGCTGATCATCCCGTGCCTGGTGCCGCTGGCGCTGAAGGGCGTCAAATACCGGGCGATCGGTGCCGGGCCGCTGCTGGCGCGCAACCTTGCCGTCTACGGCCTGGGCGGCCTGCTCGCGCCGTTCATCGGGATCAAGTTGATCGATCTGGCGGTGGGCGGATTGGGGCTAGCCTGATTTCAAAAAGCCCCTCCCCATTAGGGGAGGGGTTGGGGGTGGGGCCTCCCAACGAGCGACCAGCTTGAGGCACTGCCCCCCCCCCA
>NZ_BCYU01000051.1 GCF_001598355.1 Sphingomonas asaccharolytica NBRC 15499
GGCTCGACCTGGTTCGGCGAACACCCGCCGGTGCCGCTGACCGATCTCGTCGCCAATATCGAGTTCGAGATGATCGGCGCGCAGGATCCCAAATTGCCTAAGGGCGCGCTGATGATGACCGGTTCGGAACGCTCCAATTTGTTCGACATGATGAAGAGCCGGGGTGCGTTGATCGCTGCCGATCCTTATCCCGAGCAAAACTTTTTTGAGCGCTCGGACAATTACTCGCTCGCGCTCAAGGGGATCGTCGCGCACACCTTATCGGGCTGGGCAGTGGTGCCGACCTATCACCAGCCGACCGACACGGTCGAAAATCTCGACATCGACTATATGACCAAGGCGATCCAGTCGCTGATCGCGCCGATCCGGCTGCTTGTCGAGGGTGGGTTCAAGTCGGAGTGGAAGCCCAACGGGCGCCCCAAACCATGAGGGCTTGAACCGATCTCCCGCCGGTCTACATACCGAACAATCGAAAAATTAGGGAGGATCGAATGACCGCACCGACCAAGGGCCTCGAACTGCGTTCGCTGGTGTATGACGGCAAAATCGAATTGTCGCTGGTCGATGTCGAATTATCGCCTCCCGGCCCTGGCGAAGTGATCGTCCGGATCGAGGCGGCGCCGCTCAATCCGTCCGACCTCGGGCTGCTGACCGGCCCCGCCGATCTCGCCACGCTTGATCAGCGCGGTACGGCTGACCGTCCGGTGCTGACCGCCGAGATTCCCCCGCAACGCATGCCGATGGTGCGCGCACGGCTCAACGAATCGATGCCGGTCGGCAATGAGGGCGCCGGAACGGTGGTCGCGGCCGGCGATGGCGCCGAGGAGCTGATCGGCAAGACCGTCGCGGTGATCGGCGGCGGCATGTACACCCAGTACCGCAAGGCGCGGTTGAGCGACCTGCTCCCCTTCCCCGACGGAGTCACTGCACGCGAAGGCGCATCGGCCTTTGTCAATCCGCTGACCGCGCTGGCGATGGTCGAGACGATGCGCGCCGAAGGCCATAGCGCGCTCGTTCATACCGCGGCTGCATCCAATCTGGGCCAGATGCTCAACCGCATCTGCATCGCCGACGGCGTGAGCCTGGTGAACATCGTCCGATCGGCCGAGCAGGCCAGGATCCTGCACGATATCGGCGCCAAGTATGTGGTCGATTCAACCTCGGACAATTTCCGTGATGAGCTGGTCGATGCGCTCGCCGAGACCGGCGCGACGCTGGCGTTCGACGCGATCGGCGGCGGCAAGCTGGCCGGTCAGATCCTCGCTGCGATGGAAGTCGCCGCTAATCGCAACGCGACGACCTATAGCCGCTACGGATCGAATACCCATAAGCAGGTCTATGTCTATGGCAGGCTTGATCTCGGGGCGACATTGATTGGCCCCGATGTCGGATTTGCCTGGGGCGTCGGCGGCTTCCTGTTGACTCCGTTCCTCATGAAGGCCGGCGCCGAGGTGGTCGGCCGCATGCGCGCGCGTGTCGCCGCCGAAATCCGCACGACCTTCGCCAGCCACTACACTGCCGACATCTCACTGGCCGAGGCGCTCGATAAGGACACGCTGCTCGCCTACAGCGCGAAAAAGACCGGCGAGAAATATCTGATTGTCCCCACCGCGAGCGGCTGATCCGCCATCAATCGCCGTTGATGAAAATCGCCATCATCCACTTGCCGTCGCGCTTTCGAAAGATCGCGCGATAGGCGAGCGGGTTGCGCAGGAAATCGACGCGGACATAACCTTCCTTGCCCTCGTCAGTCTTCACGTGCGTCCATGCGCTATCCTTCTCGTCGATGACGGTCAGGATGTCCCAGTCGAGCAACGCCACGACTGCGCTGTCGGTATTCGGGCCGACGCGCAGATTGACCCGCGGCCGGCCAGGCATGGTGGTCGCGAAGACGTCGCGCGACTGCGGCAGGCGCGCATACATATAGGGAATGCTCGCCTCGCCCCGATCGAGCGCGCAGCCGAGCGACAATGCCAGATCGAGTTCGACCCACAGGTTCGACGACGCGGGGTGGACCAGGTCCCATTCCTTCGCGAACCCCGCTTTGCCCGGGATGCCGACATCGAGCGAATATTCAATGTCGGGCGTGGTCAGCTCCAGCAACGCCTTCGCGCCCTTGCGCGCGACAATGCCCTTCAACGTCGTGCGGAATGCGGCGAACGACGCATCCGCGGCACATTCGTCGCGTGGCGGCAGCTTGTCCGCGCGTGCCGTGGCGGGAAGGGTCATGGCAGCCAGCGCTGCGAGCAAGGCGATCTTCATGCGCCACAAGGCATCATGCGTGGGTGCCCAAGTCAATCGCCGCGATCAAGAGCAGCTAAGTATCTTAAATCAGTAATATAAACTAAGATTTCAGACCATTTCGGGCAGCGAAAAGGCGCCGCTGCGGCAAGCCGCGAGGGATCGAAATCGCCCGTCCGGCATTGAGCAACATCAAGTCGTAACGGACGCGATACCGTTAACGTTGGATGTTTGCAGAAGATGGAGTTCGGATGGGAAATTGTGCAACCGGGGTCGCCGGGCTGGATGAAATCCTCGCCGGTGGTTTAGCGAACGGCAGGCTTTTTCTTGTCGAAGGCAGTCCCGGCACGGGCAAGACGACGATCGCCAGCCAGTTCCTCATGGCCGGTGTGAAAAACGACGAACGGGTACTCTATATCACCTTGTCCGAAACCGAGGAGGAACTGCGCGACGGCGCGGCGTCGCACGGATGGGATTTCCCCGAGAATTTCGAAATCTTCGAGCTCGTCCCGCCCGAAAGCCTGCTCAACGACGAGCAGCAGCAGAGCCTGCTTTATTCATCCGACCTCGAACTGGGTGAAACGACGAAACGGATATTCGAAGCTTTCGAGCGCGCCAAGCCGGCGCGGGTAGTGCTCGACAGCCTATCCGAAATCCGTCTGCTCGCACAAAGTTCGCTGCGGTATCGCCGCCAGATCCTGGCGCTGAAACACTATTTTTCGCACAATGACGCGACCGTGTTGATGCTCGACGATCTGACCGCGGATGTCATGGACAAGACCGTGCACAGCGTCGCACATGCCGTGATCCGGCTGGAGGAATTGTCGCCCAATTACGGAGCGGAGCGGCGGCGAATGCGCGTGATCAAATATCGCGGCCGCCGCTATCGTGGCGGGTATCACGACTTCGTCATCGAAACGGGCGGCGTCCGCGCGTTTCCACGGCTGGTGTCGGCGGAACATCGGGCCGATTTCAAGCGCGAGACGGTACCAATCGACAATGAGCGTCTCAACGAACTGCTCGGCGGGGGATTCGAGCGCGGCGCGAGCAACCTGATCCTTGGTCCCGCCGGCACCGGCAAGTCGCTGCTCACGCTCAGCTTCGTCCAATCGGCGATCAACCGCGGCGAAAGCGCGGCGATGTTCGTTTTCGATGAAGAACTCGGGCTCTTGTTCGAGCGCTCCAAGGGGTTAGGCATCGATCTTCCGGCGATGGTCGACACCGGAAGGCTGGTGATCGAACAGATCGACGCCGCCGAGCTGACCCCCGGGGAATTCTCCGAGCGCGTGCGTGTTTGTGTCGAAACGCATGGCGCGCGGACCGTCGTGATCGACAGCCTCAACGGCTATCAGGCGGCGATGCCCGAGGAGCAGGCACTGATCCTGCACATGCACGAATTGCTGCAATATCTGAACCGCCAAGGCGCGACGACCTTCCTCACGGTCGCGCAGCACGGGCTTGTCGGCGACATGAAGTCGCCGGTCGACGTGACCTACCTGGCCGATACGGTCATCCTGTTGCGCTATTTCGAGGCGTTGGGACGGGTCCGGCGCGCAATGTCGGTCGTTAAGAAACGCACCGGCTTTCATGAAGACACGATCAGGGAGTTCATGATCAACCATAAAGGCATTACGCTCGGCGAGCCGCTCACCGGCTTCCAGGGCGTGCTGCGCGGTGTGCCGAGCCTCGTCGGCGACGATGACGCCGGGCTGCTCGACGTGAAGCAGAGGTGATCGTCTCTTGAATCGCACGATTGCCGAAGGCGCCGTTATTTTGGCGCCGCATGGGCGCGACGCGGCCGTAGCGGAAGCGATGCTGCGCGAGGCCGGTCTCGAAGCGGCCGCCTTCCCTGACATTCCCTCATTCGTTCGCGCGCTGCGCGGCGGAGCTGGCTTCGCGATCGTCACCGAAGAGGCGCTGCGCGGCGCCGATCTGCGCGACCTCGCCGGCTTCCTTGCCGACCAAGCGGAATGGTCGGACTTTCCGTTCATCGTCCTGACCGCGCGCGGCGGCGGGCTCGAGCGCAATCCGGGCGCCGTGCGGTTGCTCGAGACGCTGGGCAACGTCACTTTTCTCGAACGCCCCTTTCATCCCACCACATTGGTCAGCCTCGCCCGCGCGGCGCGCCGTGCGCGATTGCGGCAATATGAGGCGCGCACGCGGCTGGAGGACATTCGCGCGGGCCAGGAGCGATTGCGCGTCGCACTGAACGCCGGCGGCCTCGGCGCCTGGACGATGGAGCTCAACACAAACACGCTGCATGCGTCGCCAGAATGCAAGGCCCATTATGGTCGGCGCGCTGACCAGCCGTTCGATTTCGATCAGCTGATCGCTGCGATCCATCCCGACGATCGCGAGCGGATGCGCGCCACCGCCGAGCGCTCGATGGCAAGCGGCGAGCATTACGATGTCGAATATCGGATCTTATGGCCCGACGGCTCGCTCCATTGGGTTCAGGTCAATGGGCGGCTGGAATACGACGCCCGCGGCAGGATCTCGCAGATGGTCGGCGTGTCGCAAGACATCACGTCGCGCCGCCGCACCGAAAGCCACCAAGCGGCATTGATCGCGCTGGGCGATGGCTTGCGCCAGATGACCGATCCGGCAGCGATGTCGTTCCTGGCGGCGGGGATCCTGGGGTCGACGCTTGGCGTCAGCCGCGCGGGCTATGGCATCATCGATCCGGTGGCGGAAACCATTACGATCGAGCGCGACTGGAACAGTGTCGGCACCAATAGCCTGGCGGGCGTGCTCCATTTTCGCGACTACGGCTCCTATATCGAAGACTTGAAGCGCGGCGAACTGGTGGCGATCGCCGATGCGCGCGAAGACCCGCGCACTGCCGCAACCGCCGCCGCGCTGGAAGCGATTCATGCCCGCGCAGTGCTCAACATGCCGCTGGTCGATCACAACAGTTTCGTCGCCTTGCTTTACCTCAACGACAAAGGGCCGCGTGCGTGGATCGCGGAGGACGTGGCGTTCGTCCGCGACGTCGCCGATCGTACGCAAGCGGCAATCGAGCGGCGCCAGGCCGAACTCTCGCTCGCCGCGCTGGCGGAATCGCTCGAGCACCAGGTCGAGGAGCGGACGCGCGAAAGCGAGGCGGCGCAGGAACAATTGCGCCAGGCACAGAAAATGGAAGCCGTCGGCCAGCTGACCGGCGGGCTGGCGCACGATTTCAACAATCTTCTCACCGGCATTTCGGGCGGTCTCGAACTGATTGAGATGCGCATCAAACAGGGCCGGACGGCGGAGATCGACAAATATGTCGAGATGGCGCGTAGCGCGACCAAGCGCGCGGCGGCGCTGACGCATCGGCTGCTCGCCTTTTCGCGACGCCAGACGCTCGACCCGAGGCCGACCGACGTCAACCGGCTGATCGCCAATATGGAGGAATTCCTGCGGCGCTCGGTTGGCCCGCAGATCGAACTCGAAGTAGTCGGTGCGGGAGGATTGTGGACGACCTTGATCGATCCCAATCAGCTCGAAAATGCGCTGCTCAATCTCTGCATCAACGCGCGCGACGCAATGCCCGATGGCGGCCGCGTCACGATCGAAACCGCGAACAAATGGCTCGATCACGCAGGCGCGCGCGACCGCGACCTGCCACCCGGCCAATATATTTCGCTGTGCGTGACCGACACCGGCACCGGCATGTCCGCCGAGACGATCGAACGCGCGTTCGATCCCTTCTACACGACCAAGCCGCTGGGCGAGGGAACCGGCCTCGGCCTGTCGATGATCTATGGGTTTGTGCGCCAATCGGGCGGCCAAGTCCGGATCTATTCCGAGCTGGGCCAAGGGACAACGATGTGCCTGTATTTTCCGCGCGTTCATTCGCGGGAATATGCGGAACAGGAGTCGCCCGATCATGCGCCGCCCACACCGTCCACGGGCAGCGAAACCGTCCTGGTGGTCGACGATGAGCCGGCGATCCGCGCGCTGATTGCCGATGCCCTTGCCGATCTGGGCTATACCGCGATCGAAGCGGGAGACGGAGCGTCCGGACTGGCGATGCTCCAGGCCAATCCGGCGATCCAACTGCTCGTCACCGATGTCGGCCTGCCCAGGGGCATGAATGGCCGCCAGTTGGCCGATGCGGCAAGAGTCGAGCGCCCCGATCTCAAAGTGCTGTTCATCACCGGTTATGCCGAGAATGCGGTGATCGGCAACGGCCAGCTCGAACGCGGGATGCACGTGCTGACCAAGCCGTTCGCGATGGACGCGCTGACCGGCAGGATTCGCGAGGTCATCGGCGACTGAGCGACGTCCGATCGGTCGGCCACGCATTCACCCGCTTGCCGCACTCTGTCCACCTCTCTATCCCCCAGCGCCATGCTCAAGCTCATCATCGGCAACAAAGCCTATTCGAGTTGGTCGCTGCGCGGCTGGCTGGCGTGCAAGCAATCGGGGTTGCCGTTCGAGGAAGTCGTCGTGCCGCTGTACGACGGCGGCTGGGACAAGCGCCGCCAGGGCGACGAATTCGCGCCATCATCGGGCAAGGTGCCGATCCTGTGGGACGGCGACATCGTCGTCTGGGACAGTCTGGCGATCGTCGAATTTCTCAACGACAAGACGGGCAACAACAAGTTCTGGCCGACGGACGATGCCGCGCGGGCGATGGCGCGATCGATGGCGGCGGAGATGCATTCGGGTTTCGCCGGGCTGCGCAACAAGCACGGCATGAACATCCGCCAGGTCTATCCACCCAAGCGTCCCGACGACGATGTCGTCGCCGAACTGACCCGACTGATGGAGATCTGGGCGCAAGCCCGCGCACGCTTCGGCGGCACCGGGCCTTTCCTGTTCGGTGAATTCGGCGCGGCGGACATCATGTTCGCGCCCGTCTGTACGCGCATCGTGACATATCAATTGCCCGTCGCGCGCTTCGCGGCGGCCTATGTCGAGGCCGTGTTGACGCATCCATTCATGCAGGACTGGATCGCCGGCGCGCAGGAAGAGGAATGGGTGATCGAGAAATTCGAGCATCCTGCGGGGAACACCTAGGCAGGGCCTATACGGGTTATTTACCCGTAATCGTGATGATCGTGGGGCGATGGA
The DNA here is from genome assembly GCF_001598355.1 of Sphingomonas asaccharolytica NBRC 15499. GTDB lineage: Bacteria > Pseudomonadota > Alphaproteobacteria > Sphingomonadales > Sphingomonadaceae > Sphingomonas > Sphingomonas asaccharolytica. The sequence continues at coordinate 7,303 of NZ_BCYU01000051.1, forward strand.
TACGAACCAGGTCAATCTTATCCGAGACAGTTTCGTCCAGATCCTGCTCGACTCCGACGCTGCCGCACGCTTGTTCTACGACCGTCTGTTCGAACTCGCCCCCGATACCCGCCCCCTGTTCCAGAACGACATGGCCGAACAAGGTCGACATCTGATCTCGGCGCTGGCCAAGATCGTCACCGGATTGAGCAGCCTGGATGTCATGCTGCCCGGGTTATGCAGGCTTGCCGAACGGCATGTCGATTATGGCGTGAATGACCGCCATTATGCCGTCGCCGGCAACGCGTTGCTGCACATGGTCACCGCGCATGGCGGTCTTGCGATCGACAGCGCGACCGTGCTGGCTTGGAAGACAGCTTATGCAATGCTCGCGGATGTCATGATCGCCGCCAGCAACGACTATCGCGGATTGTCCGACGCCGCCTGACTGGTCCGGCGATCGCCGATCAGAACAACGTCGTCAGCAAGTAGAACACCGCGCCGACCGCTGCCGACGCCGGGATCGTCACGATCCAGGCGACGACGACGTCGCCCGCGACACCCCAGCGTACTGCGCTCGCGCGCTTGGCGACGCCGGCACCGATGACGCAGCCGGTGATCGTATGCGTGGTCGATACCGGGATGCCGAGCAGCGATGCGGTGAACACCATGATCGTGCCGCCGGCCGAGGCGCTGAACCCCTGATGCTGCGATAATTTGGTGATGCGGCTGCCCATCGTTTCGATGATCTTCCAGCCGCCCATCAACGTGCCCAGGCCCATCGCGATATAGCAGCTGATCGCCACCCAATGCGGCACCTCGAACTTGCCGTGGAGATAGCCGGTCGAGAACAAAAGCACGGTGATGACGCCCATCGTCTTTTGCGCGTCGTTGAGGCCGTGGCTGAGCGAATAGGTGCCCGACGAGATCAGGTGGAGCACACGGAAGCTGCGTTCCGCGCCGCGGTTGCTGGCGCGCGAGAACATCCAACTGGTCGCCAGCATGATCAACATCGACAGGATCATGCCGAGCACCGGCGACAGCACGATTGCGATCAGCGTCTTGTTGAGCCCGTTCCACTGAATGCCGGTCATGCCGGCATGCGCGACGCCCGCCCCGATGATCCCGCCGACCAGGGCGTGGCTCGAGGATGACGGAATGCCCTTCAGCCAGGTGACGATGTTCCAGAACATCGCGCCGATCAGCGCGCCGAAAACGACTCCCGGCGTCACCATATTCTTGTCGATCAGCCCCTGCCCGATCGTCGACGCGACCTTGTGCAGGCTGGGGAAAGTGATGGTCAGGAAATAGGCGGCGAAGTTGAACACGCCAGCGAAGAGCACCGCATGAACCGGTTTCAACAGCCTGGTCGATACCACGGTCGCGATCGAGTTGGCCGCGTCGTGCAAGCCGTTCAAAAAGTCGAACGCCAGCGCAACCAGGATCAGGCCGACCAGCAGCGGGAAAGCGAGATCGTGCATCGACTGGACTCAGGCGTGATCGATGACGATGCCATCGATCTCGTTGGCGACGTCCTCGAAGGCGTCAACGATCCGTTCGAGATGCTTGTACACTTCGCGCGCAACGATGAAGCGTACGGTATCGTCGCGGCTAAATTCGACGAAGCCACGCTTCAGCCCGGCGCGGTGGATGTCGTCGGCATGGCCTTCCATCCGGACCAGGCGCTCGGTCAGTTCGTGAAGGCGCCCGGCATTGCGGCCGACATCGCGCAGCAGCGGCATTGCCTCAGCGGTCAGCCGCGCGGCGTCGACGATAATCGCCGCCATGTCCTTCATTTCCTGTTCGAACTCGCGAACCTCGTACAGGTCGATCGCCTGCACCGCGGCCTGCATCTCGTCGATCGCATCGTCCATCGACCCGATCAGGCTGGTGATGGTGCCGCGATCGAACGGAGTCAGGAAGGTTTCGCGCACCGTCTTCAGCACCGCGCGCGTGATTTCGTCGGCGTCGTTCTCTCGCTCGATCACTTCGCGGATATGATCCGGCGCCGAGCCCGCGCCGTCTTGGAGCAGGCGCGATAGCGCGTCAGCGGCGGCAGTGACGGTCAGCGCATGCGCCTCGAACATCTCGAAGAAATTGCCCGTCTTGGGTAACAGGCGCTGAAACCAGGCGAACATGGGACTGATCCTTGACTTGGTAGCGGCGGCAAAGCCGGTGCGGCGCGCGGCCGCCTTGAATTCGGACGGGCCGAATGAACGGATGAGGTCGCTGAGATCGGGCTCGTCGACCATCGACGCCGCTTCGGGCAGGCTGACCCAGCGCCGTTCGCGTTCGCCCTGTTCCTTCCAGGCGCTGAGCTCGCGATTGACCGCCAGCGGGAAGACCTCGACGTCGATCATCAGCGACGCGCCATTCTTTTGCCGCTTGCGATAGCGATAGGTGCCGAGCGGAGTCGGACAGACGAGCCCCTGCACCCCCGCTTCCTCCTCGGCCTCGATCGCGGCGGCGGCATGCGCGACCACTCCCGAAGACGGATTGCCCTTGGGAATGACCCAGCGACGGTTTTCGCGCGAGGTGACGAGCAGGATGCGGATCGGGGCGTCGCTGGCGGCGCCTTCGGTCCGGTACGGCAAAGCCGCGATCTGGCGAATTGTCAGAACTCCCTCATTGGCGGCCACGCAAGCGACGACCTGCCAATGGTTCCGCTAGCATCCGGTACGGCTACGCGCCATCACAAAACCGCCCGAACGGTCAGCCGGTCAGAACCTGCTCCCGTCCTTGCGCCGCTGCTCGCCGACCGCGCCGGCCAGATGCATATCGATATCGGGATAGTGGCAGTCGCTCGCTCCCCGACCGCCGACTGCGATGAACACGCAGTCGCTGGCCGACCGGTTCTGCAGCACATGACCGTTACCGTCGCCCTTCGGGAAGGCGGCAATGTCGCCCGCGCGCATGGGATGTTCGCCCTCGTCGTCGACGAGCACCGCTTCGCCCGACAGCATGACGACGAACTCGTCCTCGCCCTCATGCCAATGGCGCTGCGACGACCACGCACCGGGCTTTAGCGTCACGTGGCTAAAGCCGAAATCGGTGATACCGCTGGCGGGCGCCAAGCGCCGATACCAGCGTTCCTTCACCGCGTCGGCATAAATGAGCGGATAGCCGGTGGCGTTGCTCTGTGGGACCGCGTCGAGGTCGATCTTGGGCATGACTATTTTCCCTTGGGAGGATTGGCCGTCAGGCATTGTTCGGCAAACGGCATCGCATCGCCGCCGGACAGGTCGTCGCGGTCGTCATCGGTCGCGGCGACCTTGGGATAGCGCGTGCGGATCGCGGCGGCCACAGCCTGCGCCCGCGCGATTCGCGCCTCGGTCGGCGTGCGGTCGGGCCCGCCGGCCGCGCTCTTGCTGTCGAGCATCTCTCGCGCCAGGCGAACGGCGTCGTCGAGCCGGTCGGCGGCAGCGACGCAAAGGCCGGGAGCGATGTCGACAGGCACGTTATCGTCGGATTGCTGCGGCAAGAGCGACGCGGCGGCGAGAAGGAAGAGGATAGGCATCAGTGATTCTCCGCACCCCCGTACGCGCGGACCTTTCCCTTCCCGCCGTTGCAAGGCAAGAGGCAGAGCCTGTCCAACTGGGGAATGCCGTGCCCAACGTCGTCGAACTCACCAAAGCGTTGATCGCTGCCGAAAGCGTGACGCCCGCCAAGGGTGAGGTATTCGACGTGCTCGCCCAGGCCCTGAGCGTGATCGGGTTCGAGATCGATCGCTTCATGATCGGCGAGGAGCCGGACGGGCCGGTCGAGAACATGATCGCAATACGCCACGGCAAGGGGCCGCATTTCGCGTTCGCCGGGCATCTCGACGTAGTTCCGCCGGGCGACGGCTGGGCAAGTGGCGCATTCGAGCCCGAGGTTCGCGGCGACCTTCTCTACGGCCGCGGGGCGGTCGACATGAAAGGTGCGATCGCCGCCTTTGCCGCGGCAGCCGCGCGGGTCGAGGGGCCCACGCTCAGCCTGCTGATCACCGGCGATGAGGAAGGCCCCGCCATTTACGGCACGCGCGCGATCCTCGATCGGCTCGAAGCACGCGGACTCAAGCCCGATTACTGCCTGGTGGGCGAGCCGACCTCGACCGCGCGGCTAGGCGACATGATCAAGATCGGGCGGCGCGGATCGGTCAATATCTGGGTCGACGTCCCCGGACGACAGGGCCATGTCGCCTATCCGCACCTCGCCGACAATCCGATTCCGAAACTGGTCGCCGCGCTGGCCGCGATCAACGCAATCGACCTCGACGCGGGCAACCACTGGTTCCAGCCGTCGAATATCGAGGTGACCGACGTGACGGTCGGCAACCCAGCGACCAATGTCATCCCCGCCAAGGCATCGGCGCGGATGTCGATCCGGTTCAACGACGAGCAGAACGGCGAAGATCTGGTCGCGCTGATCGAGCGGACGGTGAAGGCGCACGCCCCCGACGCGCAGGTGATCGCGCGCATTTCCGGCGAGGCGTTCCTGACCCAACCGGGCGAATTGTCGGCGCTGGTCACGCGCGCGATCGAGAAGGTCGCGGGTGTCGTGCCCGCTTTATCGACCACCGGCGGGACGAGCGACGCGCGCTTCCTGTCGCAACTTTGCCCCACGGTCGAATTCGGGCTGGTCAACGCGACGATGCACAAGACCGACGAGGCGGTCGCGCTGGCCGATCTCGCCGATTTAGTCGACATTTATGCGGAGATCATCACGGCTATCAGGTGATCCAGCCTTGAGTTTCGAGAAGCTCCGTAGCGGCCGCAAATCGGCGTGTGGTGCGTGACACGCTCGGCTAAGCTGTTCGGAAATTGCTGAACATAGGACGATTCGTGGCCAGCTCATCGATAGCGCCCCAACTTTCGCCAGTCGGCGCGATATTGCGCGAATGGCGCGGCGCGCGGCGCATGAGCCAGCTCGACCTGTCGCTCGATACCGGGATCTCGACCCGGCATCTGAGCTGCATCGAAACCGGCAAGGCGCGCGCCAGCCGCGAGATGGTGGCGCGCCTGGCCGATGCGCTCGACATGCCACTGCGCGACCGTAACGCGCTGCTCCGTGCCGCCGGCTATGCAGCGATCCATCCCGAAAGCGCGCTCGCGGCACCCGCGCTCGATCGCGTGCGCAAGGCGATCGACCTGATCCTGGCGCACCAGGAACCGTATCCCGCCTTCGTCATCAGCCGGCATTGGGAAGTGCTGGAGGTCAATCAGGCGGCGATCCGGATGAACAAGCTGCTGCTCGGCGATTGGCAAAGCACGCACAGCAATCTGATCCATCAATTGTTCGATCCGAACGACTTCCGCCAGGTCATCCTCAACTGGCCGGAGGTCGCGCGGCGGTTCGTTCGGCATCTGCACGATGACCTCGCCGCCAACCCTACCGACCGTCGCTCACGCGCGCTGCTCGACGCCGCTTTGTCCTATCCCGGCGTGCCGCAACGCTGGCAGCTTGGCGACGCCGACGATGATGGCGACCCGATCGTCACTTTCACCTTCGCCAGTCCGCGCGGCGAACTGCGCTTCTTCGAGACGATCACCACCTTCGCCGCACCGCACGACGTGACGCTCGACGAGATCCGCATTGACTGCACCTTCCCGGCCGACGAACATACCGCGGCGGTGTGCGCCGAGTTGGCGCGGGGAGACTAAGCCGGAATCAGCCTGACGGGCAGGCCGTCCTTGGGCCGCGGGATCGGAAACATCTGCCAGGCATCGCCCGCACCGGGCTCAATCTCGACCCGATAGCGCGTCAGCAAATGCACGATCAGCAACTTCATCTGCATCTGCGCAAAGTGCAGGCCCAGGCACATATGCGCACCTCCGCCATAAGGCACCCAGGCGAAGCGATGGCGGCCTCTCGACGCGTCCGGCGTGAAGCGCATCGGATCGAATCTCAACGGATCGGACCAGATGTCCGGCATACGATGCGTCCAGGTGACACCGATTCCCACAGCGGTGCCGGCGGGAATGTCGAACCCGCCGAAGCTGAAATCACGCAGCGCGCGGCGCGGCAACGACGGCACGGGCGGCATCAGTCGTAGCGCCTCCCGGAATGCGTAATCGGTCAAGATCAGGCGATCGAGCTGCTCTGTCAGCGGCAACTGCCAGTCGAGCCCGGCAATCTCTTCACGCAACCGTTGCTGCCATTCCGGATTGCGTGCGAGCAGCATGACCAGGGTCGTCGCCGACGAAGTAATCGTGTCGTGCGCCGCCATCATCAGGAAATTCATGTGGTCGGCGATCGCGGCAGCCGGCAGCTCCTGTCCGTCCTCATCGGTCGCGCGGCAGAATTGCGAGAAGAAATCCTCGCCGTTGCCGCCCCGCGCGTCCCGCCGCCGCGCCGGGATCTCGCGTTCGAACCAGTCGATCAGATAGGCCCGCGCTTTGACGCCCCGCCGCATCATCGTGCCGGGCAGTGGCGAGCGGATCGGCGCTACGCTCGCCTGCACCTCGTCGACGAACGCCCGATTGATGCGATCGGCTTCGGCGCCGAGCGATACGCCCAGGAAGCTGGTCGCGGCGAGATCGAGCGTCAGCTTCTTGATCGCGTCGTAGAAGCGCAGGCTGCCGCTCCATTCGCCGATCCGCGCGGCGATACCGGCATCGAGCTGGGTAGCGTAATGCCGCATCGGCTCGGGCTTGAAGGCGACCGACAAGGTCTTGCGATCGGCGCGATGCTTGTCGAAGTCCATCAGCATCAGCCCGCGCGGAAACAGCAGGTTGAGCAGAGGTCCCCAGCCCTGTTCGGACGAGAATAGACGGTCGCGGTCGAACAGGACGAGTTCGTTGGCGTCAGGGCCGAGCAGGGTCACACTGGTGCTGCCGAGCGCGCGATTGCGATAAACCGGTCCGAACCGCTCGAACATCTCGCGGCCGAACTTGACCGGATCGGACAGCAAGCGAAGTGAATTGCCGACGATCGGCAGGCCATCGTCGCCGGGGATGTGCGCCAGCGATTGGGCTGGGTTGCGCGGCAACCAGTGCGGGTTGGCTTTGAACGTGTGGGCGTAGGCCATGATGCTGGTTACTCTAATCCGGCCATCGACGCCTAATGGCCTCCGCCATGACCGCCGCCAGAGCCGTCGCCGCTTGAGTTGTCGTTCTGCCACCAGTCGCCACCCATTGAATGCGGTTCGAGGCGGCTCTTCGAGGGCGGCAACCTCAGAACGATCGCAATCAATCCGCCGATAAGCAGCAGGCCGACGATAATACCGGCGACGACGGTGAGAATCATTCGACCGTGACCGATTTAGCGAGATTGCGCGGCTGATCCACGTCGGTCCCCTTCACCACGGCCACATGATAGGCCAGCAACTGGACGGGCACGGCATAGACCAACGGCGCGATCAGGGGGTGAACTTTCGGCATCTCGATCGTCGCCAGACACCCGTCGCCCGCTTCGGCCAATCCTTCAGCATCGGAGATCAGCACGATCTTGCCGCCGCGCGCCTGGCTTTCCTGCATATTGCTGACGGTCTTTTCGAACAGCGGCCCCGACGGCGCGATGACGATGATCGGTACATTCTCGTCGATCAATGCGATCGGCCCGTGCTTCATCTCGCCCGCCGCATAACCTTCGGCGTGGATGTAACTGATTTCCTTGAGCTTCAGCGCGCCTTCCATCGCCAGTGGATAGTCCGGCCCTCGGCCGAGATAGAGCACGTCGCGCGCCGGTGCGATGAGGTGCGCCATGGCGGCGATTGCGTCGTCATAAGCTAGCGCCGCGTTGAGCGCCGCCGGCGCCTCGATCAAATGCTTGACCACCGTGACCTCTTCGTCGCGGCTCATCTTGCCCTTGACCACCGCCAGATGCGCGGCAAGCGCGGCAAGCACCGCGAGCTGGCAAGAGAACGCCTTGGTCGAGGCGACACCGATCTCCGGCCCGGCATGCGTCGGCAGCAGCAGATCGGCCTCGCGTGCCATTGTGCTGGTCGGCACATTGACGACGACGGCGATCTTTTGCCCGGCCTTCTTGGCATGGCGGAGAGCCGCGAGCGTGTCGGCGGTCTCGCCCGATTGGCTGATGAACAGCGACAGACCGCCATCCTCGAATACCGGGTCGCGATAGCGGAATTCGCTGGCGACATCGATATCGACGGGAACGCGCGCGAAGCTCTCGAACCAATATTTTGCGACGAGGCCGGCGTAGAAGCTGGTGCCGCACGCCACGATGGTGATGCGCTTCACCGTCGACAGGTCGAAATCCATCTGCGGCAGCGCGACGGTCTGCTCGACGCCGCGAATGTAAGAACGCAATGTCTGCGCGACGACGATCGGCTGCTCGTGGATCTCCTTGAGCATGAAGTGGCGGTAATTGCCCTTCTCGATCATCGCGCCGGTCGCGCCCGAAATCGTGATCTCGCGCTCGACCGGGTTGTTCTCCGCGTCGAAAATCTGCGCGCCATCGGCGGTGATGACGACCCAATCGCCTTCGTCGAGATAGGCGATACGCTGCGTCAGCCCGGCCAGCGCCAGCGCATCCGAGCCGAGATAAGTCTCGCCATCGCCATAGCCGACGACCAGCGGCGACCCGAGCCGCGCGCCAACCAGCATTTCGGGATGCTCACGGAAGGCGATCGCCAGCGCGAAGGCGCCGCGCAACTGCGGCAGAACGCCCTTCACTGCCTCTTGCGGCGACTTGCCCGCCTCGACCTGCTCGCTGACCAGATGCGCGACGACTTCGGTATCGGTCTCGCTCTCGAACACGCGGCCGCGCGCCTGGAGCGCCTCGCGCAGCGGCTTGAAATTCTCGATGATACCGTTGTGGACCAGCGCGACCTCCTTCGTCGCGTGCGGATGCGCGTTTGAGGTGGTCGGCGCGCCATGCGTCGCCCAGCGGGTATGCGCGATGCCGGTCGTGCCCGGCGCCGGATCGGCGGCGAGCACCGCCTCGAGATTCTTGAGCTTACCCTCGGCGCGGCGGCGGATCAGCTGGCCGTCCTGTACGGTGCAGACGCCGGCCGAATCATAGCCACGATATTCCATCCGCCGCAGCCCTTCGACCAGCCGACCCGCAACCTGTTCCTTGCCAACTATTCCGATGATTCCGCACATGGTTCGGGAGCTTTCTTACAAAGTATAGGGAACGCGGATGCCTGGCATTGTCGCCGGGAAATCCTTGGTATTACGCGTCACGAGGATCGCGCCGTTGGCCTGCGCCGTTGCCAGGATGAACGCGTCGAGCAGCTTCATCCCGGTTCGATAGCGAATGTCCGCCGCAGCCTGTGCGATACGTTGATCCACATCGACGACCTCGAACGGGTGGAGCAGCGCCTGCACGTCGCGTCGCGTCTCGACCGGTTCCCCCGCGAGCAACTCGGTCCAGACGACCCGGCTGATCCGATGCCTCTGATAGCGAGCGAGTTCGCCGATCGCCTGCGGCCGGTCGAACAGCCAATCGATCAGGATATTGGTATCGAAAAACGGATCTGCCACGGGTCAGCCGTTATCGCGATCTTCGCGCATCGCACGCTGATATTCGACCGCATCCCCGATATCCTGGCGATTCTTCCAATAACCGGCGCCGCGCGTGATCCAATCCTTGCTGGCTTCCGCGCGATAGGCCGATACCGCTTCTCGCAATACCGCCGCGCGCGACTTACCCTCCTCGCTGGCTTTGCGATCGAGCCACTCGATATCGTCGTCGGGAATATCAACAAGAGTACGCATGATATCTAGATATCATATCGCGATATCATATCAAGGATTCGTTACCTGGACGCGTTCTTTTTGGCGGTCATCATCTCGCGGAACCGTTTCGCCCAACCCGGCTTGGTCTGCTGGTCGGGGCGAACGAGGCGAAGCGCGTCGGGTTCCACATCCCTGGTCACCGTCGATCCCGCCGCGACGATCGCGCCGGCGCCGATCGTGACTGGCGCGACCAGGGCCGAGTTGGAGCCGATGAACGCTTCCTCCCCAATCACCGTCTTATACTTGAAGAAGCCATCATAATTGCAGGTAATCGTGCCCGCGCCTATATTCGCGCCCGCGCCGATCTCCGCATCGCCGAGATAGGTCAGATGGTTGGCCTTGGCGCCCTTGCCGAGCACCGCTTTCTTGACCTCGACGAAATTGCCGACTTTGGATTTCTCTCCGAGCACCGCGCCGGGACGTAGCCGTGCATAGGGACCGACTTCCGCCCCAGCGCCGATCGTCGCGCCCTCGATATGGCTGAATCCGTGGATTGTTGCGCCGTCGGCGACGGACACGCCCGGACCGAAGAAGACGTTGGGCTGGATCAGCACGTCGCGACCGACCTGCGTGTCGAACGAGAACCAGACGGTCGCCGGATCGACTAAGGTCGCCCCCTCGGCCATCGCCTGGACGCGGCGCTTCTCCTGCCAACTAGCATCGACCGCGGCGAGTTCGGCCCTGCTGTTGACGCCCGCCACTTCATCGGCGGCAGTCTCGACCACCACCGCGCCGCGTCCGTCCTTCACCGCCAGTTCGGCGAGGTCGGTCAAATAATATTCGCCCGCGGCATTGTCGTTGGTCACTTGGGCAAGCAGCCGGAACAGATCGGCCGAGCGCACCGCCATCAGGCCCGAGTTGCACAGCGTCACCGCGCGCTCGTCGGCCGAAGCGTCCTTATACTCGACGATCTTCGCGATACGGCCATCTTTATCGGCGATGACACGGCCATAAGCGGCAGCATCGGCGGGACGGAAACCGAGCACCACGACACTAGGCTCGCCGTCGCCGCGCAACCGCTCGATCATCCGCGCCATCGTGGCGGTGGAGACCAGGGGCACGTCGCCGTAAAGGATCAGCACATCGCCTTCGAAGCCGGCGAGCGCTGACTCGGCCTGCTGCACGGCATGGCCCGTCCCGAGTTGCTCGGCCTGGATCGCAACCTCGACACCGAGCGGGGTCACTGCCGCCTCGACCTGCTCACGCCGAGCACCCGCGACGACGACGATCCGTGACGCGTCAAGCGCCTGCACGTTGTCGATCAGATGGAGCAGCATCGGCCGACCCGCAATCGGGTGAAGCACCTTGTGCAGGTCGGATTTCATCCGCGTGCCCATGCCGGCGGCAAGGATGATCGCGGCGATTGGATTGGTCATGGCAGGCGTCTCCGTGGCCAGCGCCCTGCCACGAACATATTGCCTTTTCCATAGCGTTGCTGGCAGGCGGCGTTGGGATGAACGATTTCCCCTTTGGCCTGGTCGGCTTCGACCTCGATGGAACCTTGGTCGACAGTGTCGCCGACCTCGCGGCGGCGGTGAACCATGCGCTGGCGGAGATCGGGCGGCCGCCGCTGACCATCGAGCAGGTGCGGCCGATGATCGGCGGCGGGTCGCGCGTGATGCTGCAGCAGGCGCTGACCGCGACAGGCGGAGACGAACGGCTCGACGACCTGCTTCCCGAGATGCTTGCCTTTTATGCCGCACACATCGTCGACCATACCCGCCCCTTTCCGGGCGTGCTCGAGGCGCTGGATGCGCTGCGAAAGCTAGGGATCACCTTGGCTGTGGTGACCAATAAGCGCGAACGCTTCTCCTTAGCACTGCTCGACGCCCTGGGCCTTACCGATCGCTTCAGCTGCATCATCGGCGGCGATACGCCGGGTCTCGTCGCGATGAAGCCGGACCGCGCACCGATCGATCTCCTGTTGCGCAAGTGCGGCAACTCTGGACCTGCAGCCTTTGTCGGAGACTCGATCTACGACGTGGACGCGGCGCGCGCTGCTGGTGTTCCGGTCGCCCTGTTCGCTCCGGACGGCGGTGGCGTTCCAGGCGCCAATGCGGTCTTCGCCGATTATCGCGACTTGCTGCCGACGCTCACGCGCATGGCTAAGGCCCAGCCAACTATTTGAGCAAAGCCGCCGATTCGACGTGATAACCGACCAGCACCGGCTTCCCGCTGTTCAACCGATAGACAAAATTCTCGCTCGCCGGTCCGCTCGAATAGACGCTGGCATAGCTGGCCGTGAACGTGTGATCGCCATTGTTGATATTGTCATTGAACCCCTGCCGCGCGGTCGACCGGAAAGTGCCGAGCTTGGTGTGGATCTTTTCGATAAAGGCGGGAAAATCGATGCCGCCATTCTTCATTTCCGGTCCGGCCGCGGCGGCGATCGCCGCGAACTGACCGTTGTTCAGCTTGGCGTGGAAATCGGCCACCGCAGAATCAGTGGCGGACATGTCCTGCCCCATCGAACAGCCTACCAGCGCCGCCGCGGCGGCCACCATTATCGCGAAACGCATCGTCGCCCTCCTGTCTCTATCGCGATCAGTCTGCCGCAGCGCAGGCAGCGCGGCTAGCGCGGATTGCCTGGCCGCCGCGCCCGTTCTTCATCGTCGGCGCGGGCGATCATCAGACGAGCGACGCGATCCGCCGACTCCGCCATCTCGCTCGACCGCTTCGGCAGAGCCGCCTGTGCCGAACGATAGAGGGACTGGGCATCAGCATAGCGTCCAGTCGCTTCCGCACACACGCCGAGATCGTAGAGTACAGACGGATGGTTGGGCAGGCGGCCGTTGAGCTCGGCCCATTGCCGGCACGCCGAGGCCACATCGCGGTTCGACAGCTTCACGATTTCCTTGAACTCGCTGCCGATGTCCTTGGGCATGCCGTCGCGATCCTCGCGAAAGCGGACTTTGTAGGTTTCCCAGCGCGGCCGTACGTCGAGGCGGATCTTTTGCGCCAGATCATTGATCATCGCCGACACCGCTTCCTCGGTGGTGCGCCACGGCGCCTTGCCCTGACACCAAGTCGTCTCGTCACGCGACGGCTTGTTGTCGGACCAGACCGGCATGTTGTCGGCCACGCGAAGCAGGCGGACGCTGACGGTCAGGTCGATGACGCGGCGGATGCATGGCAGGTCGACCTTGGCGCGCTTGGTGCAGGTGCCGTCCTGCTTGCCATCCTTCCACTCGACGCAGCGTTCCTCATTGCCCTGATATTTGCTTTCCTCGACTCCGGTGGTGACGCCGCCGGAAAGCACCCCATCTGGCCGGCCGGCGGGGACGCCGATCGCCTGTTCCAGTGCCGCCTCGAACTGCCGCGCGTCGCGGCCGTTGAAGCGATCGACCACGACGTTTTCGAGCAAATCCGCCTCGCGGACATTGGCCGGAAACTTGCCCCGCATCTGCGCGCTTTCCGCCCAGGCCGCGCCGCTCCCCACGCACAACCCGGCGATCGCCAGGGCAATCCACTTTCTGGTCATGATGATCTCCCCCGAATCGTCGCTTCATATCATCGCGATCCGGTGGTCGTCAGCCCGCCTGTTTGCGCCATTTGGTCCAGAGGTGCCGCGCCAGCATCAGCGGCGGCATGCGCAGCCAATGCGAGCGCACATAGAAGCCGAGCCGGGTGACCGGCCGGGTCTGCCGCCCCCAGCCATCACGCGCCGTCAGCCTGCGCAGATATAGGTCGTCATCGCTTCCCGATCGCGCCCAGCCGTCGCGCAATTGCGTGTCGTACAGCGCATGGGACAGCCGGAGCGCACGGCGCACCGCCGGCGCCAAACCGTGTCGCCGCGCACGCTCGGCCAGACCGGCGATGCCGAAGTCGTCGACCAGGCGGTGGATGTCCCACAGATTGCGCATCCCGCCCGACAAATCGCCATCGGCGAACAAATGCGCGGCGGCGTGGCAGATCATGTCGTCTGAGTTGAGCATGTGCAGCCCGTTCGGCAACGCGATGCTGTCGGCAATCAGCGCATCGGCATCCGGCGTCGGGCGCGCGGTCGGCGGCAGGATCGTGTGGTGGACGTCGATCATGCGGTCGCGCACGCGATGGATCAGCGGCGGCAGTTCGTGCATCCAGCGGCGATAATAAGCGTCGTCATAAGGGTCGGGCTTGACCCATTCCCACCCCGCACCGAGCAACGCCGCTTCGACGCGATCGAGTTCGGCGCGCGGCACCAGGATGTCGAGATCGCCGACGAACCGCCCCTGCCCCGCCGCCAGCCCCGCGGCGATGAACGCACTGCCCTTGAGCAGGACGACCGGCACGCCGAGATCGCCGAGCGCGCGGCGCGCCATCTCGACTTCCCACAAGGCGACGAGGCGCCCCTGCGCGCATGACGCCTTGGCGTCGTCGAGGAAACGCTGCGCCGCCGCCGGCTTGGCGATGCCATCGAGCCGATGCGCCAGTGTCGCGCTCAGCAACTCGGCGCGCGCCATGGTCAGCAATGCCTGCCAGCCCGCGCTATCGAGCGTCGCGACCGACGCAGGATCGGCCAGCGCCCGCGCCAGGAGGCGGCCGTCTAGAGCGAGGCCCATAATGCCTCGACCTGCGCGATCGCGCTTTCGGTGTCGGGATAGTCGATCGCGCGCGCAGGAGTCTCAGCCACCAAGCGCGTCAACGCCGTGAAGCCGCGCTCGGCGAGCGCGACGTAATTGGTCGACGCTTGGGTCAGGCGGACGAACACCTCGCTGGGCGCGACCTCTCGCGTCGCGGCGTCATGTCCGAAGGTGGGAAACAGGATCAGCGCCGGCCGCGCGGGCTCGAGCATCGCGGCGACCGATCGTTCGTCGGGTACCAAATGGCGGATCGCGCCCTTTGGCGTATCGGCGAGCAATGGACCGAACATGCCGTCAGGCGCTGCCCCCTGCATCACACCGATGGCTTCGTTCTTCAGGCTGATAAGACGCGGAAAGGCGTGGATCAGCCCGGTTGCCGGATCGAGCAGCGCGAACTCGTCACCCATCAACCGCCAGCCGCGCGTCATCAGCAAGGCAGCGAGCGTCGATTTGCCCGCGCCCGACAGCCCGGTCATGACCAGCGCCTTGCCATTGCGTTCGACCGCCGAAGCATGGAGCAGCAGATAGCGCCGTTGGCCGAGTGCCATCTGCAGATTCATCGCCATCTCGGCGGCGAGCAAGCCGTGTTCGAGGCTGAGCGGTGCTGCTTCGGGCAGAACGAAGTCGCCGCCGATCATCACCTTGGGGCGAAAGATCCGCCGCCAGGGTCGGTCGGCGAACAATCGCACGGTGAAATCGGCGATACCATCCTGAGGCCCGGGATAGCTCGCGTAGAGTCGCTCGAGCGCGGCGACCGGCCCGCGCCAGTCCGACCCGAGGCGGAAGCCGACCGGGCCGATCGCGACCGAGAAAACGTGCCTCATCGCCGCTCGACGAGCCCCGTTTCGACCAACTCGTCGAGCCGCGCGATCAGCGCTTCGGGATCGGCATCGACCAGATCGTAATCGACACGCAATTTCGCCAGCAATGCCCCAGCATCGAGCGGCGCGTCGGCGAGCGCTTCGAGGATTTCAGGCGCCGGCGACGCCATCAGATGCGTCTGCCCCGAGGCGCGATGATAGATGGCAGTGAGCACATCGATCGGCGCCACGATCAGGCTGTCGGACGATGCGGCGCGATAGAGGGTCGCCATCTCCCGACGTCCGGCGGCTCAGCCGCGCGGCATCTGCAGCGAGGCGAAGCAGGTGAAGCCGGCGGTGCCATGCTGCAGGCGGCGGATATAGGCGGTGTAAGCGCGGCTCTGCGCGTCGGTCGTACCCGGCAAGGTACCGCCATTGAGCGCGGTGCGGACATCCTCCGCCTTGAATGGCTTGGTCGCGCCGGGAAAGGCGTCCTTGGTGCCGTTGGGTACGAGCGACCCGTCGGCCGAGACGTACATGCCAGCCCGGCCGGCATCGGGCACCGGGATTTCGCAGGTCAGCACCGATGCATTGGTCTGCGCGAGCGCAGGGCGGATCGAGATGACGACCGACGCGGTTGCCGCGCCGAGCATCAGCGCGCGGCGGCGCGTCGGCTGCAGTTCGTTCGCCTGACGATCGGTCGTGTTCTCGTCCATGGTTGAGACGCCTTTCACATTAGCGCGCGACTGGCAAGCCGATGAAATGGTTACCGCGCGCGGTGGGTGCGGGCATTGCCGCTGACTGGCGCACGCCCTAGGAACCACCGGCAATGACGACCCGCTTCGGCCCTCGCTTCATGCTCGGCATGCTCGCCGCTCTGGTGGCGGCAATCGGCGTGTTCGTCCTGTCGGGCGACGTGGCGAGCGCGCTGGTGACACTGGTCGGGGCGATCATCGCCGCGCTCGTGACGCTGGGCGTCGATCCCAGCCCGGCGGCACCGGCCGAAACCGATATCGGTACCGCGCCCGCGCCGGCGCGATTGGGCTCGGTGCTCGAGGCGATCGTCGAGCCGGTGCTCGTCATCGCCGGCGGCCGGGTCGAGGAAGCCAATGGCGCCGCGCGCGATGTGCTCGGCAACCACATCACCGGCCAGGACGTGCGGCTCGCGATCCGCCACCCGGCCGCCGCCGAGCGGTTGACCGCGCCAGTCGGTGAGGGTTCATCCGAGGCGATCAACCTCGTCGGCCTCGGCACGCTCGACCAGCGTTGGGAATTGCGCGTCACCGATCTGCCCGACGGGCGGCGGGTCGCGCATCTGATCGACCAGACGCGCAGCTATGCCGCCGAGCGGATGCGGGTCGATTTCGTCGCCAATGCCAGCCACGAATTGCGCACGCCGCTCGCGTCGATCCTCGGCTTTGCCGAGACGCTGGCCGATGGCGCGGGCGAAGATCCGGCGATGCGCGACCGTTTCCTCAAGGTCATGGCCGACGAAGCCCGGCGGATGCAGCGGCTGGTCGAGGACCTCATCTCGCTCAGCCGGATCGAGGCCGAGAAATACCGCCTGCCCGATGCCTCGGTCGATCTCGCCGACCTGGTTTCGGAAGTTCATTCGGAATTGATGGACAGCGCGGATGGGCGTGCGGCCGAAATCGTCGCAGACATCGCCGCCAATGTGCCACCGGTCGGCGGCGATCGCATCCAGCTGAGCCAGGCGCTGCATAATCTGATCGGCAACGCGATGAAGTATGGCCGTGCCGGAACGCCGGTGACGGTCAAGCTGTGGCGCGATGCCAGCAACATGGTCCGCTTGTCGGTCGGCGACGAGGGCGACGGCATTCCGCCCGAACATATTCCGCGGCTGACCGAGCGATTCTACCGCGTCGATTCTGGGCGCAGCCGCGCGTTGGGCGGCACCGGCCTGGGGCTCGCGATCGTCAAGCACATCGTTGAACGCCATCGCGGCAGGCTGGATATCGCTAGCCAGGTGGGTCGTGGAACGGTGGTGACGATCCTGCTACCGGCCGCGTTGTCATCAAAGGGTAACGCGACTGTCACAGAGGGCCCGAAACCGGCGTGATAGCGCGCTGGCAAGGGGCGAGTCGCCCCGGCGGGAAGGCCCATCATGATTCGCTCGATCGCGCTCGTCGGCGCGGCATCCCTATTGCTGGTTGCGTGCCAGGACCAGGCGGCGCTGGCGGGCGCCGGGCGTGACCGGATCAGCGTGGTCGGATCGTCTACCGTCTATCCCTTCACCACCCTGGTCGCCGAACAATTCGTCGCGGCCAATCCCGGGGTGCCGGCGCCAGTGATCGAGTCGACCGGCACCGGCGGCGGGCTGAACCTGTTCTGCAAGGGATTGGGCGGCCAATATCCCGACATCGCCGACGCCAGTCGGCGGATCAAGGCAAGCGAATATCGGACCTGCGCGGCGAACGGCGCAAGCGAGTTGCTGGAAATCCAAATCGGGCTGGACGGCGTCGCTTTCGCGGAAGCCAATGAGGGGCCCAAGCTGCAACTGACCCCAATCGACCTCTACAGGGCGCTGGCGGCCGAGCCCGGCGGTCAGCCCAATCGTGCCAAAACCTGGCACGACGTCAACCCGACGCTGCCGGCGATCGCCATCCAGGTCTACGGCCCGCCGTCGACCAGCGGCACGCGCGACGCCGTCGCCGAGCTGATCCTGGCGCGCGGCTGCGAACAGATGATGCCGGGCATGACCGCGATCCGCGAGACGCGCCCGGACGATTTCGCCAAGACCTGCACCCGCGTGCGCGACGACGGGCCCTATATCGACGCCGGCGAGAACGACAATCTGATCGTCCAGAAACTCCAGGCCAATCCCAACGCGATCGGCATCTTCGGCTATTCGTATCTGGAGGAGAATAAGGACCGGCTGAATGGCGTGCCGCTCAACGGCATCGAGCCGACTTACGAAACGATCGCGAGCGGTCGCTATCCGGGATCGCGGCCGCTGTTCCTCTACGTCAAGAAAGCGCATCTCAGCGCGATCCCGAACCTGAAGGCGTTCCTCAATGCCTATGCCCAGGCCTGGGCGCCTGACGGGCCGCTGGTTCGCCGCGGGCTGATCTCTGCACCCGCCGACGTGCGCGCGCGCTCGACGGCGATCGTGCAGCGCCAGACACTGCTCGACCCGAAGACGTTGAGCTGAATTGCCGACCCTTGCGCTCCTTTTCCTGGTCGCTGGGCTCGGGCTGATCGCCTGGCTGTCGGGGCGCGTCCGCGCGATCGCATTCCGCAAGGTGCCGGGGCAACGCTTCTCGTCCCTGCCGCGCCATCATGGCTCGTTTGCCGCGATGTGGACCATATTGCCTCCTTTGCTGTTCCTCGCGGTTTGGGGAGCGTGCGCGCCCGGCCTGGCGACCGACGCCGTGCTCAAGACGCCGGCAGCGGCGCAACTCCCGCCGCCCGGCTTCGAGCGCGCGGCAATCCTGTCGGAGGCGCGCGCGATCGCCAGTGATCGCCACCGCACGCCGCTCAACGCCATCTCGACCCAGCTCGCCCCGGCTTACGCCATCGAACAGGCCCGTTATGGCTGGATCGGCGGCGCGACCGCCTTGCTGCTTGGTCTTGCCGGTGGCGCGTTCGCTTTCCTGCGTATCCGTCCCGGCTTCAACGCACGGACTAGGATCGAGCGGATCGTGATGGCCGGCCTGCTCGCTGCCTCGCTGATCGCGATCCTGACGACGATCGGCATCGTCGCCTCTCTATTGGTCGAAAGCGCGCGCTTCTTCGGCACCGTGCCGATCACCGATTTCCTGTTCGGCATGCGTTGGAGTCCGCAGGTCGTCGACCCTCGAAACCCCGGCGCGAGCTTGGGCGCGGTGCCGTTGTTCTGGGGAACGTTCTTTATCGGCGCGGTGATCGCGATGCTGGTGGCGATCCCGTTCGGCTTGATGAGCGCGATCTATCTGACGCAATATGCTTCGCCTCGCCTGCGTAGGTGGATGAAGCCGACGCTGGAGATCCTCGCGGGCGTGCCGACCGTGGTCTATGGTTATTTCGCCGCGCTGATCGTCGGGCCGGCACTGCGCCAATTGGGCGTGGCGATCGGCATTCCCAACGCGACCTCCGAAAGCGCATTGGCGGCGGGACTGGTAATGGGCGTGATGATCATCCCGTTCGTCTCGTCGATGGCCGATGACGCCATCGCCGCGGTACCGGCGGCGATGCGCGACGGCAGCCTGGCGATGGGCGCGACGCCGAGCGAGACGATCAGCCGCGTCCTGCTGCCAGCCGCCTTGCCCGGCGTGGTCGGCGGCGTGCTGCTCGCGATCAGCCGGGCGATCGGCGAGACGATGATCGTTGTGATGGCCGCCTCGGGCGCGGCAACGATCAGCCTCAATCCGTTCAATTCGGCGACCACGGTCACCAAGCAGATCGTCGACCTGTTGACCGGCGAAGCGAGTTTCGACAGCCCCAAGACGCTGGCCGCGTTCGCGCTGGGGATGACGCTGTTCGTCATCACCTTGCTGCTCAACATCATCGCGCTGACCGTCGTGAAACGCTATCGGGAAGCTTATGAATAGGCCGCTCGATCCCGCCGCGGCCGAACGCGTGCCGACCGACTGGAAGAATCCACAGATGGAGCGGCGCGTCCGCCGCCGCTACGCCGCCGAGCGCCGCTTCCGGCTGTTCGGCCTGGCGGCGATCGTGCTGTCGGTGAGTTTCCTGTTGTTCTTGCTCGTGACGATGGTGGCCAACGGCGCGCGCGGCTTCGTGACGACCGAGATCGCGCTGCCGATCGATTTTCCGGCCGCCGGACTCGGTCTGACGCCGGATCGGATCAAGGGGCCGGGCGCCGATCTCGCGCTCGCCGGCGCGGAGCTCGACGCGGTGGTCGATCGCGCCGCAGCCGCACAATACGGCACCGAGGGGCCGGCGTTGTTCTCAGACGGCGCCGACACGATCGTACGCCAGGCGCTCAAGGCCGATCCTCGACTGGCGATCGGCCGGGCAAGATTGTGGCTGCCCGCCGCCAGCGACATCGACACCGCCGCCAAGGCAGATGGCACTCCCTTGGCCGAGGATCGCGCGCAGCTGCTGACCGACGCCGGACAATTGCGCACCGGCTTCAATTGGGGATTTCTGTCGGGATCGGATTCGACCGATCCGACCGCGGTCGGTATCTGGGGCGCGCTCAAGGGATCGTTGCTGACGATGCTGGTGACCTTGGCGCTCGCCTTCCCGATCGGGGTGCTGTCGGCGCTCTATCTCGAGGAATATGCGCCGCGGAACCGCTGGACCGACCTGATCGAAGTATCGATCAACAACCTTGCCGCGGTGCCGTCGATCATCTTCGGCCTGCTCGGCCTGGCAGTGTTCCTCAACACCTTCCAGCTACCGCGCTCCGCCGCATTGGTCGGCGGGCTGACGCTCGCGTTGATGACGATGCCGGTGATCGTCATCGCCAGCCGCAACGCGATCAAGGCAGTACCGCCGTCGATCCGCGACGCCGCGCTCGCGCTCGGTGCCAGCCCGGTCCAGGTCGTCTTCCACCACGTTTTGCCGCTCGCGCTGCCGGGTATTTTGACCGGCACGATCATCGGCATGGCCCGCGCGCTGGGCGAAACCGCGCCATTGCTGATGATCGGGATGCGCGCGTTCATCGCCACGCCGCCGGGCAAGCTGACCGATCCCTCGACGGTGCTCCCCGTCCAGATCTTCCTGTGGTCGGACGAAGTCAGCCGCGGCTTCATCGAGAAGACCTCGGCCGCGATCATCGTCCTGCTCGTCTTCCTGTTGGCGATGAACGGCGTCGCCATCTACCTTCGCAACCGTTTTGAGACCCGCTGGTGACCGACAACAAAACCTCGATTGATCACAAGATGAGCGCGCAGAACGTCAGCGTCTGGTACGGCGCGACGCAAGCGATCAGCGACGTGTCGATCGACATCGACCAGGACAAGGTGACCGCGTTCATCGGCCCGTCGGGCTGCGGCAAGTCGACTTTTCTTCGCACGCTCAACCGGATGAACGACACCATCGCCTCGGCGCGGGTCGAAGGCGATATCCGGCTGGACGGCGAGGACGTCTATGCGCGCGAAATGGACGTGGTCCAGTTGCGCGCCCGCGTCGGCATGGTGTTCCAGAAGCCCAACCCTTTCCCCAAGTCGATCTACGAAAATGTCGCTTACGGCCCGCGCATCCACGGCCTGGCCTCGTCCAAGGCCGATATGGACCGCATCGTCGAGCGCTCGCTGGCACGTGCCGGCCTGTGGGGCGAGGTCAAGGATCGCCTGTCGGACAGCGGCACCGCGTTGTCGGGCGGCCAGCAGCAGCGGCTGTGCATCGCGCGCGCGATCGCGGTCGATCCCGAAGTGATCCTGATGGACGAGCCGTGCTCGGCGCTCGATCCGATCGCCACCGCCAAGATCGAAGAGTTGATCCACGAGCTCAAGGGCCGCTACGCGATCGTCGTCGTCACGCACAATATGCAGCAGGCCGCGCGCGTGTCGCAACGCACGGCCTTCTTCCACCTCGGCCAGCTGGTCGAGTACGGTCAGACCTCGGACATCTTCACCAACCCGCGCGAAGAGCGGACGCGCGATTACATCACCGGCCGTTATGGCTGAGGAGTTTGAGCGAATGGCAACCGGCCAGGAACATACGGTCAAGGTCTTTGACGACGAGATCGGCCAGCTGCGCGGCCTGATCAGCCAGATGGGCGGGCTGGCCGAGCGCGCGATTCACGATGCGATGAACGCGTTGCAACGAGTGGATCTCGACCTCGCGCAGCAAGTCCGCCTCGCCGACAAGCAGATCGACGTGATCGAGGCCGAGGTAGAGACGCTGGCGGTCCGCATCATCGCGCTGCGCGCGCCAATGGCCAACGATTTGCGCGAAGTGGTCGCCGCCTTGAAGATCGCCGGCGTGATCGAACGGATCGGCGATTATGCCAAGAATATCGCCAAGCGCGTGCCGATGATCGAAAGCGAGCACCGCATCGAGCCGATCTCGGTCATCCCGGCGATGGGCAAGATGGCGGCCGAAATGGTGCACGACGCGCTCGACGCCTTTGCTGCGCGCGATCAGCAGGCGGCGGTCGACGTCTGCATGCGCGACCAGGCGCTGGACGATTTCTACGACAGCATCTTCCGCATGCTGGTGACCTATATGGTCGAAAATCCCGCGACGATTGGTCAGGTCGCGCACCTGCTGTTCGTCGCCAAGAACCTGGAGAGGATCGGCGACCACGCTACCAACGTCGCCGAGATGATTTATTTCGCCGCCACCGGCACGCAAATGACCGAGCGTGAGCGCGGCAAGTCAGGGGAAATGTGATGGCACGCGCCAAGATGTTGCTGGTTGAAGACGACGCCGCGCTGGCGGAATTGCTGGTCTATCATTTCAAGCGCGAGGATTTCGAAGTCGCGCACACGCCCGACGGCGAAGAGGCGTTGCTGCTCGCCAAGGAAGCCACGCCCGATATCGTCCTGCTCGACTGGATGGTCGAGGGACTGTCGGGAATCGAAGTGTGCCGGCGTCTGCGCCGCATGCCCGAGACCGCGAACATCCCGATCATCATGCTCACCGCGCGCGGTGAAGAAGAGGATCGCGTTCGCGGGCTGGAAACCGGCGCCGACGATTACGTCACCAAGCCGTTCTCTCCGCGCGAGCTGGTCGCGCGGGTCGGCGCGGTGCTGCGCCGCGTGCGTCCGGCGCTGGCCGGCGAGCAGCTGACCTATGGCGATATCGAGATGGATACGGTGGGGCACAAAGTCCGCCGCAGCGGCGAAGTCGTGCCGCTCGGCCCGACCGAATTCCGCCTGCTCAAGCACTTCCTCGAACATCCCGGCTGGGTGTTCAGCCGAGAGCGCCTGCTCGACGCGGTGTGGGGACATGATAGCGACATCGAGAGCCGCACAGTCGACGTCCACATCCGGCGCCTGCGCAAAGCGATCAATCGCGGCGACCGGCCGGACGTCATCCGCACGGTGCGATCGGCGGGTTATGCCCTCGATTCAGGGGCGTAAAGAATCGCATCCGAAACGAGGGAGCCAATTCGCGTGCGGCGCGTTTGGGTCGGGTCACGGAAGATCGTGCAGAACCAGGAGATTCGCATGAAGTTATTCCTTGCTGCGGCGGCCGCCATGATCGCGATGCCCGCGATCGCGCAGAATACGCCAGCGCCGCCACCCGATCCGCAGACCGCCCCGGCGCCTGCACCCGATGCCAGCGCGCCGGCTGCCGCGCCGATGCCGGCTCCCCCCGGGCCGCCGGCCGGCCCGGCGACGATGACCATGGGGCCGTCGACGCCGGTCGTGCAACCGCTTCCGGACGCGGCGGCGCCCGCTACCGGCGCCGATGTGCCGATGTGCACAAAGACCGTGGTCGATCATTGTATGGAGCGCTCCAACGCACGGGGCGAGCGCCTGCATTCGACGCCGCGGCCGCACGGCAAATAATCGGCCGTTTGTTGCGTCGACCGGGGTAGGCAGACGCCTGCCCCGGGCGACCTTCGAGGAGATCGGTATGAGGCTGATCGTCTTTGCCTCCGCCATTATGTTGGCGGTGCCAGCTTTGGCGCAGGAAACGCCGCAATCGGCGCCATCGCCCGCAACCACCGATACGACCGCGGAGACCCCTCCTGGCGGTTATGCGCCACCACCGGCGCCGCCCCCGCCGCCAGGGGCTACCATCGTATTCAAGGAGGCACCGCCTCCCAACGTCGCCTTCCCGCCGCCCGCACCACTGGCCAGCTATCCGCCGTGCAAGCGCGGCCAATTCGACAAGTGCGTACAACGGCACGATCCCAAATAACCGCATAAGACGGGTCGCAAGCTCCCCTTTCCCGGCGCGGGTCGGCACAACCCGCGCCGGGTTTTTCGTGTCTACGGTATGGCGGGCTTGCACGACGCGCGCCTTTGGCTAGGAAGCGCTCAAACCATTTAGGGAGCACTTCATGAGCATCCGTTTCGACGACAAGGTCGCCATCGTTACCGGCGCAGGCGGCGGCTTAGGCCGCGAATATGCGTTGGCGCTGGCGGCACGCGGCGCGAAGGTCGTCGTCAACGATCTGGGCGGCGCGCGCGATGGCACCGGTCACTCGGACGCCGCGCTCAAGGTGGTCGAAGAGATCAAGGCCGCGGGCGGCGAGGCGATGTCGAACGGCGGCAGCGTCACCGAATATGAACAGATGGTCGAGATGGTCGCCAAGGCCAAGGAAGCCTGGGGCGGCGTCCATATACTGATCAACAATGCCGGCGTGCTGCGCGACAAGAGCTTTGCCAATATGGAGCCGGCCGATTTCAAGTTCGTCGTCGACGTCCACCTCAACGGGTCGGCCAATTGCACTAAGGCGGTGTGGGCGACGATGCGTGAACAGGCCTATGGCCGCATCCTGATGACCGCGTCGTCGACTGGGTTGTTCGGCAATTTCGGCCAGGCCAATTACGGTGCCGCCAAGCTCGGGCTCGCGGGGCTGACGAAGACGCTCTACCTCGAAGGCGCCAAGTACAACATCAAGGTCAACACGATCGCCCCGACCGCGGGCACGCGGATGACCGAGGATCTGTTCCCGGCCGAGGCGTTCAAGGCGTTCGCGCCCGAGAAGGTCGCCCCCGCCGCGCTCTATCTGGTCAGTGAGGACGCGCCGACCAATGCCATTGTCGGCGCTGGCGCCGGGGTGTTCCAGGCGGCCTATGTCACGCTGACCCAAGGCAAGCTGCTGACCGGCGATGAGCTGTCACCCGAGGGCGTTGCAGCGCATTGGGCCGAGATCACCGATCGCGCCGGCGAACTGACCCCGCAATCGGGCAATGAACAGTCGATGTCGATCATGAAGAAACTGACCGGGGGCTGAGGCGATAAGATCCTCCCCGGAACGGGGAGGGGGACCATCGCGCAGCGATGGTGGAGGGGGCCCGCGACGAAAGAGCAACAAGCCAGGAGGTCAGCGGTGGATGGCCCCC